>NZ_CAWUDG010000031.1:0-46471 GCF_963920885.1 Anabaena sp. CCY 0017 | reverse complement strand
ACAACAAATCAGAGAGCAAATTTGGGAGGCTGTACCATTAAGTTGACACCAATGACTCAGGACTAATGACTTTATGTATGTTTGTATTCTTCCTGAATCATTTCAGACACATAAACAAGTTCGGTACGTGCTGTATCTGGTGTTTCTGCCCAAGGGTGACTGATGGGACATAAGCCACAAATGTACCATTGTCATCGGGACGAATCACAATGGTGTAGACTTGCAAAGGCTTCATGGGATGGAAGTTTTAGTTACACTTTCTAGTTTACAGCGATCGCCAAGCGCTCCTATGTCAAAATGAAGGTAAAATCGCTCCCAAAGCTAGACAAAGGATTGACCTGAGCAATGGCAGAAGAAAAAAATCACAATCAAGCGGGAGAAGTGGCTCCCAGCACTGTTGACAAACAGGCTCCCACTGTCGCTGAAGTAAATGTTCCCAGTACTGACGAACCAGTAGCAACAGATATCCCTACTGCCAACGCGCCAGACCCCAAAGCAGCCAACCCAGAAGTTAACCCCAACGCCGCTACGACAAAAACTGCACCACCCAAGGCAGAAAAGCCCCCAGCCGCAGCCAAAGCCGCAAAAAAGGAAAAACCCCCTGCGGTAGAAGATAAGCCGTTTGTAGAGTTTATGGAGCAACACTACTTGCCAACTTTACAAAAGGCGATCGCGGATCAAGGTGTGGAAGATTTGCAGCTGGCTTTTGCGAAACAGAAACTTCCCATCGCTGGTTTTCAGTCAGCTGAAGAATGCTGGCAAGTCATCGGTAGTTGGCAAAGTGGTCAACGCCAGTTTAACTTGTACTTCCCAGATGAAAGTATTACTGGTCAAAAGGGCTTTTCTTGTAACGAAGGTAAAAAGCCTAGCACACTTGAGTCATTCTTAATTGATGAGCGCCGAATTACACTAGACCTTTTAGTATTTGGTTTAGTGCAGCGTTTGAATGGTCAAAAGTGGCTAGGTAGAAATTAGTTAAGTTCATCAAAGCAGTAAATAACGGCTCCAGTAATGGGGTCGTTGTCTATTCTTACATAACCTGATTTCAACATTTCTTTGAGTATAGCTTCCACTTCCGCAAAGCTTGCGCCTGTGGCACTCACACCTTGAGTTACAGTCAAAATACCACCCTTTCGTTCTGCCGCTTGCAGCAATTCCATCATCAGTTCGTTACCAGTTGGGCGGTAGACTTGGGAAGCGATCGCAGGTTGATTTACAGGCACACCCAAGGGAGATAAACCAGCTTTAATTCTGAGGTTTCCTTCGTATTCATCAACCATATTCGGGATTAGTAACAAATCCACACACTGTCCTATCCCAAACATACCAAAAGTAAACAACCACAAAAGTCCAGTGCCTATTTTGCCATTGTATAAACGATGTAGCCCTCCTAATCCGACGAAAAAAAACGCTCCACTCAAAATATAAGAAACAAGAAGACGGTCTTTGTGCTGCTTGTTGTCAGGATTCATCTTATTATCAACCCTTTGGATTTTCTCTTGTTGTTGAAGATGGATTATTGATGCTATTTTCTGGTAAATCAGCGTGGTCAGCCAGAGCAATTTAATTATGAAAAATCACTTGCTTCTATTGTAATAAAAACCACAATCAATTACATAAATAGGAGTATTTTGTGAATATTGACCGCTAACCAGACTCTAACAAACTTATTCACTGGGATAGACATGATTCTTGATCTGACTAGGGATTCTGGATTTTTGGTTCCTTGGGCGTTGAGATATTGTTGCAACTCTTAACTTTTTCTATACTAAATTCTAGGCTGCATATTGGTAGACTGAGTTTTATACAAATAAATTATTCTCGTCTCCTGCGCCTTGTCAGAGCATAACCCTGATACCCGTTGGTAAACAGGATGCCATAGATATAATCATGGGGAAACCCTGATCGAGTCTGAGGTTTTAGACAACGAACTGGTATTAGCTCTGTTGGTGTAATCAAGATCATAAAGACAAAAGAGCAATTAAGACATGGTAGATTCCCTCAAAAAACCAGGCTTTGAAGAAATGCGGCCAGGGGTGAAAGCCCCGGCGAAAGAAACCCTGTTAACACCCCGGTTTTACACCACTGACTTTGACGAAATGGCACGGATGGATATATCCGTCAACGAAGACGAGTTACAAGCCATTCTCGAAGAGTTCCGTGTTGACTACAACCGCCATCACTTCGTCAGAGATGCCGAGTTTGAGCAATCCTGGGATCACATTGACGGAGAAACTCGCCAATTATTTGTAGAATTCCTCGAACGTTCTTGCACAGCCGAATTTTCAGGATTTTTGCTATATAAAGAACTTGGCCGCCGTTTGAAGGGAAACAGCCCAGTATTAGCTGAGTGCTTCAACCTCATGTCACGAGATGAAGCTCGTCATGCAGGCTTTTTGAACAAAGCGATGTCAGACTTCAATCTGTCGCTAGATTTAGGCTTTTTGACCAAGAGTCGCTCCTATACCTTCTTTAAGCCAAAATTCATATTCTACGCGACTTATCTTTCAGAAAAAATTGGTTATTGGCGCTACATCACCATTTATCGTCATTTAGAAGCAAATCCTCAAGATAGAATTTACCCAATTTTCCGATTCTTTGAAAACTGGTGTCAGGATGAAAACCGTCATGGAGATTTCTTTGACGCGATTATGAGATCCCAGCCACAAATGTTGAATGATTGGAAAGCCAAGCTGTGGAGTCGCTTCTTCCTCTTGTCAGTGTTTGCAACTATGTATCTTAATGACATCCAGCGTAAAGATTTTTATGCTGCCATTGGACTAGATGCGCGAGAATACGACATTCACGTAATTAAAAAGACCAATGAAAATGCTGGTAGAGTCTTTCCTTTGATGCTGGATGTAGAAAATCCAGAATTTTATCAACGTTTAGATACCTGTATTCAGAATAACGAAAAATTGGCTGCGATCGGCAACTCTAAAACCCCCAAATTCTTCCAATTCTTCCAAAAAGCGCCAATTTATCTCTCTCATGCTTGGCAGTTCCTGCGGTTGTACTTAATGAAACCAATTGATACTGTTGCAACTCATGGCGGAGTTCGCTAGCACCGCAAGGCGGAAATCAAAAATTTTATTCTATAGACTTTTTATTGACTTGGAATAGTGCCTGATTTACGCCGTGCTGTACTAGGATAGACAAATAATTTTTTGCAAGCGTGAGTGGTTCTGTATATAACAGAGCCACTTTTTTTATCTCATCCCGCCTTTGAGTTGTGCCAAAGTCTCCCCTTTCCTTGCTTTCGCGTAGCGTCTCCCTTTGGGAGAAGGAGAGGGGCTGGGGGTGAGGTTCTATATTTTATTAATCCTCATTCCCCTGTATAAATTGGGAGCAAAATTAAGAACTTTAGCGTCAAAACTGATTGACACAATTTAGGTTTACCCTGATGCACAAAAGTTTTAGGCGTAAGCTGCCACTTTTAGTAATATTCAGCCTATTTACTAGTTTTTTACCCGCTTCTGGCTCAGTCTTATGTCCAGCAGTTGCCCATGACAAATACGATACAGTCAGTAGAAACCATAGCAGATACGGAAGTAGAGGTGCAGAAGGACGCTCTGGTAGAAATGGTCGAGACGGTCAGAATCAGACTATATTTGTTGATGGTTCATCAGTAAAACTTGACCTGTCAGGTGAAAATGGCGAAGATGGTGAAAATGGCAGACGTGGTTATAGACCTGACTGCTATCATCAACGTGAAGACTTCCACCATGATATTCACGCACCCAGTGGCGGTACAGGCGGAAATGGTGGTAGAGGAGGCGATGGCGGCAATGGTGGCTCGCTCACAGTCCATTACACTGAACTAGCAGACTTGCAGAAAATTTTTGCCGATACCAACCCAGGAGAGGGTGGACGAGGTGGTAGGGGTGGTAGCGGTGCGTATGGTTGTAGATGTCGTAGACGAAGTTGGGAGATAGAAACTTGCACCGGAACCCGTGGTAAACCTGATTATAAATGTACGAAGCGGCGTTACAGGTGTTATGACGGCAGGACTGGGAGTAATGGTAACAATGGCAGAAATGGTAGTAGAGGGCGCTTAGGAAGGTTGAGTATTATTAACAGCAAAGAATCCTTAGCCGCCGATAATCCCACTTTAAAATTACCAATCTCTCAACTGATAGGTCAAAAATTCAACCTTTCTAAAAATAAGTGGAACCTCCGCCAGGGAGCAAATTCTCTACTTGCGCCTGGTTCTGTGATTGCGGATGAGTACCGGGAATTTGCACAGCGCCTAGAAAAAAGTTTTCAATTAATTTGGCAAACACAAGAACCAATCGCTAACTTTAACAATCAATCTGTCAATGCCATTTTAACTGACAGCGAACAAGTAGAAGTTACCTTTGCGGATGATTTATGGGTTGAAGGTAGTTCTAAAACTGAAGCTAATTTAACTACATTTACTGTTAATCATGCCATTTCCCAAAAAGATGCGACGCGATTAGCAGTAGCAGAGTTTGCCGAATCTGGGAAAAACCTCAAATTAAACATTGTCGATTTAGCAGCAAAATCAGCAGTAATTAAAACTCAATTCCAGGTGAGATTCCGGGCGCAAGATAGATTTAGTCAGTCATCCAATTACAAAACCGTATACGAAGGAGATATTCCCAATCAACTTATCACCCGTGACCATAACCGTTTTATCTTAGCTTTAGGCCAGCTAAAAATTCCTAAAGATGCCCTACGCCCTGGGGTAAACGTTGATATTGAAGTAGTGGTGACTCGCACCTTGGGAGAACGTTCTGCAAAACAAACAATTAACTGGCGGGGTGCTATCCGCAATACCAGATAATATCTACCAAAAATTTAAGAGGGTTTTTTGCTTTCTGAAACCATCTGCGATAGGAGATTTCCGGTAAAATCTAAAAACTGATCCAGCAACAAACCAATAATCCCAATGTAAAGTACCACTTCAATCATGTAATTAGCGTTGCCAGCTTTATAAGCAGTCCAAATCACAAATCCTAATCCTTTGGGTCCAATCAACATTTCGGTAGCAATCACTGTAAACCATGCTATCCAAATCCCAACCTTCAAAGCATGAAATAGATGAAATATAGCGGCTCGAAAATTGTTTCTTTGTCTGCGAAAATGTTGCATACCGATGGCACTATGAATAATCATCGACCAGAGAGTGCCAAAAAAAACAATGACCACAGTTGCTGGTTCACTGTTATCTCCAAAGACTACGAGGGCAATAGGTAGCAAGGCTATTGGAGGGATACTATGTGGTATCTGAAATAACCGCTTTAATATTTGATATATGGGGGTATTTATCCCGATCAAATATCCTAAAAAACTACCTAAAGCTGCGGCTGGGATGTAACCTACAAACAATTTTTGCAGACTAGCTAAAACATCTAAAAATATACTAGATTCCATGCCTCAGTGCTTATTAGTAACGGCTAGAAAATACTGCGGCAATCACAAAAAATAGCAAACTTACAAACAGTCAAATGATATTAAAGTCTGCTGATAGCAAAGTGCTGACGAGAAACCAAGTAAGGGCGGGTTTATTAAAATTATTATTAGTAATTGAGCATATCTGTAAACCCGCCCCTACATCAAGGCTTTCGGCAATAAACAATGTCCTAACCTCCTTGGCGGTTGCTATATAGGACTCATCTTTGATTTATAAAACACACGTAGGGTGTGTTATCGAGGAGTGTACAGCACCAAGACCCAGAAGACGGTGCGTTAGGCTAAAGCCATAACACACCCTACATATACTTTACTTAGATTTATTCAATCATCAAATCGGGTTGCTATATATTAAATTTATCAGTAAAGAAAAGCTGATTTAAAAAAGTAAAGAAAATTTCCATATTTCATATTCATAATGTTCATCATCCGCAACGCCAAAAATTAATATTACAAATAATTTCAATATAATTTAATACCAGAGATTAAAAAATTATCAGTGAACATTAATCGGTTCACTGATAACTAAAACAAAATCATTTTCCCAAGTTACGTTTCATTTGTTCCAACTCATCTTGAGTTTCCCAACGGCGAAACTTTTCTTCTAAATCATCCAAGCCACTGGTGTAACTGCTTGTGGGATTCCACCAACCATCTGTTTCTATGCGTTGCTGAGTTTGAGTTTGAGCGCGGGCTGTTTGGGCTTCTGTGGCTTTGGCTTGTACTTCCTGTCGCCGCACTTGAATTTTTCCCAGTAGTTCTTGAGATTGGGCTATACGTTCTTTTAACCCCTGCATTTGTCCCCAACGCTGGTTTCCTTCGCGCAATAGGGCGGCTTCTCGATCCTGGGCGGCGGCGGCTAAATCCTGTTTACCAGCATTTTTGGCCTTTTGAACTCGGATATGCCAACGCTGAATTTCTTGTGCAGTGGAGAGAATTTCGTCTTGCGATCGCTTTTCCTGTAATTTTAACTCTGCAATCAACTTTAAAGTATCTTCCTCTTGCTGCCGCAGCTGTTCTAATAGCGCACCTAACTCCAAATGTGGATTATTACGCAAGAATTCTTCTAAACGATGTTCTAGAAATTTACTTAAATCATCAAATAAGCCCACGGAAAGAACTCCACAAGTTGAGTGTGTGACTATTGTTATTGTAGTGATTATTATCCTATGGCGAAACTGAACTGTAGTAATATCTGTGTGCAGGTATTGAGGTCATTTGTGCTATGTATCTCAAATTAAACCAGTGAATCGGTTAAAATAATTAATAACTTTAAACTTGCTCGTCCTGTAAGTATGACCATGCACAATTCCGTTGAATTTCAAGACGCTTTTGATGTCATTGTCGTCGGTGCAGGTCACTCCGGTTGCGAAGCAGCTCTTGCATCTGCCCGCCTCGGTTGTCGGACTCTGCTACTAACACTCAATTTAGATAAAATTGCTTGGCAACCCTGTAACCCCGCAGTGGGTGGACCGGCTAAATCTCAGTTGACTCATGAGGTGGATGCACTGGGTGGGGAAATTGGCAAAGTGGCAGACCGGACTTACCTCCAAAAGCGCATCCTCAACTCTTCAAGAGGGCCTGCGGTGTGGGCATTACGCGCCCAAAGTGATAAGCGTGAATATGCCGCAGTTATGAAAACTATTGTCGAAAACCAAGAAAATCTGAGCATTCGCGAAGCAATGGCTACAGACTTGGTGCTGGATGCTAACGATGAAGTGATTGGTGTTGAGACTTACTTTGGTGTGGCTTTCGGCTGTAAAGCGGTAATCTTGACCACAGGTACTTTTTTGGGTGGCAAAATTTGGGTCGGCAAAAAATCTATGCCAGCTGGAAGGGCTGGGGAATTTGCGGCTGAGGGTTTGACACAAACTTTAAATCGCTTGGGCTTTGAAACCGGCAGGTTAAAAACTGGTACGCCAGCACGGGTAGATAAGCGGTCAGTTGACTACAGCAAAATGATTATCCAGCCAGGGGATGAAGAAGTACGCTGGTTTAGTTTTGACCCGGATGTGTGGGTAGAAAAAGAACAAATTCCTTGCTATATCACCCGCACGACGGCGGAAACTCATCGGCTAATTCGGGAGAATTTACATTTATCACCGGTTTATGGTGGTTGGGTGGAAGCTAAGGGGCCTCGCTATTGTCCTAGCATTGAAGATAAGATTGTGCGCTTTGCTGATAAAGAAAGCCACCAAATATTTATTGAACCAGAAGGACGAGATATTCCCGAATTATATATCCAAGGATTTTCTACAGGGTTGCCGGAAACTTTGCAATTGCAGATGTTACGCAGTCTCCCTGGTTTAGAAAACTGTACGATGCTGCGTCCAGCCTATGCTGTGGAATATGACTATTTACCAGCTACTCAGTGTTATCCCACGTTGATGACTAAGAAAATTTCTGGTTTATTCTGTGCGGGACAAATTAACGGTACAACTGGCTATGAAGAAGCCGCAGCTCAAGGAATTGTGGCGGGAATTAATGCGGCGCGGTTGGTGCGTGGTGAAGAAATGATTGTTTTTCCCCGTGAACACAGTTATATTGGCACGCTGGTGGATGACTTGTGTACCAAAGATTTACGGGAACCTTACCGAATGCTTACTAGCAGGTCTGAATATCGATTACTCCTGCGTTCTGATAATGCTGACCAACGGCTAACACCTCTAGGAAGGGAAATCGGCTTGATTGATGACCGCCGATGGAATTTGTTTACGACCAAACAAGCACAGATTACCGCAGAAAAAGCCCGACTATCTGTTACCAGAATCAAAGAACATGATGAAATTGGTCAGGCGATCGCTTCTGTATCCCAACAAACAATTAAAGGTTCAATTACCTTAGCGGAATTACTTCGCCGTCCGGGTTTTCATTACGTTGACCTCGACAGCTACGGATTGGGCAACCCCACCCTCAAGCAAGCGGAAAAAGAAGGTGCAGAAATTGACATCAAGTATTCTGGCTACTTGGCTAGACAACAAAATCAAATTGAACAAATTGCCCGTCAAGCCCACCGCCAACTACCTGCGGACTTGGACTACAACACAATAGAGACTCTTTCTAAAGAAGCACGCGAAAAACTGAGTAAAGTGAAACCCCTGACTCTCGGTCAAGCAGCACGCACTGGCGGGGTGAATCCGGCGGATATTAACGCTTTATTAATATATTTAGAATTGCGTAAAATCCATAACCAGTCTGAGTTTCCGGCATTAGCTTAATTTAAAGTTCATGAAGGTTGAGTATAGTAGAGGTGAAGTAAGTAGTATGATAGGTGACATGAATTAAGTAATGGCATCATCAGCAGTCTTCAGATTAAAGTTGAATTTAATACGACCAAGCAACCAATTCGTCTAATTTTGACGATAGCTTGAAGACTTGGTGCAAGAATCCTGATTTCCAGGGAATAGGGGCGGCGTTGCCCGTCCTGGCAACCACAACCCAAAATGCCTTATGTTACAAGCAGCCAGAACCCATCTCATTATTCCAGAACCATCAGAAGACTTAATCACCAACGAGCCGTGGTCGATAGATTTTTATGCTGATGGCTTGATGGATGAACTCTTTGCCGATATTGACGATATTTTGGATGTGAGTGGGAATCTGCCTTCCCAGACTTTAAGGCATGGCAGTCGTACACCACGTTCTGTAGAAGACACCTCGGCACACAATTACTTTCACCATTCAGGTCAATCTAGTACACCAGTGACTTCAGAATATGATCATCTGCAAACAATTAATGTGCCGCAGATTGCTTTACACAACTCTCTCGCCCGGACAGGAAAAACAGTTTCTCAAGTGAGGAACGAGCAAGTTGGTACAGTCGTAGTTAATAAATCTGGGGCAATTAGTAAGCACCAGAAAACTCGGCTGAATCCGCGAACACTACTAATTGCCGGCACAACTATCGGCGTAGCGATCGCAGGTACAATATATCTAGTGCAGTCTGGATTGCTGACTTTGATCACTTCCAGATTGACTGAACCAGATATTTATCTATCCCAGGAGCAGACACAATTACCTCCCAAGGTAGATGCTCAGACAGAATTAGTTAATTATATGCTGGGAGCGCTGACGATTATTGAGAAGCAAGGAGCTTCATCTAGTAATTCTGGAATCAATAATCGGGGAGTTTCTAACTCATCTGTAATTGGTGATTTAGCACCACCAGTAGCGGCTAACAACACACCACCTATTGCTAACCGTTCTACCAGTGTTGTCGAGCGCATTTACATTCCAGTTTATCAAGCGCCATCACCAATGCGTTATGCGCCACCACCTACTCCCAGCGCTCCGGCATCTCCATCTAATGCAAATACAGCTGTGCAACCACTAGCCAAGACTGCAAATGCCAATATGGTAGCTGCTGCTGTGCGCCCAGAACTCAAACCTGTCCCTGTGCAGAGCGCACCCATTAAAGTGCGATCGCCATCTGCGCCTCAGCCTGGAACACCTGCTGTACCAGTGCGGCCACCATCACCGGTAGCAGATACTCAACAGCAAGCATATTTACAACCTGCTTCTGTAATAACCGCTACCCATACTTTAGCGGGATTACTACAGTTAGGTGAGAAATCTGCGGCCTTATTTGAATTTGAAGGCGTAACCCGCCGGGTACATATTGGAGAAAGCATCGGTGCTAGTGGTTGGACTTTAGTCGATGTTGCCAACGGTGAAGCGATAGTACGTCGCAATGGCGAAGTGCGGTCAATCTTTGCGGGGCAGAAGTTATAATACAGTGCTAAGTGCTGAGTGCTGAGTGCTGAGTGGGGATTCTACTTTCATACTTGACAATATGACCTTAAACTCTCACGAATGACGACCAATTGAGTTTTCTGGTTTTATGGAAACAGGTACGAATCAGAGTCGCTTTTCTCAAATCTGTATTTTTAAGTGTCGCTTGTGTGAAATTAGCATCTGTTAAATCAGCACAACGAAAGCTTGTACCACCAAAAGCAGCAAACGCAACAGCACTTTCTTGAATCAAAGAGTACTTTTCATCGTCTTTCATAGCTCGCCAAGCAATGTAAGCGCTAAATAAAGTTCCGGCTATGGCTATGGCTCCCGCGATGGCGATGACAATGGCTCCGGTTCCGGTGAAGACGATGGCGAAGGCAAAGGCTCCCCCGAAGGCGATGTCTCCCACTATGGCGATGGCTAAGGCGATGGCGATATTTCGGGTTCCGGCGATGGTAAAAGCAATGGCGATGGCTCCCACGATGGCGATGGCTAAGGCGATAGCGGAGTTTACTCTTTGCACAACCATAACTATGAAAACCATAATGACTACTATTAAGGCAGTCCAACCTGTAACCTGACTTTCTATGGTTGAACTGTCAAATATCAAAGATATTAAGTATCCAGTGAAGGCGGAGAAAGATCCGTAAATTGCAGAGAAAAACCACGAAACACTGACTAGAAAAATCGCCCAACGTTTTTGTAGTCCGCATTGAGCATGGCTAAAGTTGGCATTCTGAAGATTAGCTCCAGTAAAGTTTGCCCCTCTGATATCTGCATAGCTAAAGTCTGACCCCTCAAGGTTTTGACCTTTAAAGGAGCGCCCACGGAGATTTTTACCGGAGAAATTCTGGTGCATAATTAATAATTCGTAATTTGTAATTCGTATTTGAAGGAGCGCCGACGGAGTTTTTACAGGTGATCGATATTCTGATACATCTTTAATATGTATTTTTTTCGGTTTTTAGGGCAATATTTGGTTTTTTATCCTAGAAATTTTTGTTTCCAGATTCTACCTGCAAATACTCTACAAGTGAAAACATTGAGAGGCTCAGATCCCCGACTTCTTGAAGAAGTCGGGGATCTTTATTTGTTGTTTGTGTTCTTAAAACCATAAATATGAGTATGATGCCATAATTCAGCAATACGGAGATAAAAAAGTTTCTATGCTGGATACACTGGATTTAACACTTTCTTTAGATAAAGCCACCTATAAGTCAGAAATTGATAGGCTGATGCATCAACTGCGGGAACTGCAAAATGCCTGTAGGGATAAAAAATTACCTGTAATTGTGGTCTTGGAAGGATGGGCTGCTTCTGGTAAGGGCGCACTGGTGAAGCAAATGGTTTCTTACATGGACCCGCGCGGATTTAAGGTATATCCGATTTGGCCACCGACCGAAGAAGAACGCAAATACCCCTTCCTCTGGCGATTTTGGGAAAAAATCCCCGCCCAAGGTCATATCAGTTTTTTCTATCACAGTTGGTATACTCATGTTTTAGAAGAACGCTTATTTGAGCGAGTCGGAACCGACCAAGTTCCCACAGTCCTGAAATTAATGGGGCAAATTAATTCCTTTGAGCGCCAAATGGTGGATGATGGAGCTGCGATCGCTAAATTTTGGTTACATCTGAGTCGTAAAGAATTAAAAAGTCGCTTAAAAGACTACGCCAAAGATGAATTAACTGCTTGGCGGGTGCGAAAAGCAGACTGGAAGCAAGCAAAACACTATGACCGTTACGCCACTTATGCTGAAGAGATGCTGGTGCAAACTAGTACCGGCGTTGCACCTTGGACTTTAGTTGAGGCTGACTCGGAACGTTGGGCGCAGGTGAAGGTACTAACCCACCTGGCTACCACTTTGACTGCTGCTTTAGATCGGCTGAAAATTCAGCTTCCGGCGACCGAGTTACCTCCACAGACGGAATTAGAAACCACGGAGTCAGACTTACTGGCGCAAACTGATTTGAACTTGAGTCTTTCAGAAAACGAATACGAAGAGCAATTAGCCAACGAACAGATAAAACTACGCAAGTTACAATTAAGCATCCATAAGCATCAAATTCCTGTCCTGGTGATGTTTGAGGGCTGGGATGCAGCAGGTAAAGGTGGGGCTATTAAGCGGCTGACCGATATTCTCGATCCTCGGAGTTACTTTGTTCACCCCTTTGCTGCTCCCACAGATGAAGAAAAAATTCATCATTATCTCTGGCGATTTTGGCGAAGATTACCCACGGCTGGGATAATTGGCATTTTTGACCGTTCCTGGTATGGACGGGTGTTAGTGGAGCGTGTGGAAGGCTTTGCTTCGGAAATCGAGTGGCGCAGAGCTTACCGAGAAATTAATGAATTTGAGGCTCAGTTAACCAGTGCAGGCTATGTTTTAGTGAAGTTTTGGCTACACATTAGCCCAGAGGAACAACTACAGCGCTTTACAGATCGCCAAAATGATCCCTTTAAGCAGTATAAACTCACCGATGACGACTGGCGTAATCGCGAAAAGTGGAGTCATTACGATGTCGCCGTAAATCAGGCCATTCAGCGCACCACTACCCCCACGGCTCCTTGGACAATTGTTGCTGCTAATGACAAATACTATGCCAGAGTCAAAGTCATTGAAACTGTTGTGGAAGCCATTGAGGCGGAATTAAAACGCCGTAAGCACAGTAAGTAGCTAAAATCCAGGATGATTTTTAAACCCGTGAATTTGACAATTGGGTAACTATAATAGAGATATAGCAACCGCCAAGGAGGTTAGGACGTTGTTGATTCCTGAAAGCTGTGATGTAGGGGCGGTTTGATTAAAATTACTATTAGTAATTGAGCATATCTGTAAAGCTGTGATGTAGGGGCGGTTTGATTAAAATTATTATTAGTAATCGAGCATATCTGTCAACCCGCCCCTACTTGGTTTCTACTCAGCACTCCCTACTCTGGACTTTGCTATATTTTCAGATAAGATATTGCTGCAATAAAATCTACTTTAGAAAATACATCTGTTTGACGTTAGGAATATATTCCTTAATTGCTCTCCTTATGAATTGAGTTGCTTTTTCTAAAGTTCCTATATACAGGATATTTCTAATGTCAATAGATAATCATTCCCTGGAGACGAAAAAAAATCATCTCCTTGCTGCTTTACCTGATGATGAATATGAGCGAATTATTCCTCACTTAGAGCCTCTTGAACTAACTTTTGAAAAAGTTTTAATAGAGCCAGAAGAACCGATTACAGATGTTTATTTTCCCCATAAGGCAGTAGTTTCTTTAATCACTACTATGGAAAATGGATCTTCAGTGGAGGTCGGTATAGTCAGCAACGAAGGTATGGTGGGCATCCCGATAATTTTGGGAGGCAACCAATCAACGACTAAAGCAATTGTGCAAGTCCCCGACGGTGGTTTGCGAATGAAAGCAGATATATTAAAAAGTGAATTTGACCGGGGAGGAGTATTGCAAAATCTTCTACTGCGTTACTTCCAAACTTTATACACCCAAGTTTCTCAAGGAGCTGCTTGCAATCGTCTCCATAGCCTGGAGCAGCGCCTCGCTCGTTGGCTACTAACTGTCTCTGACCGCATGGAATCAGATGATTTTCCACTGACGCAAGAATTTATTGCCCAGATGCTAGGGGTACGCCGTTCTGGTGTGACAGTGGCAGCTAAAGCTCTGAGCCAGGACGGAATTATTCACTATAGCCGTGGTAATATTAGCATCCAGGATCGTAAAGCTTTAGAAGCTACTTCTTGTGAGTGTTATCAGGTCATGAAAGATGAGTTTGATCGACTATTGGGCAAAGGATTCTGATCGCTGAGACTAATAAATATTTTGCGGTTTTTATGTGCGACACCGGACAGACAGTTAAACTTAAATTTGTGTAACCTATAAATTGTTGTGCAATTGAATGATGTTGCTACTCAGGGTGTTATTACTACACGAGGGTAAGATTTAATGTATACTCAATCCATTTCAGTTGAAGGTCTACGCTTGCTGGTTATTGATGATGACGTTGACACAAGACAAATTTTAAAAATACTATTTGAATTGGAAGGAGCTAAGGTAATAACTGTAGCTTCGGCAAGTGAGGCTATAAAATTAATATCTCAATTTAAACCTGACATTTTAATTAGTGATATATCTCTACCGGATGAAGATGGCTACTCTTTGCTGGCAAAAATTAGAGGTTTGATGGCAGAGCAAGGAAAACAGATTCCCGCTATTGCGTTAACAGGATATACTAGGGAAGAAGACCGCATATATGCATTTGCTTCCGGGTTTCAATCGCACTTATGTAAGCCAATAAACTTAGATGAATTAGTCTATGAGGTTGCTAATTTGAGTGGATGCAAGTCAGCAGTTTGTTTGGCAGGCGAAATGAGAAGTTAATACTGGCGCGATCGCTCTCAGAAATTTCTAAATGATTAGTATTTTTTGAGACATGATTTAACTGTAACTATGTTGACTGGAGCTACTTATACGCAGTAATAAAAGTAGCACAAAGGGAAATCTTGTCATAAATTCAATTTTATTCTTTGCAGATTTGCAAACTAAAGCTTTGAAGTTTATGGCTAGGAATAAATTTTAACTTAGTCGGTCTAAAATGTAGCGAACAGTCTTGACAATTTCGGAATAATGAAATAACAAGGTGGCAGCACATAAAAAAATGTCTTAGCTCACCCCTGCCACCAAACTCAGTAAATCTCTTAACAAAAAATCACGTAATTCCGATAAATCATGCCACAAAATACTGACCACAAAGCTGCCAATTCAGCAACTCAGGCAGTCGCCTACAAAGCACGTCTGAATTCTTGGGCGATCGCTCGTTTACTTCCTGATGCACAACGGGAGATTGTGGCTCGTTTCCGGACTCGTTCTGATGCAGATGGTTATATGCAACATTTAATGCAAATAACGCCTGATGCTTCGTTCATGGTGATTTTTGATTGCCAACGCGAAGCAGCTGTAATTTAAGGTGCTGACAAAGGCGATCGCACTTGAAGGGTAAGGAATCAGGCGATCGCCTTTCAACTAAAAATCGCCCAATTCCAAGAATTTAACGCGATTCAGTTCCCTGATTGGGACTACCTGCAACAGTATCTTCTCCTGGTGCTTCAGGTTTAGCGCTGCCTTTAGCCTCACTTTCAACAGGATTACCAGTCTTGCGGATGTCAGCTTCCAGGGGAGTTTGATAGCCACCAGAAGCGGTGGGAGTAGTTTCTTTAGAATTAGATTTTTGTTTTTGCTCTTCTGGCATAATTGCAGTCCTATGATTTAATTGTTGCAATTATTTTAAGCGACTCATAAGTATAAATTCATCTATCAAAACTCTGATCATGGCTGATTAATTCCTCTCTCCAAAGGATTGTTCTGTCTTACTTACTTAGAATTACATTTATTTATCAGAGGTTCAAAAACATATCCGTACAGCCACTCCAGAGGGAATGTTCCAGACATGATCTCTGTGTTCAAAAATATCCCTATGATGGCAGTTGAATCAGTAGCAGTATAATCACTGATATCTTTATCAAGATAAAATGAAGAACTAAGAATTATTGATGTGTTGTTAATAACCATTATTTGGATTCCCAATCTAGTTGTAAACCTTTGCAATTGTGAACCACTACATTTATCTGCACGGTTTTGCCTCCAGCCCAAAATCTGCCAAAGCACAAGACATGAGCGAGCGCTTTGCCCAAATACAGACAAAGCTGAAAATTCCCGATTTGAATGCTGGCGATTTTTCCCAATTGACTATAACTCGGCAGATCACTCAAGTTGCCGCCGAATTTCCTGATGATTCCACGCCTGTAACCCTGATTGGTTCTAGCTTAGGCGGTTTAACATCTGCCTATCTCGCCCAACAATATCCACAAGTGCAACGCCTGGTTTTACTCGCACCAGCTTTTGGGTTTTTATCCCATTGGTTAACTAAGCTAGGAGACAAAGAAATCCAGCGTTGGCAACAAGAAAAATATTTAATGATTCACCACTATGGGCAAGGGCGATCACTTCCCCTCAGTTATAATTTTGTTACAGATACAGAGCAATACTCAGAAGAAATACTACAACGCCCCATACCCACACTGATATTGCATGGCAAACAAGACCAAGTAATTCCGATTACAGCCAGTCGGGAATTTGCGCGGTTACGTCCTTGGGTAGAATTAATAGAACTTGACAGCGATCACGGCTTAGGCAACGTCATGGCAGAAATTTGGCAAGCAATTCACCGATTCTGTCAGTTCCAGCAAACAAGCTAAAATAACTAACACCTTAGTCGCGTGTCAATTGTCGCTGACTAATAACTAATGACTAATGACCAAAACTATGCTTCCTTTTATCAGGTCAGATTTAGCCCAATTTACCGCTTATAAACCCCACCCCAGCAGTGATACAGCCGCAGCGATTCCTGTGCAGTTGGATCGGCTGGATACTAACGAAAGTCCTCATGATTTGCCACCAGAATTAAAAGAAAAACTGGCTTGGACATATCAGCAAGTAATTGAAACAAATCGTTATCCTGACGGTGGACATGAGACACTCAAGGAAGCGATCGCTAAATATGTCAATGATTCAGCTTCCCTGACTTCATCTGTATTTACTGCTGCTAATATTTCTGTAGGTAATGGTTCAGATGAACTAATTCGTTCATTATTGATCGCCACCTGTCTGAGAGGAGAAGGCTCAGTTTTAGTCGCCAATCCGACTTTTTCCATGTATGGAATTTTAGCCAAAACGTTGGGTATTCCTGTGGTGACGGTGGACAGAAATCCCGATAATTTTGAAATTGACTTAAAATCTGCCCAATCTGCCATTGAAGAAACTCAAAATCCGCCGATTCGGGTAGTTTTTGTAGTGCATCCTAATTCTCCGACTGGAAATGGTTTAACTGCGGCTGAATTGTCATGGTTAAGAAGTTTGGGTGAGCAAATTTTGGTGGTAATTGATGAAGCTTACTTTGAATTTAGCCAGACTACCTTAGTTAGTGAATTAGCACAGCGTTCTAACTGGATAGTGCTAAGAACTTTTTCTAAAGCCTTCCGGTTAGCAGCACTCCGAGTGGGTTATTGTGTCGCTCATCCACAGGCGATCGCAATTTTAGAAAAAGTCCGCTTACCTTATAATCTTCCTAGCTTTTCCATTGCTGCGGCCTTAGCTGCGATGCAAAATAGCCACCTTCTACTCGCAGCAATTCCCCCAACGTTAGATGAGCGAGATAAACTCATAGAACTTTTATCCCCACATCCAGCCTTAAAAATCAGCAAAAGTGCGGCTAACTTTATTTTCCTGCGTCTCCAAGCCAATAACTCTGACACAGAAAATGCTACCTTAAAAACTCTTCACCAAACACTCAAGGTGAATGGCACTCTTGTCCGCGAAATTAGCGGAGGATTGCGAATTACTATTGGCACATCCGACGAAAATGCCCGCACCATTAGTAGAATAAAAGCTGCATTGGCAAATCTGAAATTGTAACTAATTGCCCAAACGGCGGACTACAGCAACCGTTTGTGGCAACACTCCCACTAACAGGGCAAAGACAATATCAGGCATTTGAGCCACCACTGGGAGGGGAAAATATTGTTCAAATTGATCTAAAATTTTCTGGACTCGCTGTTGGGGAAGAGGGTTTTCTGTAATTTGCTTGATTAACCGAATCCACTGTCGCCTAATTAGATACGCCTTTTGACGCTCCTCATGAGATTCGGGAGTTAATAAAGACAAATTCCCGATGGGTAGTACCATCTCACAATCAGTATCATAACTCCCGCCAACGGCAGCGCCAGGCCCGGCAAATTCTGCATGATAGCGCTTAAAGAGTATTAAACCATTGCGCTTACGACTATTGACAACTAAAGTTTTTCCACTGTGCAGAAGTGTCAGGATATTCGAGGCGTATGACTGCTCAGTTCCATCTGTCATCACAGAATGGTCCAGGAGAATAGTTTCAGGGTAAAAGGTTGATACCATAGCAGCTTGATAGCGTCGGTAGCTTTCGCTATCCATGTTTTCTCGAACTTGCAGATAAGTGGGTAGTCTGATGTGATTCAAGCAGGGACTTAGTTGAACTGCCATCGGACTGGGGATTTTTTTTTAAAATTTCTTGATAACAAAAGCTTACTGTTTTATTTAACTAAAATATCAAAAACAGAATTTGATTAGTCAATAATTAATCACATTCTAGGGGATTTAGTTGCATTTGTCGTCAAAAATTAACTAAACTTTTTTAAAGTTTCGATAAAGATGAATTTTTCAATACCAAATTAGTATGAGGTATGGAAATTTGATTAAGCGTAATTTTACGGTTGTTTGATCATGGACTTTATTATATGGATTGAAAAATTTGCTGTTTAGTTGTGCCATCTCATTTACACAACATAATATTATGCTTAATCAAAATAGACATATTGGGATAAATTTCTATTGACTTGGATTATTTAGCTGTTTATGCAATAAAATTTGCCGGGAGCGTCTGAGGAAAAATGTATTCCAATTATTAGATTCTAATTTATGTACCTTATATCCCAACTTAAAATATAGTTGTCGTGCGTGATGGTTATTTTCCAAAACATGGAGGTATAAGTCTTGAAACCCCCACTCATGAGAAAATCTTTCACAACTCATCAGCAACTCCGAAGCAACACCATGCCTCCGATATTGGGGGTGAACCGCTAAATTAGAAAGATAAGGACAGCTACTACCCGCCTGTATCCAAGAATCACTGAAACGCACACCCAATTCCACGGTTCCAACTAAGTTATGAGTGGAAGTAGCAGTAGTGTCAATCGCAACCAAACAAATATGATGGGGTGCAGCTGATGACAAGCGATGTTTGAGGTCTTCGTAAATACCCAGACGTAATATCGGAAAAGCCCATCCCCAGAAACCATCATGTCCATGAAAGCTTTCGGCAATAATGTGGGCGATACCAGTCAAATCATCAAGTGTAGCCACACGAATTTGGAATTGCCAAGAAGCTTGTTCTGTGGCAGATATGACTGGCTGATGGTAGTAAGGATCAAAGAACCAGGATGTCAAGGCTAGTTTAGTATTGATTTAATTAAAGGGAAATTTCTCAAATATCCTAAAACACGGTAAAAGCTGTGTGAAATTTGAAAATTGATCTAAATAACTGAGTTGGCATTGAAATTCTAACTTAATACGGGTTATTTAACCAAACGCGAAAGTCTTCACTCTCGGCCTACTCGCCGAGTGGGGACTTCCGCAACACGTTAAAAAATAAAAAGCCGTACAACATTATGTTGCACGGCTTTTGGTGTAGTGTGAGGAGCTTAACTAAGTACCATCATAAAGGAATGCCAAAGTGGCAGAACACTCGTAACAATTTTGGTAACGGAATTTTTTTGGGTGAAATTACGCTAGCATAGCTTGTAGTTAAGGCATCCGCCTCACACATCTGCCCAGAGGTAAGGATCAATAAGGCTATTTATAGAGGTTTTCATAAGAGTGAGAACAGTGGTCAAAGCCTTGATGTAGGGGCGGGTATGGCTACGCCACGCAAGCTATGACAGATATGTTCAATTACCAATAATAATTTTAATAAACCCGCCCCTACTTGGTTTATACTCAGAACTCAGAACTTGGTGTCCGGGCGGGTTTACTAAGAATTTCGACGAACCACAAACTCACTGCTTAAACCCGCCCCTACCCATTCAGCACTCAGCACTCTGCTATATGATTGGTGTTCGCTTACCTGTGGGGTTTTTCAAACTCCACTTGCTGCAAATCGGAAAACCAGTCCAACGCAGTAGCTCTACTGTAATAATCTATAAATGATTCCACTAATAATTGTGGCAATAGGTAAAGTTAAAATCCACGAAAATAAAATCTGATAAAAAACACGGGTTTTGGCTTCCTTCTCAATCAGTCCTACACCAAAAATCGCACTAACTGAAACTTGAGTCATGGAAACAGGAAGCCCAAAATAACTAGACGCAATGACCAAAATTGCAGTTGCAATATTGGCTGATAATCCCTGGTGATGATTTATGGCAGTGATGTTTTGACTCATGGTTTGGGCAATTTTTTGAGAGTTGAGTAAACCACCTAGTCCCATTGCCATTGCTATTGTCAGCATTCCTCCCTGAACTGAAAAATAATCAATAATTAAAATCAGTGCCACAATTTTAGGTGTATGATTAAAACCTCTAGTAAAACTGATAATACCTGCACTGATAACGTGGCAAGTATCAACTATTCTTTGGTCAGGTTGTAGGTTTAATTTAGAATTGATATAGTGTAATAACCGATGAGTTCCTGCTGCCAAACAAATCGCAATAATAGGGCTGAGAAATAAGGGTAGGAGAAATAATTTCTCCAATACGGCAAAATTAACTTTTAATCCAATAGCGACTAATCCAGCCCCAAGTAGCGCACCTGTAATACTGTGAGTTGTAGAAATGGGAAATCCTGTTAGGGCTGCAACTAGCACGGTTAAGCCAGTGGTAATGGCTACCGCTAAATGAATTTCTGGTACATTAGCGATCGCATCTGGAAATATCCCTTGACCAGTAAACTTTTTTACCAAATTACCTGCCAAAAAAACTGAAGCAACTGCACCAGCAAAAGTTGTAAAGCTTCCCCATAAAATGGCTGTTTGGTAACTAGTTGTGCGGCTACCAAATAGTGTCGCGACACCTTTAAAGTTGTCGTTTGCTCCATTGGAATAAGCTAAAAAAAGCGTAGCCAAAAATAAACTGAGTATTAACATTTGGGGGGGCGTTAAAAGTTATAGCCGTAGTCATATCGGTTAGGTCAATGCTGAACGCTTGAGACCCTTGAATCAACTGGGTTTATCCGGGCTAAGTTCTCGTTTCTCTCAGAAACAGCTATACCCGCAGGGCTTTACAGCACTATGCATTCAGCACTTTGCTATCCCTCTCCAATTTCAAAACGCTGTCAACTTAGCTAGTTTAACCTCTCTCCCCAGAATAGTTCTCGTGTGCGACGATATGAACTCAGGTTTTAAAATTATAAAATATCTGCTGCGTCTGCTTCATAATTTCTTCGTAGATGGGTGTGAACCTTAGCTAATAATTCCTCAACCCTAAAGGGTTTAACAACGTAGTCATTAGCACTAGTATCTAAGTCGGTGAGGCGATCGCTCTCTGCATCTTTAGCAGTTAATAAAATGACCGGCACTTGATCTCCTGCACTTCGCAGGCGGCGGCAAATCTCCAAGCCCGACAAACCAGGCAGCATCCCATCTAAAATTACTAGGTCTAAATCTAACTCTCTGGCTGCGGTAAGTGCGGTGACTCCATCATAGGCTACACTAACTTGATAGCCTTCATAACTTAGTTCCAATTCGATAAATCGCGCCAGTTTTAGTTCATCTGCTACTAGCAAGATGTGCGTCATAGATGATGTTGAGGATTTGGGCAGGGTTATTAAGCAACAATACAGACTGTTGATACATCAATAGCCAGACATCTCAGGTGAGTTGACTTAGCTTAGTATAGATTTAAGCAAGTAACAACCGTAAGCCTGTAATTACCGATAGCTGCCGAGGCAAACACCATCCAACTTTAGCAATAACTTGTAACATCTTCACCGCATTCATCAGCAAGATAACAAAGCGCTTTAAAACGCAGACTTACTAATTGCTCATAGAGGGGATTTAATTTACACATTGCCGGAATGTGTAAAAGCTGATGACCAAACAGTTTGATGTCTCGTTCAAATGGACATTGGGCAGGTATAGCTCTACACAAAAAATGGGCGAGCTTGACACTATGAATTTCTCTAGTTTCTAACCACTGACGAATTGGGTACAGTAGGTTGTTATGTAACCGGGTATGAGTCAAACTGGCCATGATGTTTCACCTACAAAATTTATCAGCTAGGACACTCTATAAAATACCTACATTTGAGTTATGTGAATTTATGCAGTGATTCTTTGTTCCTTGATTCTTCTGATTTCACGACAAATTTAAGTTCCTGCATTCTAGACATTTGGCTAGACGTTAGGCTCGATATAGCGTTTCTCGGTTGTGTCTATAACAATACCTTTCGGTAAAGGGTGAAATTTACCCTTTCAGCTTTACCCCAACCACAAGAGATATTAATTTATGACCTTTAACTTTCTCAGGAACAAAAAACTTCTGTTTGACCAATGGGCCTCTAGCTACGACTGGCTGTTTCCTTCAGTAATTTACCAAGCCATCCATAAGCGGTTGCTGGAGTATGTGGATTTACCAAAGCGAGCTAATATACTGGATATGGGCTGTGGTACAGGACGACTACTAGAGCGCTTGGCAACTAAATTTCCTGATATATGTGGCACTGGATTAGATTTATCATCTAATATGTTGCGGATAGCAAGACAGAGCGATCGCCACCATCCACGTTTAATTTATATTGAAGGTCAAGCGGAGTCTCTACCCTTTGCTGAAGGTCAATTTGAGGCTGTCTTTAGTACTATCAGCTTCTTACACTATTTAGAACCTCAAAAGGTACTGAGTGAAGTAGCACGGGTGCTTTCTCCTGGCGGTCGCTTCTACTTAGTTGACATCACGACGAAAAAAGAAGAAGCACCGCAAATATTACCCATCTCTCCTCTTGGTATTCGACTCTATAGCCCTCAACAACGTGAACTTTTAGGCTCATCGGCTGGATTATTATGTTTGAGTCACCAATATTTACTAGGGCCAGTTTTACTGACAACTTTTACTAAATTATCCTAGAATTGTGGGAAAATTTTACTTGGTTTTTACAACAAGTAGGGGAATACTTAAAAATTAATTACCCAATAATTGTAGTCGGGGAAAGCGATCGCGTAACCCACTATCATTTTCAGGATAGTGGTGGGTTACGGACTATCGTCCTAACCCACCCTACAAATTGGTGATTTTATTCCTTGGAAGTCCCTAATACATTTAGGGTAGTTCTAGCTCTCCATACTTTGGGTACTAAAGCTAGAATAGTATTCAATTAGAGTTTTTATCAAGCTAGCTTTACTACTTAGACACAAGCTGGCTTTTTCTTTAGGTATCCAGTCAGCGAAGCAATTGTTAATAAGCCTAATATGAATCCAGGCTCAGGAATAGCAGTTGCTGTCAACTGACCGCCATTATCCAATCTGCAATTAGGAAATGTGCTGCATACTTCTGGTGATAAATCATCTTTCAAGAATATTGTAGTCGTTGGTAATCCTTGATTAGCATCTTGGAAAGTGTAGAAGAATAACCCTGCTACATCTGTATTGAAATTACTTCCTAAGTCAAAACCGGTGGATGTGTCATAACTGCCGGTTTGCAGAACAGTCTTTGTAACCGTATCAAAATTAAAATTGAAACTGCTGCTGGAATTAGGAAAATTATAACTGAAATTTTGCAGCAAATTTCCTTCTGGATTGAAGAAAGAAATCTTAAAACTATTCAACTGCTCATTGGTAACGACGGTTCCTAGTAAACTATCGTCAAAGCCAAAGCGTCCTGTTGCCGAATAACCTTGATCACCTGTCCAAGAAAGCTTAAATAAGGCGGCCTCAGCATGGGGAATGTTTATCAAAGTCGCCATTGAGGTGACAGCAGCTACAGCTACAGTAGCTGTGATTTGGTTACAAATGCTTTTCATTTTTTTTGATAACAGTAGTAGTGTGGATGGTGTTTATTTTTGCTAAAAGCAGTAATTGTTTCTGCAAAAAGCGGATTCTGGAAAATTAATTAATTTGCCCAATTAGACCCATTAAAACTCAAGCAAGCCCATATTAACAGGCTAACTTAGTATGACCAAAGGCTTTGGCTTCTGGTCTTTACGATCAAAAAGGGTAATTTTGGAATTAATTTTCCAAACACCTTTGGGGCGATTTTATCATTAGATTCATTCAATTTTTTGATTTTCCGAAAAATAAGATTTTTTTATTTATTTAAACAAAGCTTTAAGTTATCTTAACCAAAATATATTTGGTCAATATGGAATATACTTTCATATTTCTCTATTTATTTCACTGAATAATCTTGTGACTTTGCATGATTATTTTTGTTATTTATTATTTTCTTTATCACCCAAATTCTTGAGTCTTGTATAATTAATTCATGACTGATTGTGAGTGTGAATGGGAATTTTTATCAATTATTTGGTAAAATTAAGTGATTATATAATTCATTACAATGTATAGTTATCCCTCTCAAGTTTAATTAATGGGCTGATTTAAGCATATTTGTCAGATAATTTTATTCTTGTAATAAGATTTTATTTTAATAAATCAATAGTTATAACCTAACTAAACATTAAATGAAGCATTACCTAAATTTAATCAAAGCTACTTAATATATATTAGTCATTTTATGCGAGCCAAATATTTTCATGGCATATTCAAGACGTAAATTCTTTGGATTAGCAGGTGCAACAGCAGCCGGCACTTTAGCTATATCTCCTTTACAAGCTTTTCTTGCCAACAAAGCCTTTGGTCAAACAACAACTATGGGATATGGTCCGCTTGTACCAGATCCGAATAACTTGTTAGAGTTACCAGCAGGATTCAAGTATCGAGTTATATCTCGCACTGGTGATCTTATGGCCGATGGCAATCCAGTACCTAACTTGCATGATGGTATGGCAGCTTTCCAAGGACCCAGAGGCACAACCATCTTGATTTGTAACCACGAAATTAACGGTACTGGCGTTACTGGTTCACGAGTACAAGTACCCAGTGATTTAGCTTATGATCCTGTTTGCAAAGGTGGTACTACAAACATAGTTGTAAATTCCAATCGTCAGCTAGTTAAACAGTTTGCCTCTCTTGGTGGTACTATTCGTAACTGTGCAGGTGGTCCAACTCCTTGGGGTTCATGGATTACCAGTGAAGAAAATACCACCACACCTGCTAACGGTGAGGGTCGTGTACAGTCACATGGTTTTAACTTTGAGATTCCTGCTAGTGCCACTGGGCCTGTGAAAGCAGTGCCTCTAGTTGATATGGGACGGTTTAATCACGAAGCTATAGCCGTAGACCCTAAAACGGGATATGTTTATGAGACTGAAGATAGAGGAGATGGTCTCTTCTACCGTTTTATCCCCAACGTGCCTGGAAAGTTAGCCGAAGGTGGCAAACTCCAAGCTATGGTGATTGTTGGTAAACCTTTTGCTGTCAATACTAATAATCGCGATCTAAATAGTGGTCAGTTCGCTGTGGGTCAGAAATACTCTGTAGATTGGGTAGACATTCCTAACCCTAACCCAATAGCAGATGATGTTCGATTCCAAGGTAGTAACTTGGGTGCAGCCAGATTTTCCCGTGGAGAAGGTATTTGGTATGGCAATGGTGAAATTTATTTCGCTGCTACAAATGGCGGATTGATCAGTCGTGGTCAGATATGGCGCTACATTCCTGGTGATGAGACAATTGACCTGTTTGTAGAGTCTAAATCTGCGGATGAACTTAAGGCTCCAGATAATATCGTTGTGGCACCTTTTGGCGATCTCATTATTTGTGAAGATGCTTCTGGTACGAATTTCTTGAGAGGTGTAACTCCCCAGGGACAACTCTATACTTTTGCCCGTAACGCCTTTAATGGTAGCGAGTTTGCCGGAGCTTGCTTCTCACCGGATAATCAAACAATGTTCGTCAACGTCCAAAGTCCTGGTATTACTTTGGCTATCTGGGGGCCTTGGAACAGTAGACAATAATACATTTTCCCATTACTGAGTCAGAGTAATTTTTAGAAAAAAGCGATCGCCTCACCTCGAAATAGCGAATGGCGATCGCATTAATTGATCACACCATCACCTCTGTAGTTACTCTTAAATTTTCAATCCAGACAATCCTGTTTTCTGGAATTAAACGTTTGTTGGCGATCGCAAGTTCTGGTGTACCATCGCTACGTGCCACATATAATCATCAATCTTTTCAGTCACGGCTTGATTGATATACCGCCGTGCTAACTCTACTTGCTTTTCTGCTTCAAAATATAATCCCACATAAAAATAACTGTAAAATTTAGCGCGTTGATCGTGGTCGTTGCCTAGCTGGAGTAAATCATCTGTGGAACAGCGTCCGGCATACAAATCATATACGCGCTGCATTACTAATCGAGGGTCATTTTTTACTTCTAATAGAGTTTGACGTGCTGCGGTAACACCGTCAACTTGAGCAATACAAAGATAGCGCCAAACGGTTTCTTCCACATCTTGAAAGTTAACAGTTAAATCTATCTCAAATTGTTTAGCACCTTCAGCAAATTTGGCAACATAGTAATAAGATAGTCCCCGTTGCCACAAATATGGTGTTAAACGCGGATCGAGTTTTTCTGCTATGTCAAAATCAGCAATGGAAGCCTGAATATCTGCTAGCTGAAAATAAACCATCCCCCTTTGTATATAAGCTTTAGGTTCATGGGGATGGTTAGCGATCGCATCATGCCAACCGGCAAGTTTTTCTTCTAAGAGATTACTGGAGTTCATTATTTTAATTTTTAATCATCCAATAAACTCATCAATGCGTGAAGTTCAGGGTCTTGTGACTCTGATAATTGATGTTGTAATTCTAATATTTGATTCTTTAATACTTCAGATGTGTAAAGCAGATTAGATTTTTGGGCGAGTTTTAATTGACTTTCCTTTATCCTAATTTTTCTGATTAATTCATCTACAACATCAATTGAGTCAAAATCTTGAGAAATCATCATAACCTCCGCACCGCAGAAACTCCTGGCTTGAGAAATGGGGTAAGGTGTGACGTTTATAACAACCTTACACTGATTCAGATATAAAATTCAAATATAAATCATACACTCTATTGACTCAAATTTGACACGAGACAATACAGTTAATTAAAGCTGCAATAATTTAGGTTAAGGCTAAGGAATTCCCGCCTGTGCAAAAATTTGTTGGGGTGTAATTTGTAACCCTTCTAATAGAGAATCTTCTAAACTATCTTTACCAGTTTTTGTCTGCGGTCGGGTATCAGGATAGAATATTGTAACTGTTTTCGCTCTGGCATCCACAACCCAAACTCTCATCACACCAGCATCAAGGTAATCTGTGGCTTTAGCGCTCATTTGCCCAAAGCTTTGGTCGGGTGAAATAATTTCAATGGCTAATTCTGGAGGTATGGGACAAGCTTCGTCTGCAATTACATCGCTAGATAAGCGAGAATAGGAAACATAAAGTAAGTCTGGTACAGGAACCCAATCTCGACCTTGGCGTTTTAAAGTAACTGCCCAATTTATCCCAACCTCGCCCCGATTTTGCGCCCATTGAGTTAGAAATGAGACGATTGCACCTGTTAGTCTGGAATGAAATCTTTTTGGTGCTATTTTGGGTTTTGCTTCGCCATCAATTAATTCGTGTGTGATATCCCCTTCTGGTAGAGATAAGAATTCTTGGACTGTAAGTTGAGTCATAAAATTAGCGTAGCTTACCGTACCTTTGTCTCTATTTTGATAGAGTTTAAAGTAGCTATCAATGTATTGGGAAAATGCGCTTAATTTTATACAGCAAGCCGGGATGCCATTTGTGTGAGGGTTTACAGGAGAAGTTGGAACAAGTCCAAAATCTCAATTTTGATTTGGAAGTTCGGGATATTACGACTCGTGAAGATTGGTTTTTGGCTTATCAGTATGAAGTGCCGGTAATTTGTTTATCGACGAACCGCCAAGAAGCCAAGGACGCGGAGGGGGAGAGGATTGAGGAGCGTTTGCCACGTCCTTCTCCTCGTGCTAGTGTGCAGCAGTTGACGCAAATGTTGGCTAAGTATTTCTCCAATTAGGAAAAAATAATGCAGAATAATCGCAAGGGAATTTTGTGGCGAGGTTCACTAAATGAAATTGCGGGAATTACTAGCGGCTGTCGATTCTGTTAACTATTCGGCTGTGGCGGATGCGGAAATCAAGGGTTTGAAGACGAATTCTCATGCTTGCGGTGTGGGTGATTTGTTTATTGGAATGCCTGGAACACGGGTAGATGGGGGGGATTTTTGGCCAAGTGCGATCGCTTCTGGTGCTGTAGCGGCGATTGTTTCACCGGAGGCTGTACAGAAAAATCCCCCTACTGATGCGGCTGTGGTTGTAAGTGCGGCGGATATGACTCAAGCCTGCGCCCAATTAGCGGGTGCTTTTTACGGTTATCCGGGGAAAAAACTCAAATTGGTGGGTGTGACTGGGACTAATGGTAAAACTACCACTACTCATTTAATAGAATTTCTCCTGACTAAAGCCAATCTATCTACGGCTTTAATGGGAACTCTCTACACTCGTTGGCCTGGTTTTGAACAAACTGCTGTCCACACTACGCCTTTTGCGGTGGAATTACAACAGCAACTAGCTGAAGCGGTCAATGCTGGTTGTGAGTTTGGGGCGATGGAAGTCAGTTCTCATGCTTTGGCGCAAGGTCGAGTTTTGGGGTGTGAGTTTGAGGTGGGGGTGTTTAGCAATCTCACTCAAGATCATCTCGACTATCACACCGATATGGAGGATTATTTTAATGCCAAAGCATTATTATTTAGTCCTAATTATCTCAAGGGACGAGCAATAATTAATGCTGATGATGCCTACGGTCAACGTTTAATTGCTGCTTTAAGTTCCGAAAGGGTTTGGAGTTACAGCGTTAATAATCACAGTGCTGATTTGTGGATGAGTGATTTAAGTTACGAACCTAATGGTGTTAGTGGAATGTTACATACACCAAAGGGTAATGTGGCTTTTCGTTCTCCCTTGGTGGGACAGTACAATTTAGAAAACCTTTTGGCGGCTGTGGGTGCAGTTTTACATTTGGGGCTAGATTTGCAGTTGGTGGCGGCAGCAATACCTGAGTTTCCTGGGGTTCCTGGACGGATGGAACGGGTACAAATTAATCCTGAGCAAGAAATCAGTGTAATTGTGGATTATGCCCATACTCCTGACAGTTTAGAGAATTTGCTCAAAGCTGCACGGCCGTTTATTCCCGGAAAGATGATTTGTGTGTTTGGCTGTGGAGGCGATCGCGATCGCACTAAGCGTCCCAAAATGGGTAAAATTGCGGCTGAGTTAGCTGATGTCGCGATGGTGACATCAGACAATCCCCGGACTGAAGACCCAGAACAGATTTTACAAGATGTTTTGGCGGGAATTCCCGATACTGTTCAACCTACAGTAATCTGCGATCGCGCGATCGCTATCCAAACGGCAATTTTACAAGCACAACCCGGTGATGGCGTGTTACTGGCTGGTAAAGGTCACGAAGATTACCAAATTCTCGGCACGGAAAAAATCCATTTTGACGACCGAGAACACGCCAGAGACGCTTTACAGTCCAGACTAAAAACCCAAAGTTAATCCTGTACTTCTTTAGCTGGTAGAAATGCTACTTGTGTCTCTACTAGCTAAACTCAAACTTTGGCAAACCTCTAGCACACTACGCGAAAGCTGTTCCCGTGTTAGAGTAATCAATGCATCCTCAAGAATGTTGTTAACTTTCATACAATGCCTCAAGTAGAAAACGCACAACTTAGTTGCTGTTTCTGGTGGAGTTTTCAACATTCTTCTTATATTTATTTTTTCTGTTCCTGGTTGTGCTTGACTCATGAATGATTTTCAGCGTAAGGATTTGTCCGTTTATCGGCTGGCTTTGGAAGTGCAAACACCTCCTGAACCATTGCCTCTCAATCCTGCTACACTGCTATCACTGGTGAGGTCACAAATAGACTTACTGATTTCACAACAGATCACGGCAACTTTTTGGGTTAAATTACCACCAGGAAAAATTTGGCACTCAGAATTATTACGTTATCAATCTTTCATCGGGACATCTGGGACAATCTATAATTGCCAGATCAAAGAGAACGCACAAGTCGAAGATCAAGAAAAAATTACTTCCTCATCTCACCATATCTGCGTACAATTATTACCAAACAAGCAATTGCGGCGAGAATATTTTTTGATGGTGTTGTCGCCGCAGTTTTGTAGTTTAATTGTGGCACATCGACCGTTAAGAATCAGCAAAACCCAGAAAAAACCGCCAATGCTGGCTATGACTACTATTGATAGCAGAGTTATCCAACCAGTATTAGATGGCATCAAACAAGCGACTGTCCGAAAATCAGCCCTAAGTGCATCTACTGATTTTATTTACCCCAGTGTATCCGAACCAGCAATCATCAGTCAGTTGTTGTCCAGACAACTCCAGCGACAGAATGAAATTAATCGCCACATCTCGAATAAACGCATTGTGCAATTACAGCAGCAAAATAAAAAGTTAGAGAATAAAGAGCAAAGACAGGATGAATACTTTCGGAGTGTGTGCCATGAATTACGTACACCCTTAACACAGATGAAAACAGCCCTATCGTTGTTGAATTCACCTAATATTAAACCTCCACAGCGACAACGTTATTTACAGATGCTGAATACCCAATGCGATCGCCAAAGTAATCTAATTACAGGTTTATTGGATTTGGTGGATTTGGAGTATGATTTAGAGAAGAAAGCGTTAGAGTTGATTAATCTTGCGGATATTGTGCCTGGAGTAGTCAGCACTTACCAGCCCGTAGCGCAAGAAAAAGGCATGATATTATCTTGCACAGTATCCACTGAATTACCAGATGTTTGGTGTGTAGTTGGTGGAGTGAGACAGATAGTAATTAGTCTGTTGCAGAATAGTATTAAATTTACCCCTAATGGTGGTCAAATCTGGGTAAAGGCGTGTGTTCAAGGCGATTATGTGCAGTTAGAATTCCGTGACACAGGCATAGGTATTAGTGAAAATGAGATTTCCAATATCTTTGACTGCTTTTATCGAGTCCGTTCGGGAATCACAGAAGATGTCGGTGGTGCTGGGTTAGGCTTAACCATCGTCAAACGGTTGTTGTGGCGTTGTGGTGGTTCTATTTATGTTAAAAGTAAACTCAACCAAGGGTCTACCTTTATAGTACAACTACCGAGAGTTGAGAAAACACCAAGAGCGATCGCTTGAACAAAAACTAAACCATTTCTTACCTTCTTTCTTTTCTTCTTCCTTAGCGCTCTTTGTGTCCTAAATGGGGGCATACGCTGCGCGTTAGCGGAGCTTTCGCTTTAGCGATATGCGGTTTGTTCCTCTTAACCTCCAACTTCAAAGTTTTAATTTTTGCTTACTAGTAACTTCCAAAGGTAAGAAAATAGTTAAAACTTCCCCATAATGTTGGCGTTGACGCACAATTAGTTTGCCGCCAATAGCCTGAAATAGATGCTTAGTTGCCGCCATATTCAAACTAATCGTACCTGTTTCTGGTTGAAACATCAGCAATTGCCCAAGAGCCTTGCGAATTGGTGGTGTAACATTCCCGCTAGCTGGATTACTGCCTTTGCAATGGAATTGAGGCGATAATTGTAACTTGAGTTGATCGCCAGCCGGAATCACCTGAACTTGAATATGACTCCCTGGGGGTAAACTGCGGGTGAAATTCTCCATCAAACCAGTGAGGATCTGATCCAGCATATTGGGATTACTGACCACCGTGGGTAGTTGCTGCGGTAAAACCACATCCAAGGTCAAATTTCGTCGCTGCGCCGCTTGTTGCCAACGGGGGACGCTCTGGCGCAACACCTGATCTAACGACATCGCTGTAAGTTGAGTATTTGGAGATTTCACCGAGGGACAAGTTTCTAATTCGGCGGCTTTAAATAGTAACTCCATCCGGTCAATTTGCTCGGTACACTCATGATCAATAATTTCTAACCGACTAGTGACGTTAGCAGGTAAATCTCGCCGTTTTAGTAGTAAACGAGTTAAGGTGCGAATTGTGGTTAATGGTGTGCGAACTTCGTGAGCAAAAGCTTGGAGTAATTCTACATCGGGGACTGCACTTCGGCTACGCTCAGTGTCCAGGGTCTGAGGTTCGGTCTTCTGTTGGCAGTCTCCACTACTTTCTGATACTTCTTTATTCGCTTCTGGCTCTGTCAATTCTTGAAGTAACAACTGACTAAAGTGAATTACAGTCCGGTAATCTGGTGCAACGGGAGCATACTGTTGTACTAATGTATCCAGTTCGGCGAAAAATTCTGGATTAGTTAGCATGACTCTTGCACCAAGCGATCGCCAGGCTTGCTGTACCACTTCTGGCTCAAAGGAAAATCTAAATGCTTTATGACCGCTTTTATCTTCTTTTAAAACCAGCACTAATCTAAATTTGTCTGTAAAAATTAAGCAAAAACGCTCTGTCGCCAGTGGATCTGCTGGTAGTAAAGACAGCACTGATTCGTGGGGAACCATTTCTTGATTTGCAGCTGCGATCGCACTTGGCATTTGAAATGGCATCAGTGCCAGGGGGTTAAATGGCTTGGCTGTAAAAGTGACAGTTTGCAAGCTTTGAGTTAATGTTGGCTGACTAAATAGAGGTGCGGGTGCAGCTAACACTAATCCTTGAGTCACATCAGGTGAAGCCGTTGCTAAACTTTTGGTCAGCAGTTGTTCTGTCGCGGCTAAACTAACGCACCATTGTCGCTCTGCTTTCATTGGTGAACACTCAGCCACAGTTGCTTCACTTTCGGCTAAAATTTCACTTAGACTTGGCAATATCCATTGATACACAGGTATTCACCCCTAAATTGAAGAGCGACGGCAGCATTTAAATTAGCTATTTCACTACTACTTATGAGGTTATATTCTTTTGTGTACCAGCGACAGTGGTAGAACCGAACACGATAGGTGCAATTTCCCCTGTTACAGGTATTTTCAGGTAAATAGACCACGCTGTAGGGGCGCAAGGCCTTGCGCCCTTACAACTGATGTAATAGTTTAGCTCTGCGGCTAATTTTGTCAATTAAGCGCTCACGATATAGACTGAGTTAATCGCCGCTACACGTCCAGCATCCAATAAAGCTTGATATACCATCACTGCAACCTCTGCCCTTGTCGCATCGCGAGTGGGGTTTAGTACATTGAGGTTAGGATAATTAACAATAAGTTGCTTTTGGGTTGCTGTTGCTACTGCATTTTTAGCATAGTTAGGAACTTTTACTTGGTCATCGAAAGTTCTAATGGCAGTTGTATTATTAGCAGATAAGCCCAATCCATTTACCAAAGATACTAGCACTTGTACACGCTGAATATTCTGGTTAGGGCTAAAGGTATTATCAGGATAACCAGAAAGAAGTTGCCCCTGATAGGCTTGTTGAATTACCTTGAATGCCCAAAAATTTTCTGCTACATCCTTAAATTTGATCGCAGTACGTTTCACTGGTGGGTTGAAAGCTTTCACCATTAAGGCTGCATATTGCGCCCGTGTCATCGTTGCATCAGGTTTAAATGTGCGGTCAGGAAAACCGCTAACTATTTCTCTTTGGACTAATTCTCGAATAAAGGCCGCAGCCCAATGATTACCAATATCGGTTAAGTTTATAGGACTCGGTGTCGGTGTAGGTGTAGGTGTAGGTGTAGGTGTGGGTGTCGGTGTGGGTGTCGGTGTGGGTGTCGGTGTGGGTGTCGGTGTTGGCGTTGGCGTTGGCGTTGGCGTTGGTGTGGGTGTGGGTGTGGGCGTTGGTGTTGGTGTTGGCGTTGGTGTCGGTGTTGGTGTCGGTGTTGGTGTCGGTGTTGGTGTGGGCGTTGGTGTTGCAATACCTGCAAACTCTACGTTTCCTGTCACTTTATTGGGGTCTATTTGATTTCCGAAAGAAAGCAGCCTGTTGGAACTAGCATTCTGCACATCAAATTTACCGTTATTGCGGATAATATTACCCCCTGGATTATTAATATTGCCAATATCCGGTAGGGCTGTGCCAATAATTGTCAAACCATCGTCAGTATTATTTTCAATGACATTATTACGCAGTACGGGAAGCGCACTACCAGAGACAAGAACCCCAGAACGGTTTTCGTAAATTTTATTATCTACAAGCGTCGGTGATGCAGTATCACTAATCGCAATGCCAAAACCTGTATTGTGGCAGGTATTACCTTGAATTTTACCTTGAGAATTGCGTGCGATCGCAATGCCATTGGCTGCATTCTCAGTAAACACATTTCCTTCAATAACTGGATTAGCATCGCCTGTAGCAAACACTCCCTCACGTTTGCAGTTGATGAAGGTGCTATTGGCAATCGTAGGGGTACTTGATTCAACCCAAACTCCACTACCACGGCTAGCTAAATTAGTGACAGTTACCCCCCGTAGTGCGGAGTTATTCAGCATCACAAAGGTGACGTTTTGACGTGCAAAGGTGCGGCTGAGATAGTTACCACTACCTTCAATCAATACGCTGCTACCTTTGTTAGCTTCATTACCTAAAACTCTGACATTCTCTGTAATTGTAATAGGAAAAACTTCACCACTGGCGGCATTGTAATTACCATCTGCTAATTGAATCTCAGTTTCCTGTGTGGCTAGTTTCAGGGCTTGGGTAAGGGTTTTGAAAGGGGCTTGTTGGCTACCAGAATTGGTATCACTGCCTGATGCTGGATTTACGTAAAATTTTTGTACCATATTTAACAACCAAAAAATACATACTTATCTTAGCGCGATCATCGCTAAACCTAATACTTAAATTTTCATATAGGAATCCGATTTGATTATTGAAAAAATCTAAGTATATGTAGTGGTGTGACAAGCTTAAAATGATGCAAAAAATTGTAGGTTGGGTTGACGTAAGGAAACCCAACATCATTGGCAGCGTTGGGTTGCGCTGCGCTTAACCCAACCTACTTCTAATGCACTGTTTTAGGCTTGTCAGTCCAGTAGTGGCGTGACAAGCTTAAAATGATGCAAAAAATTGTAGGTTGGGTTGACGTAAGGAAACCCAACATCATTGGCAGCGTTGGGTTGCGCTGCGCTTAACCCAACCTACTTCTAATGCACTGTTTTAGGCTTGTCAGTCCAGTAGTGGCGTGACAAGGCTAAAATGTTGCAATAGATTTTTGAGAAAATTGAGATAAATCAAGACTTCTGCCTTGTTCGTAATGCACTATTTTAAGCTTGCCACGCCACTACCTGTGTTTCATAAATCAAATATGAGTTCTATATTAACTACCGTATTTGCCTAATAAATTCCCGAAAAACTAGTAATTATTTAACTTTAGGTAAATCAGAAATATTATAAGTTTCTACAACAAAAATAGCTGATGATAGTAGAACTAAAGCTGCAAGTGTTAAATTAATAATTTAACCTGCCAATGTTGCCAGGTCTTTTAAAGAATATTCTATTTGTTCTCTGCTGAGTAACATATTCATTAATTTAATACATTACCGATAAATCCCAGTACAATTAAATATTATGAACATTCATCTAAAAACAATCAAATTCCGATGAACCCAGAATACTTTATGCACCTCGCAATAGAAGAAGCTAAAAAAGGAGATGCGCCTTATGGTGCTGTGATTGTTAAAAATCAAGAAGTTGTGGCTGTAGCTCATAATACTGTCAAGCGGGATAGCGATCCATCAGCCCATGCAGAAATTAACGTCATTCGTAGTTTAACAGCTAAACTGAAAAGTCCTTCTTTAGAAGGTTATAGCATATATACAACTGGTGAACCTTGTCCAATGTGTGCTACGGCCTGTGTATGGACAGGTGTATCTGAAATTGTCTATGGTGCTTCAATTCAAGACTTAATCTCGGTTAATCAATCACAAATTGATATTTCTTGTGAAGAGGTGATTGCTAAGTCATTTAGAAATATCAAAGTAACACGAGGGATTTTAAAACATGAATGTTTAGCATTATTTAATTTGGTTTAAATTTTTAGGGTACATTAAAATTAATTAACATACCCTAAGACAGATGAATATTTAACTAATGTGTGTTTGTTGCAGTTAATAAACCTAGAAAGTTGATGCACCAGTGGCTACTAAACGCCTAAATAAAGCCTCTGACCAACCAGTTTCTCTCAAGACAGCAGAGGTAGAAACTTCCACATAAGCTTGCTCGATAAAAGCTAAATCGATCATACACATTTTGCTCAGTGATTCTTGTAATTCTTCCGATTTAGCACTGATTTTTAAAGCTCTACCAACCTCATGAACCACAACCCCCATCGCCGGAACCACATACTGAGGAACAATGCCAATTTTTACATGAATAACTCCAATATGCCAACGACATTTAGCATATTCAGTACCCCAATCATCCATCCCTGTAAACATTTGATGAAACCATTGAATAAATGTTTCATGTAGGCGGTGGACACGTCCCTCAACCTTATTTAAGATGGCATTCATTTCTTCATCACGCCCTAGATAAGCATAAAAATGATCTGCCATTGCTGGAGCAATTTCTAATCCCCATTCTGCATTTGATTTCAAAATAGCTTTATCTTCGGAGGTTAAAGATACTCGTTGTTCAAGAGTTTTTAAGAAAGCAAAAGAATCGATAGTCATAATTAATCCTTAGTATGAGTAAATGAATTTAAGTTAAGCTTTTTAGATCGAAAGTTGAGGGCTGGAATGATAAACCAATCTTGGAGACTGAATTATTTATGTCGCAGAAAACTGACTAAGCCTTTAAGGAATGACTGACTGAGATTTTTTTTCTGCGGAGGTTCTTCCACCGGTTTTAAGGCTATGGCGGGAGAGGAATTCGTTAAGTTAGATGTTGCAGTAGCCAGCATAAAATGTTCCTCTACTAAACCAACGACAATGAGCCGAAAGGCAATTTGCTGCACAGTTTCTACAGATATTCTCAAATGAGTAGCAATGTTATTTAGGGAAATTTGACCATTGACAAATTCCCATAGTTGCCATTCCTGGGCATTCATCTGTATCTGAGGCTGTTTTGCAATCAAACTTGATAAAGCTGACGTTGGATCTGGTAACTTGTCTGCGAAAGCATTCCAGTTTCGCAGCAATCGTAAGCCCATCAGTATGACCTCATTTGCTGCCATACTCAGACCTGTCATCTCTGCTATCGGCCAATTTGCTGTTGGTGTAAATGAAAACAAACCATCCTCGAGTTGAAACAAAGCAGATACTTGCCGGATTACTTGGATATTAAATAACAGTTTCAGTTGTTCTGCTTGTAACAATCCTTGGGACTTTAAGCATAGTCCTAGAGGTGTGTTGATAAAATCGGGACAGATATTAGCCACCCTAGAGATAACACGTTCGCTGATCCAGCCTCGTTGGGCAATCATTAATGTCAGCCCTTTTTGATCCAGGCGATCAGATGCAGCAATTAAACGACCTTGATGTAGCCAGATATAGTAATGTTCTTTTTTACTATTTTCAGAGAGGATTTCAATAGCCAGTAATCCTGTTTTTTTTCCGTGATCTAAAAAGTGGAGTAGTTCTGGCAAAGAAAAATCTGCCAAGTTACCAGTAATAGCCATAACATTTCTTCTTTCTAGTTAAAAATTTGAATTAAGCTACAAAAGTTTGCATGAAATGATTTACTAAAACAATCACCGCATTAGCTACAGAGTCTCTTTCCATTGGGTTAACCTTGACCATCGGCGGTAGGTTATTCTCATCCACATATCCCAGAGAAAGAAACACATCTTCTTCAGACCAAGCTTCGGGAGAATCCGTATGGGTAAGACCAATAACCATAGGGATCTGCGCCCTCTGATTCATAAAGGTAATAATTTTACGTGCTTGACGGAAATCTCTAGGTCGATGTGCTGCTACCAGTAAGATATAAGCGTGAGCCTTACGAATCAAGATATCCCACATAAAATCAAAGCGAGACTGTCCAGGTGTACCATAAAGGTGCAATGCCATATCGGGGCTAAATTGTAACCGCCCAAAGTCCATAGCAACAGTAGTCTTTTTCTTCAGCAAAGCTGTTTCATCAGTTGCCAGTGTATCTGTATCTACGACTTCAATTTCACTGATAGAACGGATGAAAGTGGACTTACCAGCACCTACAGTTCCCGTGACAATCAAGCGCATGTTTTCCATGCTTTTTAACCCATAAATAAACAATGATTAGTCACTGGTGACTGAATTTCAAGTTGCTAATTCCCTGTTAAGAATACTTAATATCTGCTTTCTCAGGTGCAGGGAAACTTTGATTAACTCAGACCATAATTACATCAGAATCAGCTTCAGTTCTGAGAGAACACGCTTGATTTCTAGCATCAGTAATCCCTGTTTAGCTGTTTCACGAGCTAAAACGAGCAAGACAGCTTCTTCACCGCAGCCTGTCAGAATGCCAAAGCCTTTATTACCCTCAACAAAGATGCGGTCAATAGTCCCTCTAGCTAACTCCAACCCAATGCGTTCGCCTAAAGAAAGCATAGAGGCTGACATTGCCGATACCCTTTCTTCATCCATTCCACCAGGCAAACTTGTTCCCAAAGGTAGACCATCAGGGGTAACTAGGGCGGCTCCCTGAACGTCAGATGTCCCAGTTACAAAGTTTTGCAAAATCATGTTCAGCTTTTCTGCGTTGATTGCCATTTTCTTATTCTCCCGTTGTTTAAAAAATTAGTAATATTTGAATTTGGATGATCACAAATTACTCGCCAGAAATTTTTATGTTATCGATTTATGTGGTGGTTACTCCTGATGATTAAACTCAAGTATTTGCTGATTACTACCTCGAAACCAGAATTCTTTGTTTAGTCACATCTTACATTTTCTGAATGCGGAACTGCTTTAACATTAAAATCTCGGTTTAAGCTAGATAACCAATAAATAGTAGAACTGAATCAACTGGATTAAATGAAAATTCGTTCCATCAGTTCTCTACTTGGTTTGATTATGCCTAGTAAAACATTAAATTCAAACCGAGTAAATACGTATTTATTTAAAATATTACCAGTAGGACTTACGTATATTCTATGTGTAGCTATTAAGCAGCAGCAATTCTATTCTGATAAAAATGAAAAAAAGCAATTATACCTACTATATTGAAGGCGGTTATATTTACTTTTTAGTGAGTAAATACTCATTGATAATTAAGGAAGGTTAAGTTTTTGAATTCTTTCCTAAACAGATAATATTTGTAAATTTTTTAAGCTATTTTCTGTAAATAAACTAAAAATGTGTTGGCTATAATAGCCGCTTGGGTGCGATCGCGCAAATTCAACCGATTTAAAATATTAGTGACATGATTCTTTACAGTCCCCTCAGAGATATAAAGTTGCTGGGCAATTTCTCGGTTATTAGCACCCACAGCAATTAACCGCAAAACCTCTTTTTCTCTGGGAGTAAGTTCGGCTAAACTAGGTGGTACAGGAGGTAATGGAGTTGGTGTAAGTGTGGAAAATTGAGTCACAAGTTTTTTGACTATTCCCGGCCCTAGTTGTGTATATCCTTTATAAACTGCACGAATAGCCACAGCTAACTCTTCTGATGGTGTATCTTTGAGCAAATAACCCATTGCGCCATTCTGCAAGGCGGCTTTGACATACTCATCATCATCAAAAGTTGTCAAGACTAAAATTTTAATTCCTGCACAACGTTTTTGAATTTCTCGCGTAGCTGCAACCCCATCCATGATCGGCATTCTGATATCCATGAGAATGACATCAGGTTGTAGTTGTTCACTCAACTTAATTGCTTGTTCGCCATTTTCAGCTTCACCGACTATTTCTAAATCTGGTTCTAGTTCCAATAATGCTCTTAATCCTTGACGAATTAAGTTTTGGTCATCAACTAGTAACACGTTAATCATCTTGTCAAGCTCAATAAAGGAATATCAACTAGAATTTGGCAACCAGAACCAAGATGACTATTAATTTTAAATTCGCCTCCCAGTGCTAAGGTGCGATCGCGCATACTTTGCAGTCCAAAACCCGTGGTATTTTGCATGATATCAAAACCTGTGCCATTATCTTGAATTATCAAGTGGAAACGTCCTTTAATTGTGGCGATTTCTAGTTTAACTTCTGACGCGTGTGCATATTTAGAAATGTTTGTCAATGATTCTTGGATAATTCTGTAAATAGAGATAACCACGTCAGAGGGTAGGGAATATTCTAAATCAATGAGGCAAATTGCTGAAATGCCATTGGAGCGTTGAAAATCTTCTAATAGACTAGCGATCGCTTGTGCTAAAGTCTGATCTTGCAAAGGATTGTAGCGCATAGCAGAAACAGAATGGCGAACATCATTCAGAGATTTTGAACCCAGTTCTTTCGCTCTAGCTAAAAATGTTTGAGCTTTAGCTGGATTAGATTGCCATAATTTTAAAGCCGTTTCTAATTGCAAATTTAAAGCCGTTAAAGAATGTCCTAATGAATCATGTATTTCTCTAGCAATGCGGTTGCGTTCTTCTAGAGTCGCCTGATTCTCAATCCTCAATGTATATTGACGCAGCTTTTCATTCGCAATGGCTAATTTTTCTCGACTTTGACGTTCAGAGATCACAGCATTCATTAATAGTAAGATAAAAATCAGACTTAAGCCGAATATCAACGCCAAGCTGAGGGGAAAAAACCGAAAGCGTTCTTGGGCATGAGGCGACAATGACAGAGGCGATTTAAATAGGCGATATCTGAGTGTAAGCAAAAATAAACTAAAGGATATCATTGTCACTAACAACCGCCCAGGTAATTGAAAAATTAGGCAACTCCGAGTGACTAAAATTATGTAGAGAAACGGAAATAGCCTGGCAATTCTCCCCCCAAAAAATCCAGTTGTGACAATCAATAAAATTTGGCAGACCGTATAAATTAATTTATTAAAGTAGTTCTTGGTGGGTAATCGTAAACCCATGATTCCAAAAATAATTAAACTACAAATAGTCAGTTCAGGGAATCTAGCACTAAACCGTGGAGAAGGAGATGGTAGTGCAGCTGTCAAAACGGCAATAGCTAGTAATACCCATTCCAAATACAGCAAAAATCGAAAAGGATGATTGTTAATTTGAATCGGACGACTCATAAGATTTATAATTATCTTATTAGGGGGCAAATAACTTATATCTTTACTGTAGTTTATCGGGAATTACCAGTCACATTTGGCAACACTGTTCATGACTTTAGTCATGGGTATAATCGTGACTTTATGCTCATGTCACTGGGATTGGAGATTTCTTATGATGGTGGCATCTCAAACAGAAAACATCACCAGGTAATCCATGAAACTCACACCATTATCAGTGCTAGGTGGAGCGATCGCCTTAACTGTAACTGCAATACCTTTTGCATCTCAAGCACAAATGAGATCCTCTTCACCTCTACAAGTTGCACAAGCAGCGCAAGCAGGAGGGAAAAAAGGCGCTTGGGGTATGCAACGTTTGAATTTAACAGAAGCCCAAAAAGCTCAAATGCAGACGATTAAAAACAATACTCGCGCCCAAATGCAAGCAATTCTCACCCCAGAACAAAAAGCAACCTTGGCAGCTGCAAAGGAAGCACGTCAAGGACAAGGGCAAGGAGGAAAAAAGGGTTGGGCTAACTTAAATCTGACTGAACAACAGAAAACTCAAATGCGCCAAATCCGGGAAACATCGAAAGAACAGATGCTCGCAGTGCTTACCCCTGCACAACGCCAACAAATGCAGGAAATGCGAGAAAATATGAAAACCCGCCGTCAGCAACGCGATTCCCAATAATTTCAAATTTCACTCTTCATCCGCAATAATTTTTATCAGACTTCTTGCAGAGTCAGGGATTAGGGGGAATAATAACAACCCTTTTCCCTTTACCATTTCCAGCACACAGAATAAAAATTAGGTCAATACCTAGTAAAAGTTAGGAGTTATGAGTTATGAGTAAATTAAAACTCCTAGCTTGATTAAGATGTCTCAAGAATTCGCCATTGGTAGTAAAGTCAAAGTTGTAGCACTACCACCCTACGTCAAAACCGCAGATCCTATGCCCATGCTACGCCCCCCCGATGTAATTTGTTTAGGGGAAGAAGGAACAGTGCTTGATCGCCGCCCTGGAGGATATTGGGGTATACACTTTGCGAAAGGCAAATTTCTCTTGGATAGTCAATATATTGAAAGCACAGATACACCCCTTGAATCTGATTTGGAAGGAGAAGAGGGCGACCAAAAATTGTAAACTTGTGTAAAGTTATAATTTTGGTTTTCACCATGATTTCTCGGCGCAACTTTTTAAATATATTCCTTGTCAGCTGTTTTGCTCTCATCAGTTGGTTGCATCTGACCCCGGCTGCTGATGCTATGGGTGGTAAATTGCCGGCAATCAATCAGCCTGCACCAGAGTTTACTTTGCCCACCAACACAGGTGATGGCAATATTTCTCTGTCTGACTGGCGCGGTAAGTGGGTAGTTCTCTACTTTTATCCCAAAGATTTTACCTCTGGTTGCACCATTGAAGCTCGTCGTTTTCAGCAAGACTTACCCAAATATATCGACAAAAACGTTCAAATTATTGGTGTAAGTGCTGATGATATTGATTCCCACGCCGAATTTTGTGATTCAGAGGGGTTAAAATTTCCCCTATTAGCTGATACCACTGGTGCGGTGAGTAAAGCTTATGGTTCTTGGATCGGTGTTGTCTCGATGCGCCATAGTTTTATCATCGATCCCGAAGGAATTTTGCGGGAAACTTTTGTGAAAGTTAACCCATCAATCCACAGTACAGAAGTTTTGGCGCAACTTGACAAATTGCAGTCTATGGCTGCGCCACGCCAGCTATCAATCTCTTAGCGTTCAGTAATTTGAGGATGAGGAAGTTAATTGGACCGCAGAGGCAGTGCCTAACCCCTCTGCCTTCCTCATTACCGTCAGCAATAAAAATAGCTGCAATATTCGGCGAAGTTTTACTAAAATCGCCAATCATCTAACTGCGTCACTAGAAAATAGCGCACATGATCAACGAAAGAAGATCCCCATTTGTTAGTGCCATGTCCCATCCCAGGAACAACATAACAAGCACCATCGCCAAAGCACTTAGCACATTCTTGAGCATCTCTAACGCTAACAATGGGGTCGTTAGCACCGACCAAGAAGCGAACTCGACGCGGAGGCTGAACCTTCTCAACATAAGTCATTGGGTTACAAGCAAAACTATGATCGTCAGGGTATTTGAGATTATTGACTAATTGTAAAACCTGAACTAAAGGTTTCATCTCTGGTTTGACTCGCCCCAAGATTACTTCTGCTAGTCCACCAAAAGGTGAAGCTGCTAACTCTGGTAAAATTGGGTATCCCCAGCTTTGAGCAAAAGACTGGAGATTAGCATGACCAATCGTTCCCAGTAGCCGTTCTCCAAGACCATCAGCAGTAAAGGCATAGGCGGCCTGTAAAACTCCCATACTGACTCCAAATAGTGCCAAGCGACTATCGCTGATGCCGTAGCGTTCATAGCAGAAGTCACGTACTCTAGCAATATCAGTAGATAGGTAGTAGAGGAGTTAGTTAAGTTAATACTGACAGACTACTAAAATACGGTGTAAATAGGGATACCTTTTAAAAAATCCTAAAGCCCAAAATAAAAGTTTTTTAACTTTTAACTTCCGCCGTACTGTACTAGTGTCTTATATTTCCTGCCTCATCTATTCTCGCCTTTTTCCTGAAGAAGCGATCGCCAGTTTTCAATAGCCTTTTCTGTCCACAACCAATTCTTACTCAATTGATTAATCTGGAAATTGATGGGATCATTAGTCATCACCGTTTGCCTCAACTTGATAGCTTCATTCAGATATTGCCTTTGTTTATTACTAGCTGGTTGACTAGATGCCGATGTATACAGCCCCAAAGCTAATCCAGCATAGGAAGTTAAAGCTTTCTTAGACAGTTCAGTATTGATAGCTACTGCTTCAGTAGATGCTGTATTTTGCTGTTTGAGGGCTAAATCTAAAGCCTTAAACCAAGAGTTATTAGCCCGATTTAAATCATTTTCTGCATAATAGGCAAATCCCAAAGCATTATTATATAAAAGTGAATCCGGTTGAGATTTCACCGCACTTTCCCAATAACGGCGGGCATCATCGATGCTGTATTTTGGATTTCCAGTCTGAACAAATTGCCACGCTAATCTCCCCTTAAAAAAATTCACAGCCGGATCATTGAGTTGCTCTCTTGGAACTAAATTCAGGGAAGTTTCAGCAGCCGATAGCGCCCCACGATTCAGCAGTTCTTCTACAGATAGCAGCCCCTCTTGTAAGTCGCCCTGGCTTAATCTTTCTGTAGCTGCGGCGGTAACAATTTCAGTAGCAGCCTGTGTGATGTCAATTTCTGGCTGACTTTCGCGGATTCGAGACTGGGTAGGAATTGGCGGTATGTCAGGTAAAAATTCTCCTTGTTGATTTTGCCACCACCAAATCAAGGCAATAATCATAGCCACACCGATGGTAAGCTTTCCTGCGGAACGCTGCGCGAACGCTAAGGTACTTGCACCCATAACACCGACAATAGAGCGTAGTTTATCAGTGGTAACAGGTTGAGGACTGGCTGGGGCTGGTGGCAATGATTCCCGGAAAGAGTGATTATTTCTCTCTTGTGTAAAATTTCGACTAGCTTCGGTGACAGTTTCTGGTATTTCTCCCCATAACTCTACTGGCTGATCCAGGGCAGCCATATCTAACGCAGCTGGATCTTCAAGCGGTTGGTTATCTCTAAGGGGTTGCACAACTCCCCCATTCATAGGCAGTTGCTCATTTGCAGCTTTTTGGTGATCTAGCTGACGAAACAAATCCGAAACCAAAGCTGAATCTTCTGCATAGTGAGGGTCATCATCATACTCAATTTCATCAACTAGATCGCCCCACGTCTCTTCACCCAGCCAATCTAGCCCTGAATAATCATGACCTAAGCCAGAAGGAATCATGTCATCAATGGGTAGAGGTATGTCGGCATCATCTGCCATTGCAAAATACATAGCAGTGGGATTTGTCCTCAAAGGCCGATTGTGACTATACTCGTTGGGTGAGTCGGCACTTAAAGATATTTCTGGACACAACAGACCGTCAAAATCTTGTTGAAGATATAGAATCGGTAACGCCCAGTAACTCTGGTGAGAACCATAAGCAGAAATTAATCCCTGACGTACCCGACTGACACACAGATCCACTGTATAGCCGTGGCTGAGATTGCGGTAAAACAATTGTGTCAACGTCAGCGCTACTTCATCGGGAATTCGTTCTGACATAGCCAAAACGCCCCTAATGCCTCGCCTCACTAAGCTTTCTGTTAAATTGCGTTCACCCGTCATATCCCCAGTCGGATCGGCTGTAGCTGTGTATGCTCCCCAACAGGAATTAAACACAGCCATTTGAATATTATTATTAACCAGTAAACCTGCTAAATCGTCGCCACTCAGAGTTTCGGTTAAACCAGTTCTTCGACTGACAAGATAGATTTGTCCACCATTTGGCCCTAAGTTACTATGACCGGAGTAGTGTAGAACTTGGTATCTTCCTTGTTCTAAAGCTTGCGTTAATTCTTCGCGCCCTGGTTGGTCTAACAGGGTGAGTTCAATATTGGGAAAATGATTGCCATTTTCATTAGTTCGTGCTGCTTGACGGTGAAGTTCAGCTTGCAGGTTAATAGCTTCTTGTTTAAGCAAATCGAGGCGAACTTGGTCAGGAGGGGAAGCCAGCACCATTAAAACTCTTACTCCACCAGTTTCTGGTAGCGTTGGTCTGTTTCTGGATGGTAAGCGAGATGTGGCCATGATTCCGCTTTGGTAGCGAGAAAAAGCAATATAAGGGCCAGTAGCCAGGGGGCGATCGCCTGCGTGCATCACTTCCCACGGTAGACGCGCTAACCTGATATCTTTTAGCCCTAAACGTAAGCGCAGTAATTGTTGGTGGTTCTGGGCAATACCTTGGGCAGTAATCCAACTGTCTCTGAGAGTGCCTTGAAACAGTGCATTATAAAATTGCTGTCCCAACGCCACCAGATTAACAGAGTTTCTAGCAACGCCTTCTCCCTGCAACACTGATTTTAGTGGGTCATTCATGAGATTGCCAGCAGATGCCAACCACTCAGCTACAGGCCAAGTTACCAATTCTTCTGCCAATGGTACCCCAGGCGCGACTTGTTCCGTCCGCACCAAGTAGTCATTCTGCCCTACTGGGGTTACGGAAATGTGAAATTCCTGGGTCACAACTTTTCCTGTTCGCCTCCTAAATCTAGTTTGAAACGAGAAAGTTTCAATTCGATTTTTCGTTCCTTCTGATACCTTAGATGCATCCTGCTACTGAATGTTTCTGAACCAAGTTATTTTGTTGCCTCGGCTATAAGTTTATCTCTCTGAGGCAGCTAATGCCTATTGAGGGTTTTTTGCTCTTTGGTAAACAGCAACCATAATTATGATAAATTTCTCCGGGAAATACTAGATGTACAAAGAAGATTAAATTAGTAGATGCACCCTGATAACTAACTCCCCTAACTGTCTAACACCTGTTGGGGGATTTTTTTATGCAATTCACAGTTTTCGAGAATTTTCTCCGGGAAATGGTAGATATGTACAGAAGATTAAATTAGTAGATGCACCCTGATAACTAACTCCCCTAACTGTCTAACA
>NZ_CAWUDG010000030.1:0-46989 GCF_963920885.1 Anabaena sp. CCY 0017 | reverse complement strand
CAAAATCGCCTTGTTTGCAGTTTGAAGCGTTTATGTTTGCAGTTCGCTACAATTAGCATTTGATTGCTTATGCTGCTAATATAGTTGATGGCTGTTGAAGCTGTCAACAATTACTTTAAGGCTGTAGCAGTAAATAAGTCTAAAAACCTGACAGCGTAACGCTTAAGCTATGCTTAAGAGAGTTCAACACGCTATTGAAGTTTCTATGGGACAAACTAAAAAAGCAAAAATTATGTTTACGTGCAGCCATGAAACTAAGGCTGATTTAACTGAATGGTCACAGGAGGAGCGACGGACATTATCAAATCTTGTGGAAGGGATAGTTGTAGAAGCGCTCAAGCAGAAGCAAGAAAATCAAATTGATCACAATCAGGAGAAATCAGCATGACAAATGACACCCGATTTGATGACATCTACACACGGTTAAATGACTTAACTCAGGATGTAACCAATCTCAAAATACAGTCTGGGACTATAGGAACTTCTCAAACTGCCATAGCTACAACTTTAACTCTGGCAACTGGTTTGGCTTCTGACATGAGAGAAGTTAAAGCAGACGTTCGCCAAATAAAATCTGACATGAGAAATCTTGAAGCCAGCATAAGTGAAATTTTGCGTTTGTTACGCAGTCAATAAGCAAGCAAAACCAGTGTGCGATAGCGCGGAGCGCTGTGCCGGAGGCGATCGCCAATTACTGAAAAATTTACTGTAGTAAAGGAGAAACAAGATCAACTTACATGACCGAAAATGACGATATAAAACGTTCTAAACGAAAATTTGACCCAGTTACAGAGACCAGAGATTGGTCTGTAGCTGCATCTGAGGAGTATTGCAAGCGGATAGCCAAAAACACGGGGCGGCGATTAGTAGAAATAATTGATACAGAGGATGAACCTTTACCAATAGTTTGTATTTTTGAGGATTACAAAAATGACTGAAACAGCGACTTTAATACCCCTAACTACATTTATTCCAATTTTCACAGCGATTAGCGATCGCAATTGGTTACGGTTCAAAGAACTGGAATTAGAGTTTGCCGATAATTACGGCGTAGAAACTTGGGCAGATGTTTTTAATTTTCGGGTTATGCCAGCGTTAGAACCCGAAGCTAAGAGATGGCTGCTAATTCAAAAATGCAGTCAAGGAATAAAATCTGTCAAAGTTCTGGAGTGAAACACTATGACAGACACCCCAGAACATTACAACGTGGCTTAGACAAATCAAATCCCCAAGCGTATCGTTTACAAGTGGGAAAACGGAGAGCGTTATACAAGGACTCAGGGTGGTTGGAAGCCATTGTAAACTTTTGTAAAATCAGTTTTCCCGCTTTTAGTACGCTTAATTTTTAGGTGATTTTCTATGCAACAATATACGTGTCAGACAAGAAAAAAAATCTGATAACAGGAGTCCTTAGTTTTTGGGATTGCTTGTGAAGCGAGAACCCGGCAATGCTGTAAAGCAAAGCCAACCAAGGTCTGATTACCAGACTTTCAAAATAAACTATTAAAATTTCTCTCTTCATCATATCAGCTATATCAGATCATTAAAGGTATTTTCTGATTTCCCTACCAAAAAACTAAGGATTCCTAAACCCGTAATAGCAAAGGAATCCTCAACAGATGACTGATTTTAATAAAATTGATTCTTATGGGTCTATTTTAAATCATAAATCAAGCAAAAGCAACCTCCCAGTCCCCTATACAGCTAATTTTGAAGCATTAAAGGGAGGTTTGGCATAATGACCAAACTAATCCCCACTTCAAAAAATAATCCTTGTCCATCTTGCGGCGATACTCAAGGAAGATGCCGTCACCATTCAGATGGTGAGATTATACTTTGCATGAGTGCCAATAGTGGCCGCAAAGGCGATATAGTAGAAAACGGCTATAAAATCATTGGCTTCGAGAAAGGTGGCTTGTGGGCGATTCTCAAGTTAGACAATTCTCAGGAGTGGTCAGAGGAACGACGGCGGGAATGGGAAGACAAGAAAGAAGCTGCAAAATTAGCATCTGCTAGAGAAGAGGCAGAGAAGAAAGAAAGATGTCTAGACGCTCCAACCCGTCACGGTCTTTACTCCAAAATTCTTAATTCTTTACAATTAGACATCCCCACAATTGAAGGACTAAAAGCCCGTGGGTTTACTCCAGAGGAGATTGCCGATTGTGGGTTTAAGCCAGTGGAACGCTACCATAGGCTAGGATTTTCTATTGATTCCAGATTGCCGGGAATTGGTGCGGATCGCAGATCATTGATTGTTAGCAACGACGGCTATCTCTGCCCACTGCGGGACTACGACGGCAATATTGTAGCAATGCAGCTGCGGCTAAATCATGCAGCTGATGGCGGTCGCTATAGATGGGTGAGCAGTCCGGCTCAAACATTAGCAGTTCAGATTGGGGATGTCTTAGAAAATCCCCTAGCAGTATTTAAGCCAGAGAAGCCAGAAGGAATTGCATTAGCTGAAGGAACTGGTGTAAAACCTTATTTAACATCTAGGCGATTAAATCAAATTGTCATTGGTGCAGCTGGCGGACAGTTTGCTAGTAGCCCCAAACTATTAAAGGAATATTTGAGCCGTGCTAGTCAGGATGTAGACAGCAAAGATGTCATTATCTACCCTGATGCTGGCGATGTTCAAAACAAAGCGGTTAGCAAGCGATGGCAGGAAGTAGCCAGCTTAATTTCTGGCTTTGGGTATAATATCAAATTTGCTTGGTGGGGTCAAACTACTAAAGAACACAATGATATTGATGAACTGAATGATTATAGCCAGTTGCAATTTATCAGCATTGATGAATTTAAAAAATTAATTCATCCTTCACTTCCAGTACAAAAGCAAAAACCCGTAACCGAAGCGGGACAAGCCCCCCCGCAGTGGCATGACAAAGTTGTAGCAGTTCAGAAAAAACTGCATACTCTCACCTATAAGCCAGATATTCTCATCTCAGGCGATGAAAAATATCTTCCCAAGGATTTGATTCATAAAATTCCTGCTAAGGGGATTGTACTATTACCTGCCCCCAAAGGTGCGGGTAAGTCAGTTACAATCAATGCCTTAAAAAAATTACGTTGCGGCGGTTATTGGGAGGAAATTGTCAAGCCCCCATCTCAGTTGTCATTGGTCAATGTTGAGCCGGAAATCGAGAAAGTTTACCGCGAAAAAACAGGGGTAAAATTCATCTCAATCACTGCAAGAATAGCGCTAGGTAGGGCGCAAGCTATCGAATGGGACATTACCTGGATTGAAGATGGCGACCTGACTAAATCCGAACAATACGACTATGAAGGTGAACTACTCCAAACTGCCACGTTTTTAGAAACTGCGGAGGGCATTGGTTTATGTTGGGATAGTCTATCAAAATTGTTTGACAGGGATTGGTCTAACTCAATTGTTGTCATTGATGAAATTGAGTTAGGTTTGTCTCACGTTGCTACATCATCAACCTGCAAGGATAGACGATCCAAAATTTTATCAACACTGGAAACCAAGCTTAAAGAATGTCTTGATGGCAATGGTTTAGTTATTGGTGCTGATGCCGATTTAACCGATATTTCTTACGATTATTTATCTGCAATTTGTCCTGGACATAAGCCGTTTATTATCAAAAAAGATTACATTAGACCCGATGCTGATAAGTGGGATATTACCTTTTATTCTGGCAAAAGAGATGAGATAATTTCTCAGATTGAAGACTGGTTAAGCGATAAAGATTGTGAACCCATTACGGTTGCAACAGATAACCAAGCGGAAGCGGAAGCGTTAGCAAACCATCTGATTAAAAAATACCCACACTTAGCAGCAAATCATAATGGGTTAATTCGGATTGATTCTAAAGTAACTCAATCGGATTTTGGGAAAAGCTTTGTTAAACGTGCGAATGAAAAAATCAAAGCACATCAGCCCAAAATATTAATTTATACCCCATCATTAGGGGTTGGCTGTTCGCTGGATCTTCCATACTTCAAATATGTTTATGGGATGTTTTTTGGCAACCTTGAACCGTCACAATGTCGCCAAATGTTAGCACGGGTAAGGCAACCAGTACCCAGAATTATTTGGTGTGCTGAAAGGGGAAAAGTTGCAAACGGCGATGATTTTAATTCATTCATGCCAGAAGCTATTAAGAAGCAAATATTTAATTATAATGACTTAACCACGCAAGTAATTGATATGGCTCTGTACCTTGCAAAACAGCAAGCTGAGGGCGATAGCGACGCGGAAATATTACCCAAGCTAATTGAAAATTTACAATCAATGATGGGGTCAAGTGGTAGCTGGGATAATCCCCATATAGACCTATTTTGCAAATTAAAAGCCCGTCGTAACTTTTCATTAAGTCAACTATCATTGCAGTTGCGCCAAGAGCTAATTGATGAGGGGCATATCATCAATGATTATGCCATTGAAGGCAAAACCAATGCTGGGGACTGCGTGACGGAGGAGAAGACAGAGATTAAGCTTAATAAAGCCTTGATGACCTCTAAAGCTGATGATATTCCTCTGGAATTAGCTAAGGAACTTAACCGCAAGCCCAACCCCACAGATGAGGAGCAACACCAAGTTAGTAAAGCATTTTTAAAGGATGAATTGCCAGAGGTTGATTTAACTCCCGACTTCATTTATAAGGCAATTTATAAGGATAATCGCAGATGGTTAAATAGCGTTAAGTTATTTTGGATGACTCAGAATGTTGATGCAACTAAGGAAGCTGATAGAAAGCATTGGAAGTACAAATTAAAACAATTCTGTGATGGTGTGGCATACTTGCCAGATATACGGACTTATAGCGCCAAGGTAGAAGCAATTAATAGCATTAATTTGTTTGAAGCTATCCCACTGGATGACTTTGAAACTGAATATTATAATGATTCTGAGGTTTTGAAAGAGTGGTTCAAAAAATCAGTTCTACCTCACAGGAAGTTACTCAAAAATGCTTTTAACATATCCGTAAATAAAGATACCCAAGTTATTAAATTCATCAATCAAATGCTCAGTAAAGTAGGGATAAAGCTAAAGCAATCTCGGAAATGTGACGGAATTAAATATTATTCTCTTGATGCGGAACTGGCGACCGATGCCGATAGAGCGGAAGTATTGCGATCGCTAAACCTAAAACGCGAGATGCAATTAGCCGCAGTAGTTGAACCCACACCAGAATTACTTGCCCAACCCATACCCGCACCCATGCCAGCGCCATTCATCGCTGATCCTGATTTGATTGCTCCATTGGTGGCGGAGCAAATGCTGAAATTATCAACCAGAGAGGAATTTAAGGAGTTGGCAGAAACTATCACGCCACAACAAAAAGCGGCTGCATGGAAGCTGATTTCTATTGAGCAAAGGCGACAAATTCAAGGATTATTCAGGGAGGATATTCAGAAACCCGAAACTGTGCCAGTTTCATCTCTGGAGTTAGAGCTACCGCCAACTGACCCCACTACCCTACTTCATCGCGTGGAAATGCTTCGCTCTGGTATTAAGCAGGGCATAGACGCGATTAAAAATATCCTCAAACCTTGGAATGAGATTTGGCGATGGGAGGCGGTTCTGGAATGGGAAGCGATCTCTGTGGATGAATTGCTGAAAGTCGAGGATACAGTACCGGGATTTTACCATCTGTTATCTGAAGCGGTCTTACCTATGGAAGAGGTTATGTTTTCCTAGCGATCGCGTACCCGCCCGCCGTAGGCGATAGCGCGGAGCGCACCTGGAGGAGGCAATCGCGTGGACAGAGTGCGATGGGCAAAGCCCCGCCAGAGGCGATCGCATTTGACTTTTTTGAGTAGGACAAAATCGGACAAAATGAGTACAAAATGAGTACAGCCAGGACAGGGAAAAAACTAACTGAGGTCATCGACTTAGCCGCATTGGTTCCTGATGGGGTAGATGTGGTTTGATTCTTCACAGCGCGGTTTTTGTCCAGTTTCACACTTGACATTTAACCTCTACCTCTGTTTTACCCTCTAAATTGTCAGTTATCCCTTGGAACAGTTCCAAAGCTGCACCTAAGTCCTCTGCAATTTCCAAAGCTAAAATATCCGGTGCAGGTAAATTATCTGAATCCTCTAAACTGTCATCCTTCAGCCAGAAGATATCTAAACTGACCTTATCCCGTTGCATCAGTTCCTCATAGCTAAAAGCTCTAAATCGCTCATTTTCTTGGCGTTCCTGGCGATTGTCAGCATTAAATGACTGAATGAAATCTTGCAGACTTTCATAACGCAGGGTGTTAGTTTTTAGAGTAAAATGTTGGTTAGTCCTAAAATCGTAAATCCAAAGCTTCTCAGTCCAAGGGGTAGCACTAGCGGGTTTACGGTCAAAGAATAAAACATTAGCTTTCACACCTTGGGCGTAAAATATCCCTGTAGGCAGTCTTAGCAATGTATGAACATCGCATTCATGCAGTAATTTTCTGCGGATAGTTTCCCCAGCACCACCTTCAAAAAGAACATTATCAGGGACAACTACCGCAGCTTTACCATTGATTTGCAGCAGAGTTTTAACGTGCTGGAGAAAGTTTAGCTGTTTGTTGGAAGTGGTAGCCCAAAAATCATCCCGGCGATAGGAAACTTTTTCTTTATCGGCTTTACCTTCTTCGTTGAAAACAGTGATACTGCTTTTTTTACCAAAGGGCGGGTTAGTTAAGATTAATTCAAAGCGATCGCCTGAATCAGACATTAAGCTATCCTTAGCCTCAACCGGACTATCATCACCAGCAATCCCATGTAGATAAAGATTCATTGCACACAAGCGCACCACCCCATCAGCAACATCAGCACCCTTAAAGGTTTTATTGTTGAGAAAATGCCTTTGGTCTTTATCCAGCTTGTAGTTATTTTTAATGAAGTTATAAGCAACCAAGAAAAAACCACCTGTACCACAAGCGGGGTCACAAATGCGCTGTCCTAGTTGGGGTTGCATGACTTCGACAATGGCTTGAATTAATGCCCTGGGGGTAAAATATTGACCTGCACCCCCTTTGACATCTTCGGCGTTCTTTTGCAACAGTCCTTCGTAAATTTCCCCTTTGATATCAATATCTAAACCAATCCAAGTTTCTGAATTGATCAGTTCTACCAGTCGTTTTAATTTAGCAGGGTCTTGAATTTTATTTTGAGATTTGCGGAAGATAACGCCCAAAAGTCCTTTTTCTTTACCCAGGTTTTCTAAGGTGTGGCGATATTGGATTTCTAAAGCATCCCCATCTTGTGACCGCAAAGCTTCCCAACTGTATTCGGTGGGAATGGTGGAACGTTTACCCAAAGGTGGGGGAAGTTGGTTTTGTTCTTCCACCATTTTTAGGAACAGCAAATAGGTAAGCTGTTCTACATAGTCGTTGTAGCTAACGCCATCATCTCGGAGGACGTTGCAATAATTCCAGAGTTTTTGGACGATGGTTGAGGATTCGTTAGCCATTAGTTAAAATTAAGATTGTTGAATCTCGTTTTGTTAAGCCTGAATTTACTCAATAGATAATTCAGTTGAGTCGAGAGGGGGAATTTGTTCAGGGGTTAAAGTCACAACTTGTCCATCTTGCCAAATGCTAATAGATTCTCCTAATTTGCGGTGTTTTTCTATAGCTTTAGCAACAGCAGCTTTAACGCCAGCATCAATTTTTTGATGGATTTCTGTTAGGGGAATTTGCGTTTTATTCACTGATTGTAATTTGATTCCAGGTTTCGAGTTCATAGATAATCGCCTCCTGATTGATATCTGATGCAGCCACTAATAGAGGTTCTGACCCAGAATTATCATAGATGATCCAAGTATCGCACAGAGGTAAATACAAGTTAATTAGGTTTGTGCGTCCGCGTTCGTAGCGACGGCGAATAGTATCTTCAGGGATGTTGTGACCGCCACTTTCTACCCGTCTGTGTACCCGTGCGATCGCTAATTCGGGACTTTGTAACCAAAAGTAAATTAAGTTGATAATATAACCTTTGTCTTTACATTCTCTCAAAAATCGGGCAAAGTTACGAGCCGCTAAAGTTGTTTCAAAGGCAAAATCAGCTTCAGCATTCACCAGAGTTTCTAGTCTTTCTAACATTAATCGTCCGGCTTGAATAGCTACAGATTCCGGGTTAAAAGGAGAAAGTCCGGCTGCTATTTCATCGGCGTTAACATATTCAAATACTTCTAGGAAGTAGGGAAGGATTTGCAGGGCGGTGGTAGTTTTACCAGAACCGTTTGCACCCCCGATAATGTATAAGTTGGGCATTAATCTAATGGTAATGCTAATTGTGCGGCTGATTTGGGCTGAGATTTGGTCTTTTTCTTGGTTTTGGTTGTTACCTGTTGAGCTTTTTCGGCTTTGATACGTTCTAAGAGTTTTTCGGCGGGTTCGTCGGTGGGGTCTTGGGGGACAAGTTGACCTGTAAAGGCTTGTTTTAATATGCTTTGGCGGAGCTTTTCAGCACGTTTGATGTTGGTATCTACGGTTTTTTCGAGTTGGTCAATTATAGATAGATTTTTATGCACCTCTAAAATAATTAATTCTTGTTCAGTCAGTGAAAACAAAGGCACAGGAGTCTGATTTAAAGTTTCCAGATTAATTCCTGTATACGCTATACCTTTAGTTCGACTGAAAAGCCAGTTTTGAATATTAATTGAAGCTAATATGATTGCATAGCAACCTGACAATATTTCTTTAGAAGGTGCAATCATAGCTACTTCTCTGGAAATATTATATCCAGCACAATTATCTGACACTGATATGATTCCGCCTAATGTCCCTCGTATTGTAATTAAAATTTCTCCACCTTTAAGAATTGTCCTCTGGTACTGATTAGATAATTCTGGTTCTATCTTTTTAATACCATTTAAGTCTAATTTTAAATGCCTGACATTACTAGAACGTAGAGTAGGAACTCCTGATTCTATATGTTCACCTAATTTAATAACACCGTAAGTAATACTTCTTAGTGAATCACTTAATTCCTCTAAACTAGCCCAACACCACCCATCAGGTAACTCAGGTAAATCAGAGGTATCAGGTGAAATGGGTTCTTTATATTTCAGCTTCCAACTATCATCCTTGGGAGTTTTCCCCTGTGCTTGCATTTTCGCCAATTGTTCAGCTTCCCACTTCTCCCGACGCTGCTTGAGGATGCGTTCAAGTAACACTGATGCGGGTTCTAATTCCCCTTGATGTGCTGTGCGCCATTCCTTAGTTAAATTTCCTTCGACTGCGGCTTTTAGCACCGCCTGACGGTAGCGTTTTAATTTGGCTTTTACCTTTTTAAGTAACTCTACCCCTGCATCAAGTTGGGTGAATAGTTCCTCAATTTTGGCAACAATGCGATATTGTTCAGGGAGTGGGGGAAGGGGTAAAATCATTATTCTTAAGTCACGGATATTCACATGAGGTGATGTTGTTCCTGTGACTTTTGGTTTCCACTGATTCTCAAATGCTGGCGATGTTAAAGCCCACAAATAATAAGTTGATGTAATGCACTTTGAAGGGCGAAACATCATCATTCTTTGTCCCAAACAAAGCTCTATATTATTGGGTACAACTACAGATGTTCCTATAGTGCCTTCTCTTGCAAATAATATATCTCCTGCTTGGGGAACTAATCGCTGAGTTCTTTCTTTATAAGTTTGTTCAGAAACATAACGAACTTTATTAAAAAGTATTTTTCCTGGTGCAATACAAGTTGTATCTATACAATATTTGCCTGTAGTTAAAAATTTAGGCGTACTATGTAAACAATCAATAATGTTTTCAGTAATTTCATCTAAACTTGCCCATACCCAACCATCTGGTAACTCATATAAATCTTCACCCATTACGAAGTTAACACCCCATTCAACACATTTAAAATACCGCTTAAATCATACATTAATCATTAAAAATCAAATAAAACAACCTCAGAAAAAACCCCTAATACACAGAACTAAAAGACCTCCTTCCCTCTTACTTTGCGACTTTGCGCCTAACGCACTTCGTGCTAGAGCTTACAGCACGCTACGCGAACGCTTCGCTGATGCGCGAAATAAAAAACATAATTCCATAAATCAAGCAGCCAACACCTCATTCAACTCATCTAAAACACCCATCAAATCATTCCCAAACAACTGATAACCCTGAAACGCTTCTTGAGGCATTTCCTGTAAATCTTCCGCCTCAATTCTCACACTGGTAATAATATATGCCTTAATCTTCTCCAACCACACCACCTGCTGAGAACTAAACCCCCTTCCTGCTACCCATTGCTGAAACTTTTCCTCAACCGATACCGAGAAAGGTTCTAAAACCTCAGTTTCTCCCATTGCAAAGCGTACCAGAGAAATGATATCAGTCAACAACTTCTGCACCCCCGCACCCCGCACCTTATCCGCTTCCAGTTGCCCGTAAGCTTGCCATAACCTTTCAGGAGTCAAATTCCGGGGGGGACGTGACAGGGCATTTGCTAACTGCTTAATCTGCTCATAAGTAAATTGTCGCTGTCCGTAGGGTTGATTATAAAGGATAGACAGTGCCGTAATTTCATCCTTATTTTCCTGAATAAACTGCCGAAAACTCTCCACCGTCCCCCGTGCCTTATCCCTAGCTGTGGTATCAAAACCCGCCTGTAACACCACATCCTGACTGACATTATCAATAATTTGCTCATTTTTAGTTTTCAATTCTTTGAGCAAATCTCGAAAATGATAATTATCAAAAGGTAGACAAGCTTGATTAATTAATATTTCTGCTACTTGCTGCTGTTGTTCTACCGTTGGGGATAAAGTATTAAACTGCTGCTGTGCTTGGGTAATTTGTCTATCTAAATCCAAAGCATCGAGTAAATCTCTAGTAATCTGTTGGATAGACTTACCCTCAGCAACGGTTTGTAATTCCTGACGTTCATCATCATTCAGTTGCTTTTCTAACTTTACCAACCTGCCTGCCAAAGACAACAGCGTGTCCTCATCTCGCACATCTGCGGCCACATCTTGCAGTAATTTATGAAAAGGTATACTACGTTTCCTCTCCAACGGACGGGAATCAGTTTTATCTGACTCACACACCCCCACAACATCAATAATAATAAATTGTTCTTTAACTTGAGCATCAGGGGTTGCAGTTTGTAAATCGGTTTGGTTAATTGTGCGGGTTCCCCTGCCTTTCATCTGCTCAAAATAAATTCGTGATTTCACATCCCGCATAAATATTAAACATTCCAGAGGTTTTATATCCGTTCCCGTAGAAATCATATCCACTGTCACCACAATCCGGGGGTTAAAAGAATTACGGAAACTGGCAATTAAATCTTCTGTTTTTTCTCCAGTGGTGCGGTAGGTAATCTTTTTACAAAACTCATTCCCCTTGCCAAATTCTTCCCGCACAATTCGCACAATATCTTCAGCGTGAGAATCATCTTTAGCAAAAATCAAAGTTTTCGGGACGTGGTTTCTATCTGGGAATATCTCGGTAAATAATCGCTGTTTAAAGGTACGAATTACCGTGCGAATTTGGTCAATTGCCACAACAGAACGGTCTAATTCTCTCCCCCCATAGCTGAATTGTTCATCTAATTGCTGCCAACGCACTGCACGGGTTTGACGATTGCGTGTATCAACATAAAACCCTGATTGAATAGTGCTACCCTGTTCAGTAATTTGGGTGCGAATGCGGTAAACTTCATACCCCACATTTACCCCATCAGCTACCGCCCGTTCATGGGGATATTCCATCACCAAATTCTGATTAAAAAAACCAAATGTTTGCAGAGATGGAGTAGCAGTTAAGCCAATCAGAAAAGCATCAAAATATTCTAAAACTTGTCGCCACACATTATAAATTGAACGGTGACATTCATCAGTAATAATAAAATCAAAAGTTTCTAAGGGAATTTTTGAGTTATAAACTACATCCTTAGTTTGTTGGTTTTCCTGTTCTCCACCAAACAAAGATGCTTGCTCATTTTCTGCCTCAAATTCAGCTTCCCCCCGCAACATGGAATAAAGTCGCTGAATTGTGGTAATACAAACTTTGTTCACTGGGTCTATGGTATTGGAAGTCAACAACTGCACATTATAAAGTTCTGTAAACTTCCTCCCATCATCAGGGGTGACATACTGTTTAAACTCTTTTTCGGTTTGTTCTCCTAAGTTCTTTCTATCCACCAAAAATAAAATTCGTTTCGCCCCGGCTATTTTAATCAGCCAATAAATAAAACTCACAGATGTGTAGGTTTTACCAACCCCCGTCGCCATTTGAATTAAGGCTCTAGGGCGATTTTGTTTGAGAGAATCAAATAACCCGGCAATGGCTTCTTTTTGACATTCCCGTAAATCCTCTGTGTCAATTTCCGGTAACAATTGCAACCGTCCTCTGAGGGTGTCAGATTGTCCTAACCATGCTTGTAATGTTTCTGGCTTGTGGAAACTAAACACCTTTCTAGAACAAAAATCAGGGTCACGGTTATCTGTAAAACAGGTTTCTACCCCTGTGCTTTCGTAGAGGAAGGGTAAAGGTTTGCGGTGACAGTTTAATTTTGGGGGAAGCTGAAATGAATATTTATCAGATTGATTTTCTACACCACTGAGAGTTGTACCTACTTTTTTCGCTTCAATCACACCCGCAGCTTTGCGGTTAATAATTAGCAGGTAATCAGCAAACCCTGACTTAAGGGGATATTCCCGCACAGCAATACCCAAAGCCGCACTGAGATTGATTTGTTTATAGTCTTGAATAATCCAACCTGCATCGGTGAGTAGTTGGTCAATTTTGACTCTGGCTTGTTCCTCTGGGGTCATGACTGATTTATTATGCGGGTATATAAATTGTCATGCCTTTTGAGGTAAAAATACAAGTGATATTAAAGGCAATGCGGTTACAGCTAGAAAAAAAGAGGGATAAAATTAGCGATCGCTTTGCCGGCTAACTTTGTCCAGTTTCACACTTGACATTTTATGATTGTCAAGTGTGAAACTGGACAAGCCAAGATGGACAACCAAGACCCCGAACTGATTAAAATAGCTACTCTACAAGAAAGATACGGTTTAGAGTCACGTCAAGCGGTATACGACCGAATCAACGGACTGGACATAAAACCAGTGGCACGAGGTAAAATCACCCCACAGCAGTTAGAGCTACTGGACAAACTTGACAAGCATATCCGGGGCGGGGGAGCGATAGCTACGCTAGCCGAAGGCATCGCTAATTTCCCCATTCAGCCAGAGGTTGAAATCCCCGCACTGGAAAAACTTGACAATCAACTAGACAAACTTGACAACGAACTAGACAACAGCGAAAACCTTACCGCTATCAGTCTTATGGCTGGTTTGGTTGAGAAAATGATGGGGTATGTGGGGAATAGGCGAACTGCTTGCAGCAGCGCTGAGTGCAAAGCACACGCTCCGCGAACGCTATCGCCATTGTCTGAGTATGAAGAGTTAGAAAAAGCTCTAACTCATAAGTGGATACTGAGTACAGGCAAGGTTAAAGAATTGATTGGTGTTACCCCAAGGGTGGGTAAGGATGAAGTAACTTTTGTGTGGGGTAGCTTCACTTTCACCAAAGTGGGAAAGCTGGGTAATCAGATGGGGTGGATGGTTGGTAAAAGTTAGTATTTAGTTTTAATATGCTGCAATTCTATCTAAATATTGCTTTTATTCCTTCTCTAACTAAATAGAGAAACATAAAATTAGCTTGTTAGCAGGTTTGCTTAAAGAATAATTTAAAAGTCAGAACCCAATTGTACTGATAAATATTTTTCTTTTAATATTTTATACAATTTACAATTTCTATAAATTACAGACTCCAAATCATCTAAATCAAAAACTATAATAACTCTTTTAGATTTAGACCAAGCTTTTCCTATAACACCCCTAGCATCTTTTGTATAATCAATATCACCTGTAATTCCATTTTTAGATATTATTAAACCTATATTAGATCCACAATCATCCATTTTATCAGAAAAAATTCTAATCTCTTTGGCTCCAACTGGCTTGTTCCAATTTTTGCATTCTACAATTAATAAATTAGAAAATTCAGCAAATAAAGTGCCAGTAACTTTATTAACCATAAAAATAACATCTATTTCACCAGTTGCATTTTTAAAATTTTTTTTATAAAATTCAAGATAATAAAAACATCCAAAAAGCTCTTGAGTAAAATCTTCTAAGGTACTACCTTTGGTTCCTGAATCCGAAGCATCGGTAACTTTTTTCAAAGATTCCTTAAGTTTTTGCCTAATTTGATTAATGCACTTATCTACTTCTTCTTCAGGATTTAACATCCTATTGAGGGGTTTTAATATATCCAATAGTTGGATAACTGGAACTGTTGAATTAAGTGTTTCAGGTTCTGACTTATTAGTAGTCTCCGCAGACGATACATCCTGCGTCTGTAATTTATTAGTTTTTTCTAAACTATCATTGTTGAGCCAAAAAATATCTAAACTAACCTTATCCCGTTGTGTTAGTTCCTCATAAGTAAATGCCCGAAACCTTTCCGTTTCTTGGCGGTCATGGCGATTTTCAGGATTAAAACATTGAATAAAATCTTGTAAATCTTCCAACTGGAAAGGATTGGTTTTTAATGTGAAATGTTGGTTAGTTCTGAAATCGTAAATCCATAATTTCTTTGTCCAGGGGTTTTGGCTGTCAGGTTTGCGGTCAAAAAATAAAACATTCGCCTTCACCCCTTGAGCGTCATAAAATATCCCCGTAGGCAGTCTTAGTAAGGTGTGTAAATCGCATTCCTGTAACAATTTCTTGCGGATGGTTTCCCCTGCTCCCCTTTCAAACAAAACATTATCAGCTACAACAACTGCCGCTTTGCCATTAGTTTTTAGTAGAGTTTTGACGTGCTGTAGAAAATTAAGTTGTTTGTTAGAAGTTTTAGCCCAAAAATCTTCCTGTTGATAAGTGATATTACTCTTTCCTCCAAAAGGCGGGTTAGTTAATACCAAATCAAAACGTTCATTGCGGTCTACTATCAAACTATCGTTAGTCTCAATGAGACTATCATCACCAGCAATTCCGTGTAAGTAAAGATTTATTGCACAAAGGCGCATAGCCCCATCAGCAACATCTACCCCCCTAAAAATTGTATTATTGAAATAATGCTTTTGGTCGCAAATGAGCATCAAAACCTTGTACAGCAAGGGTCAAAACCTAATTTCGGGATAAATCTATTGCATTTTATTCGCCATGACTAACAGTTGAATCAAGAGGGGGAATTTGTTCAGGGGTTAAAGTAACAACTTGTCCATCTTGCCAAATGCTAATAGATTCTCCTAATTGGCGGTGTTTTTCTATAGCTTTAGCACTTGTTCCTCTGGGGTCATGACTGGTTTATTATGCGGGTATATAAATTGTCATGCCTATTGAGGTAAAAATGCAAGTGATATTAAAGGCAATGTAGTTACAGCTAAAAAAAGAGGGATAAAATCAGCGATCGCTAATCTTGGTTCAATTCCTGCGGTGTAGATAGTGGTGTAGAAAAGTCGTTAAGGCAAATATCAAGTCTTTTCACTCAAGCTACATCACCGCATTGAGAATTGTGTCAAAAATTCATGCCCTCGCTCCTGGAGTGAGTCGATACCTGCTACCATGATCAACCATCGGGGTAGACAGCCAATGTGAAAATCGACCGACACGGCAAAGCCAAAGTTCTTACACAACAAGAAATCCAGCGATTATTTACAGAAGGTTTGACCACTGTGAGAGATCGCACCCTTTGCGCTGTCATGCTCTACACAGGTTGCCGTGTCAAAGAATGCGTCACCCTAAAAATAACTGATGTCTACGACAAAAAAGGCAGAATTAGACCAGAACTAATCATCCGCAAAGGTAATACTAAGGGCAAACTAGCTACCCGCACTATTCCAGTGCTGGACGACTTAAGGCACTTCCTAGAACAATATCAACCCCCAACTACCAGTGATGGATTTCTGTTTCCCGGTCGCTGGGGAAGGGGACACCTGCACTCAGACTCGGCAAGTATTATCTTTCGAGAAGGGTGTAAGCAAGTTGATATCGAAGGCGCAAGTACCCACAGCTTCCGTAGAACTTCCCTGACATTGATGAGCAACGCTGGCATCCCACTCAGGGTAATTCAAGAAATTTCCGGGCATCGTAACTTAGAACAGCTACAACGATATCTAGAAGTGGAATCGTCACAGGTGCGCGGCGCGATCGCCGCGTTGTCAATGCTGACCCCAGTAGCAAATAGCGAAAAAACTAAAGACAACCCGATAAAGACAACCATCTCTACCGACGTATAGATCGGTATATGGAAGTATCCCGATCTAAAGGGAATGCCCCTGGGAGTCTGGGTTTGGAGACTAAATCTCTAATTTGCCTCGAATGGTTTTTTGGGCATGATTGGGGCTAGTTTTTTTTATCAGGTTTGAGCCAGTTTTCTACTTTTAAATGAGGAACGCGGTCAAATTCACGAACATTGGCAGTAAATCATTACCCCTTTAAAACTCAATATCATCTCAGGGTAATAATCCTTCGTCCACATCGGCAAAGTCTTCGTCCAATGGTTCCAGGGTAGAAAGTGTTTCCATGAGGGATTTTTTCTGTTTCTGAATGGGGGAAATAATGGCGAAGGGGATACCATTTTGGATGATGGTCAGGGGTTCACCTGTTTTTTGAGCTTGGTTAATTAGGTTTTGGACGGTTTCGGGAAGTTCTGCAAGGGTAATTTGTTTCATGGTAGTTTCTGGGGTGAGGGAGCTACTTTGACGAATTACTCAACATAGTAATTAACCGTTTAATTTGACCAACTCGCTTACGTTGGTCGTAGCGGCGCTTGGCTTGGGTGGTAATTTTTTCTAAAACTGCGTTATCAGCATTAGCAAAAGTCCAAGCAGCTTCTAGAAATACCTCAACTGTGATGCCCCTATCTTTACAAAAGCGAGTTAATTCTTGGTCGAGGTCTTTTTCCAGAACGATGGCTGAATGTCGTCGAGTTTCGGGGTACTTTTCGAGTTCGGTTTGGAGTTCGGCAATGGTGTCTCCTGATGCAGCAGTTGGGTTTGTTGGTTCGGTAACTGGGCTAGTTTCCTGTGGTGAGTTTTGTTTGGGTGCTGGGGCTTGGGGTTGTACTTTCGGAACGAGTGCATCCTGGCGTGGTTCAACTGTGGAACGATTGCGTTTGTTGCGTAGTTGGTTTAGGACATCATCTGACATTTTATTTATCCCCAAGTGAAGCGTGAATTTTGGCAATTAAAATTTCAAATGGATATTCCAAGTCGGTATATCCCAACTGCGAGAGAGTTGTACGTTTGTTGATGGCTTGTTTATAGCGTTCTGATTCGCGGATTGAGGGTATAACTAACCGCTCGCCAACTTCATCACGCATTCCATCTACAGCCGCCCGACTTTCATGGGCTTGGGTGTTACCAAACCAGCGATCTCGGAAGGGTAAAACACCTAATACCTCAGCATTGGTTGCGCCGACATCTTGCAAGCCGCCGAGCAAGTCCAGAGTCCGCACCAGGGAACCGTAACCTTTGACCGATGCTTCGGCGGGGATAATCAAAAAATCTGCCGCGCCGATGACTGTTAAACAAATTTGCGATCGCTGGGGTGGGGCATCGATAATACAGACTTTGAAAATTTGGCTGATGGCTGACAATCGGCGCTTGAGTAAGGTTGCACCAACTCCACTGTTGGATAAATAATCTTGTACGGTATCAAGTTGATCGTCGGCGGGGATAAGAAATAAGTTATCGTTGTCTTGAGTTGGGTAGATGCAATCGGATGGCGCGACTGTTTTTTTGAGAAATTCCAATAGGGTTGGTTGGTTGGGTTCTAACTCAAACCCCAGATAGGTGGTGAGATTATGTTGGGGGTCGGAGTCTAGCATCAAGGTGGGCAATCCCTGGCGCGATAGCAGCCGCCCCAGGAACAGTGATGTTGTCGTCTTGCCCTGTCCGCCACTCAAGGAGCTTACGGTAATCGTCAACATATATATTTTTATTAATTTATTAATTAAGCTAATTAACTTAAATTAAATTAATTAATTTGTCAATTAATTAATTATTAACTTTAGCTAATTAGCTAAAGTTAAAAAGCTAAATTTAGCTTTTTAACTTTTTATATATGAGGCAGGAATTCAGGGATATTCCGCGATTTAGCCCAAAATCCTGGCTCTGATTGCTTTTCAGTGTTAAATAAAGAATGTCAGGCTCTGGTGTGAGAGGATGAGTTATTGAGTAGGCGCGATGGACTCCTCCTGTACGGCGAAACGCCATCGCCTGCTTGTCTTCACTACTCCAACCTCAGTTCTAGCTGTACCTATTCTTCCTGTTGTGGTTGTGTTTTTTTGGTGCTTCGGGCGCTGGTTTTGGTGGTGGATTTTTTAGCTGTTTTGGATTGGAGTTTGGCGCGTTCTGCGCGGATGCGTTCTAGCAGTTGAGGATATTCCTCAAGCGCCTTCTTCACTCGCTGACTCCTAGCCTTCAGCGCCTCTATTTTCGCAACTATCCGGCGTTGTTCGTTGAGGGGGGGGGAGATGAATAGGTAGTTGATACGCATCATCATCAAACGGCAGCGAAACCAACAACTTGAGAAACTCTTGCTGTCTAGCTAGGGTTCTGTCAGAATTATTGCTGTAATTTCATTTGATTTCTCATTGACCTTTACCTGTCCCAATACTCTCCATCTCACTCGTTCCACCAAAACATAAAAAATCGCGTTCATAACTTCCTACATATCGACTTCTCGCTTGAGGCCACCTGGTTTTGGTTCTGGAATTAGGTCATTCAGAAATTCATCTTGAGCGCGGGTCACGTTGCTGGGGTATGCTTTACTCATGTTACTCTCTCGGTGCTGTCTACTATCTATTCACAGCTTATACTCAGAGAACTTTTTTACATACTTTCCGACTTTTTAAACATCCTTTTATAAATTAAGTAAAAAAATGACCAACTCGCAACGACCAAATGATCGGTTGAACTTGTTAAATACGGTATTTGAATGCACTAACGATCAAGAATTAATAAATTTATTACGTGCTAAATCAGATTTGGTTGATGCTGAGTTCTTGCAGATAGTAGAACATGCAACAGAAATAGCAGCACAACAGGGGGAAGAAAGTATAGTCATTTTTTTACGGAGTGTTGCGGCTCAGATAAAGTTAGTGATACATAAGCCAGACTCAACACAAATAACTACTGAAACTCTCAATTTCTTTTTTGAGTTGCTGCAAATAAATTGGGGTTATCAAAATGAAGAAAAAATATTACAAACACAAACACACTTAACAGATAACTTGGATAAGTTAAATGACCAATTTTCTCAAATTATAGATATTGGATCTGCGGGTGCGCTATCTTCGGTAGACCCTGATCAAGCAGTAAGCTTTGCTTTATCAATACTTAATTTTAGTGATGTGATGAAAAATTTTTATTTAGGCAGCAGGGCTACCAATTTAGAAATTGCTATCTCTGGTTATCAAAAGTCTCTGCAAGTTTTCACCTTAGATACTTTTCCTGAATATTGGGCAACCATTCAACATAATCTAGGTACTGCTTATCTGGAGCGTATTAGAGGTGACCGTTTTAATAATATAGAACTAGCTATTATTTGCTTTCAAAACGCTCTAAATATTTATAATTTAGAAGATTTTTCTCAGCATTGGGCAATGAGTTACCATAATTTAGCACTTGCATATAGTGAGCGGATTTTGGGAGAACGTGCAGATAATTTAGAACTAGCAATTAAATATTATCATCTAGTACTGCAAGTACGTAACCGCGACACTTACCCTGAAGATTGGGCTAAGACTCAGATGAATTTGGGTGCTACTTATAACGAGCGCATTCAAGGAGTACGATCTGAAAATTTAGAATTAGCAATAGCTTGTTATCAAAATGCTTTACAAGTGCGTACTGAAAAAAATGACCCAGAAAAATGGGCAAACGTGCAGACGAATTTAGGTAATGCTTATAGCAATCGTATTTTTGGAAAAAAAGCTGAAAATTTAGAACTAGCTATTGTTTGTCATGAAAATGCTTTACAAGTATTTACTTTAGAAACATTTCCAGAAAAATGGGCAATAGCCCAAACAAATTTAGGTAATGCTTATAGCGAGCGCATTCAGGGAGTACGAATTGAAAACTTAGAAACAGCAATTACTTGTTATCAAAATGCTTTGTTAGTTTATGGGAACATAGCGTGGCAAATATATGGTTTAAAATTAGCATTAGAATGGGAATCTTATAGTTTAATAAAGTATGTTTGCTCTGAATTAAAATCTTCTCAAATTCATACCCAAATAGTATTTTCTGAGAAATGGGCTATGATTCAACTTAATCTAGCCAAATCTTACCTTTATCGCATATTGGGAGATAAAACAGAAAATTTACAACTCTCGATTATTTATGGACACAATGCTTTAAAAGTTTTCACAAAAGAAGGTTTTCCAGAAAAGTGGGCTAAAATTCAAATGAATTTGGCAAGTGCGTATATTCTCCATTCCATGCGAGAATATAAAGATAATGTAGATAATTTAGAGTTAGCTATTACTTGTATCCAAGAAGCTTTAGATATTCATACCGAAGATAGTTTTCCAGAAATGTGGGCTACCAATCAACAAAATTTAGGTAGTGCTTACTTACATCGTATTCAAGGAAAACGAATTGAGAATATAGAACAAGCAATTAACTGCTATCTTCAATCCTTAAAAATACGTAAGCGTGAAACTTTGCCAAATGATTGGGCAAATACACAAATAAATTTGGCTGCTGCATATCGTGAACAGATGATTTATAGAAACAATATTGAAAATTTAGAACTGGCAATTACTAGCTGCAAAAATGCTCTGGATATTTTTACTTGTGAAGCATTTCCTGAGCGTTATGCAGGAATTTTATTCAATTTAGGTCTAGTCTATCAAGATGCTCAAAAATGGCTAGATGCCTACACAAGTTTTGCAACAGCTATTAATACAGTAGAATCAATACGTGGTGATATTATTTTTGGAGATGAAGTGAAACAAAAACACGCGGAAGACTGGGTTACACTTTACAAAAGTATGATAGAAGTCTGCTTAGAATTAGCTAATCAAGAACCTTATTACCAAGCTAAAGGCTTGGAATATCTTGAACGTTATAAAGCTCGTAATCTAGTGGAACGTATGGCTAACTATAGTTTTTCTGAAAAAAGTAAATTAGAAAAATTGTCTCCTATCAGCTTTGCAGAAATTCAAGAGTTATTGCCAGATGAACAAACTGTAATTATTGAATGGTGTTTTTTGACTAAAAGTTCTTTAGCTTTTATTATTACCAAAAACAATCAATATCCATTAGCCTGGAAATATGATTTTTTGAATCCAATTGATGATGAGTTAATGAATTCTGCTTTTGATTATCTATTTGATTATTATGATCAAGAAAAAAAATGGACAGAAAATATAAATTCTTATCTCCATTGTTTGGGTAAATATCTAAAATTAGATGAAATTTTAGTTGATTTCCCGGAAAATTGCTCCAAAATTATTCTGATACCACACTTATTTTTACATTCAATTCCTTTGCACGCTATTCCATTATCTAATGGTACTTGTTTACTAGACCGTTTTTCCAGAGGAGTGAGTTATGCTCCGAGTTGCCAAATATTGCAACAAGCTCAAAACCGCAAGCGAGCGCACTTCAATAATCTTTTTGCTATTTCTAACCCAACTCAATCTAATGCTAAAGAAAACCGACTTTATACTGAAGTAGCAATTGAGGTAATTCGTCATCAATTTAATCGAGCGAATATTTTATCCAATCAAACAGCTACTAAAGAAGCTATTAATAATATTCATGCTGAGGAATTGAATTCTGCTCACTGTATTATTTTTGGTTGTCATGGGATTTTTAACTTAGAATTACCATTTGCATCTGGACTATTTTTAGCAAATGATCAAATCCTAACTGTAAGTGAAATATTTGATTTGCATCTTCAAGAATGCCGTTTAGTCACACTCATGGCTTGTGAGACTGGCCTGATTGATTATACAAGTTTGAGTGATGAATATATTGGTTTATCCAGTGCTTTTCTTTATGCTGGTGCTAATACTGTAGTTAGCAGTTTTTGGCAAGTATCTCAAGGTGCTAGTGCTTTTTTAATGATTAAATTTTATGAAAATCTCCAAACTCAGTCTAATATAGCTCTGGCACTACAAGAAGCTCAAATTTGGTTGCGAGATGTTACTAATAAACAAATAAAACAATGGTTGAAACCAAAAAAATCTATAATAAGAAACATTTTACAGGAAAAATGGTTCGATTTATTAAAATTATTTCATGAAGATGAAAATGCTCAACCTTTTAAATCTCCTTACTATTGGGCGGCATTTTGCACTATTGGTCAATCATGAATCAAGAAAGAAATCAAGCTTATATAAAGCTAACCAAAACACTACTAACCTGTTCACCTGAACAGATATCTGCAACTTTAGATGCTCACCGAGAGCTAATTGATCATGGCTGGTTAGAATTAATAGATCAAGCAATAGTAGCACAGACACAAATAGGAAACCAAAATGGTGTAGATAAACTCCTTTTTTTGCGTAATTATGTTGTGCAAATGATTAGTTTACTTACCACAAAATCAGCAGCATCTTTGTGGAATAAAATTTGGGAAGAATTAGTAGCAAATCATGGCAATGCTAAAGGATTAAGTCGATTATTACAAGCTAATTTGGAGCAATTAAATTTTTCCTTAGCTGAAGCTATGAAGGTTTGGGCTGTAGGTCACTTTTTTGTCCAAACACCAACAAACATATTTGTTAATACTGCATTCATGGTTAATTTTAGTAATTTTATATCTAGATTTACCTATGGAAGTAAAGCTTGTAATTTAGAGATTGCTATTACTGGTTATGAAATCGCACTAACTTATTTTACTAAAGATAATTTTCCCCAAGAATGGGCATTAACTCAAAATAGTTTAGGTTCAGCTTATCAAAATCGTATTTTAGAAGAAAAAGTTGAAAATATAGAACTAGCTATTGCTTGTTATAACAATGCCTTACAAGTTTATAATCAAGAAGAATTTGCAACAGAGTGGGCAATGGTAAAAAGTAATTTAGCCAGTGCTTACAGTGACCGTATTCAAGGGGATCGTTCTTTAAATATTGAGCAAGCAATTGAACATTATCATACAGCTTTGACAATTTATACTTTTGAAAGTACACCTACAGATTGGGCAAGAACTCAAAGCAATTTAGGTGTTGCTTATTGGTATCGTATTTTAGGTAATCGCTCCCAAAATTTAGAAAAAGCAATATCTTGTGTACGTAAAACTTTGAGAATTTATACACGGGATACTTTACCCAGAGAATGGGCAGAAATACAAAAAAACTTAGGGATAATTTACTCATATCGTTTAAAAGGTAATAAAGATAGGAATTTGACAAAATCTATTAATTATTTAACTAATTCATTACAAATATACAAGGAAGAAAGTTATCAAGAAAAATGGGCAGAAACACAAAATCATCTTGGGGTAGTTTACTGGCAATTTTCACAAAATCCTAATCAAATCAACAATATACAAAGGGCTATCAATTGCTTTAAAAATGCTTTAAAAATTTATGAATTATCTGAATTTCCAGAGCAATGGAGTTATACAAACAATAATTTAGCGGCTGCTTACATTAATCGTCATTTAGGAGAAAAAACTTATAATTTAACAAATTTAACAAAATGTATATTTTATTGCCAAGAGGCTTTAAAAGTGCAAAATCTCCGGCTCTTTCCTGAAGCTTATGCTGAAACTTTATTTAATTTAGGAATTGCTTATCAAGAATTAAACCAATTAGATCAAGCTTATATTAATTTTGAAACTGCAATTGATACCATAGATTTCATACGCGGAGAAATTAATTCTCCTTTACCAATTAATGAAACTAAACAAAAATTAGCCACAGAATGGAATGGACTTTATCAGAGAATGATAGAAGTTTGTCTAGAAACTCATAACTATCCCAAAGCAATAGAATATATTGAACGCAGTAAATCACGGAGTTTAGTTGAGCTATTAGCAAATCGTAATATTTGTCCCCAAGGTCAAATATCAGAAGAAGTGCAAAATCAACTACAAAAATTGCGTATAGAAATAGATACAGAAAAACGTTATCAGAGGCTTAATCAAAATTTTTACTCTACTTACATTAATGAATTGCGGCAGAAATATCATCAACTTAGTGCTTATAAACCAATTAATTTTGAGCAAATTCAAAATTTAATCAATGAGCGTACAGCAATTGTCCAATGGTATATATTAGATGAATATTTTTGTACATTTATTATTGCTAATAATCAAGATAATCAGCCAACCTTATTTGTTTGGAAATCGTCATCCGAAGATTTAAAAAACTTAGAGAATTGGTTGAAAGAGTATTTGCAAACTTATTATAATTGGAGATGGTTAGAAAATGCAAAGAAAAAAGAAGAATTATATACTCAGTGGGTAAACAGTATGAAAGATCGTCTGCAAAAATTAGCCAATTATTTGCATATAGATGAAATTATTTCGCAAATTCCCACAAATTGTCATGAATTAATTTTTATTCCCTATCGTTACTTACATTTATTACCGCTTCATGCTCTCCCCATAGCACCTGGATATCGTTATCAACATGGCAATAAACAATCAGAAAATACGGTCTCAGATCAATATTGCTTACTAGATGAATTTTCAAGTGGAGTTCGTTATGTTCCTAGCTGTGAATTTTTAAAACAAATCCAAAGTTATAAACGCTCAGATTTTCATCGTTTATTAGCTATTCAAAATCCAACCCAAGATTTGAGATATGCTGATTTAGAAGTAGAAGCAATTCAAAGTTATTTTCAAGAACAGGACATCTTAAAAAAAGATGAAGCTCAAAAGGAAGCTATTAGTAATGAACGACTAAAATATGCCAATTGTATCCATTTTTCTGGTCATGGATATTTCAATTTTGAAAATCCTTTATTGTCAATGTTATTATTAAAAGATTGTCATGTAGAAGTATCCCAAATTCCCAAAAATGCAAACCCAGAACGCTATATCTTTTTACTGAACGAAAAAGCAATATCTTTAGATAAATGTATCACTTTAGAAGACATTTTTCGGTATGATCTCAGCGAATGTTATCTTGTCACCCTTTCTGCTTGTGAAACTGGTGTAACTGACTTTAGCAATCTTGGTGATGAATATATTAGCTTATCTGTTGGCTTTTTATATGCAGGTAGTTCTAATGTAGTTAATAGTCTTTGGGAAGTTCAACAGCTATCTACTACTTTATTAATGATGAAGTTTTATGAGAATTTACGAAACTTTAATCAACATTCCACAGTTGCTATTGCTCTCAATCAAGCACAACTTTGGCTAAGAGATTCTACAAATAAAGTATTATATCAATGGATAAAAACAAAAAGAAATATATTAGATTCTGACGACTTTATAAAATTAAGAGACTTATTTAGGAATGATCCAAATGTTCAGCCTTATAAATCACCCTATTATTGGTCTGCTTTTTCTACAATTGGTAAATAAATAGTAAAGGAAGATTTATCTTATTTGCTAACTATTGAGTTTCTCAATTTTTTTAAATAACGAAATTTTCAGTAACAATTATTTCATTGAAGGATATTTCAACTATAAAAGATTGATCAAAAGAGCTAAAGAAACTTAAGTGAATTTCTGCATCCTGTTGATGAGATTGTGTTTCTAGAAAGTTATGACTGCTTTGGTCTAAGAGCATTTTTTGACCAAACTCATCAAGCACTACAAGCTGTAAATTTGGCGGTAAATATGGTTCTTCCATAGAATAGACTTGGATATAAATATCTATATCACCATCACATCTTCTTTTAATTGCCACCAGAAGTTCCAGTGTTAAATCTTCATTGAGAAGTATTTCCTTAATTTGGGCAAAAGCTGCTTTCGGATGTTCAGGTGCAAACTGACCTAAACTTAAAGCTATTTGCCAAATTAAAGCAATTTCCTCTCTATTTTCTGCTGTTTCTTTGATATATTTACTGGGTAAATAATTAGCTAAAACCTCAATTATTTCTGGAGTAACTTCACTATTTTTAAATTCTTTCACCAATCTTACAGCTGTATTAAAACGTAAGTTAAAAGTTTTCTTTTCATTTATCAATACAGCAATTAATTTATCTTTACGTTCTTCTATTGGTATCTGAGTCTGTAAATTGTTTACAGACTTAGTAAGACTGGCATTAAAAGCAGAATCATCATTAGAACTAGGATTTAATTGTTCCAACTCGTTATATATACCTAAAAGTATTCGTTCATATTTTCCCCAAATTTCAGGAACACGCTGAAACCATTGACTGAGTTGTATTCCAGCTTTACTCACTAAATTTTGATTTACTTCTTTGGGAGCTTTGGGAGTTATATCTTCATCTTCAACTAATTGACCTGGAGAAACATTGCTCTCCATTTCTACAACTTGAGCTTGCAGTAAATTATCAAGTTCTCCAGAAGCTAGAAGGTTTTCAAGTTCTTGATATGCTTCTTCTGTAGTTTCAAATAATAAAACTAATTTTCTACTCTTCTTGTTCATTTTCTTCCTCTTCGTAATAAGAGTCTTTAGGTGTTAATAATTGATTAGGATATTTTTGTTTAATTCGGTCACTTAAAATATTGACAAATTCTATTTGTTGTTCTTCTGAAAGTTCTTCAAAATCTGGTATTAAAACTAAACGAATAAGTTTATTTTGGTTTTTTACTTCATTTATTCTTCTATAACCTAATCTATCAAGATAACTAGATACTTGCGCCCAGTCGCTTACTTTTTTTTTAGCAATAATACTGACATACTTGTAAATAGTTTTACTGAGATCAGTATTGAGTCCTTTTTTCTCTCGTTTAAGTTTATCAGCTATCTCCTGAACACTAAAATTATCTAACAACAAGAGTAACCAACATTTTTCAGCATTCGTTAGTTGTTGGTCATTAATGTTTAGTTCTTTAATATCTTTCTCTGTTATATCTAATGTTTTATAAACCTTACATACGCCTTTCGCAAAAGCTAATTTATCCAAAATTTTATCAATGTACCATTTCCTTTCAGCTTTTGGACAATCGCTGCAAGGTTTCTGATTTAAGACTGGACAGGGTATTCCTAAGTGAACCATGATTTTCAATACGTACTCTGGAAATAACAAATTGTTTAGTTGATAACTATTACCCAACCAAAATGGGGGAAATAGTCTGAAAATACTAATTATAATTGGGTACGATAACTAAAGCGCAACAGCGATAACAGAGAAGACAAAGAAAACAGGGGTCATTTTAGAATAACCACCTGTTCACTGATAGGAACAATATATGTTATCCATTTTACGCACACCAATTCAAAAAATACCTTACTGTCTAATAAGGCTTGTGGGAACCCTACATTCGGGAATTGGTAGCACGATCTGGTTTGCTTTAATACCATCTGCGGCAGCACTCAAAAATCTTGGTATAAAGACTGCTATAGATAGCGGTGATGAAGACGACCCGATTGTTCCCACCAATCTCCAATGTGAGTTCTAAAGGCTTATTGTACTATTTTTTACGCTCATTTTTAGATAGTGGGACTTAAACATTTTTGAGTAAGAAATAAGCCTCAAACCCTTGCGGGGTAAGGGAAATATACCAAATGCTCAAAAACGCCACCAAACCCACATATACCAACAAACAAATCAAAACGATGTCAAAGTCCCTTGGGATATACGTTTGAGGTAATTTTATCGGTGTTTTTTGCCTAAGTCCCAATAGGACAGGGAGCTAGTCATCTGGCTGCTTCCTTCCTCACTCGGTTGAAGTACAAACCTACTTACCTACAGAATTAAGGTGCTGATATGCTTGAGACTGCCAGACATCTAATTCAGGGACTCTCCAAGGTGCTTTTTTTGGTTTCTTGTCTCTGGAGTCATTTTTGAGACCTTTTTCCCATAAAATCAAAGCACTTTTCTTATCTCCTAAAGCTTCCTGTACCTGTGCCAATAAATAATAGGCATCAGGACAGGAACTATCTAATTCAATTGCCTTACTAAGGTGATCTTGAGCATGAGTGTATTCATTTTGTTGGAGATATGCCCAGCCAATGTTTTTGTGCAAGCTATATTTCACTAAAGCGTTCTGTACACGCTCTAAACTTGGTAAGAGCAAGTCAATAGCAGTGGCACTATTTCCATTGATAATTTCCAACCGTGCTAAATTATTGATAGCTGCATCAGCAGCACGAGTTTTATACTGTTTAGCAATTCCGTAGTGGAAACACGCACGCTCCAATTCTTGCAGCTTTTCATAAGTTGACCCCACGTTATAATGAGCGGCTGCAAGATCCGGATTAAATCTGAGTGACCACACTAAAGAAAACTTGGCGCTAATAAAATCACCTTCCAGGTATTGTTGATGACCTATCTGGTTTAAAGATTTAGCAATAAATTGATTAGTAATGTATTTTTTTACTCTATTGCTTAAAGTAAATTTAGCGGTTATTGCATTATCTTCTTGAACAATAAGTGATTGCTGTAAGAGTACATTCAATGATGCATCCAATTCTGACAAATCTATCGCAAAGACTAGACTTGCTTGTAAATCTGCAAGAGATACCGCCTGAGTCTTTACCGCTAAAGATTCAATAATATTTTCTTCTAAATCATAAATTTTTTCAAAAGATTCTAAAAATTCTTTGACAATATGCTTGATCAAAGATTCATTACGCTTTAAAAAATTATTCCAGTCACCTTTAAATGTTTTTTTAATACTTTTCTCGGCTAATTCTAAAGCTAAAGGATTACCTTCATATAATTCAAGTAATTGAAACAAAATTTGGTCGGGAAAAGAAAAACTTTTGATTGGTAAAATAAAATTTTTAGCATCCTCTAGATGGAACCCACTCAAGTGCAATTCCCTCACAGGTAGTATTTCTCCAACTAAGTCAGCAATTTCTACAGGTTTTTCTCGACTGGTCAGCACTAGGCAGCTATTATGATTTGATTCCCCTAAGCGTCTTAATAATTCTCCATACCCCTCATATTCCTTTGGATAATGTCGAGCTAACTGGCTACTTGGCAGAACAGTCTCTACATCATTTAGTACCAATAGACAACGGTGTTGGGACAGATACTTAATCAGTAAAGAGATTTGCCCACTGACATCTTGTGGTATGTTGATTTCTTCTTGGTGCAACAGGGAGTAGAGTAGGTCAACTAATAATTCTTGGATGGATGGAGCATAGTGGAGCGATCGCCAAATGACGCACTCAAAATCATTCTGGATTTGTTTAGCCAACTGCATTGACAGAGTGTTTTTGCCAATGCCTCCGATCATTCCCAGGATTACTACCAGTCGGCACTTGTCTTTAACAATCCATTGCTTTAAGGTAGCCAGTTCTTCAGTGCGTCCGTAAAAAATAGTAACATCTGGTGCATCGCCCCAATCTTGGCGTGCATAGTCGTGATCTTCACCAAAGTTGATAGAAGGAGAGGAGATACTGGTATTATTCTGAGCTTGGTGTTTTTGATATTGTGAAAGTAAAAGCTGCCGGAGCTTGGCAAGCTTGACTGGACCCTTTCCCTCAATCTTAAACTTTTGATATACTTCACTTAATCTCTGGCGAATGGCTGAATCTTTCACTTGAAGCTGTTCTGCGATTGCTGCAATATCGTTACCTTCTAAAGCCAAAACAAACGGTTCCCGTTCTGCCTTAGAAAGGTTGTGCTTATCCGCTTCAAATTGCAAAAATTCTTTAAAATCTTGGCCAATCGACATTGTAAAAAACTCACATTTATAAGTTAAATTCTTATTTATGTATATTTATACATCATTTTACTCTCTAGCTACTTTTATAGTTTTAAATAACAAACATAATACGGCTTATGTGAATTAAATCCTGAAACTCTTGTAATATCGTTAATGATTCTGGAATTATCGTTTTAGAGAACTCTGGAAACTCTGATACAACGACAATATTTTCAACTCACATAAGGCTTATAATAGAATTATAGAATGTGTACCTCACATAGAGTTGCTTTTAAGGTTTTAAAACTTCCCTAGAAAAGCTGACAAAAGCTTGATTTTAGTGCCTTAGCATAAAAGTAACAATAGAACTCGTCATTGATTAATAAAACCTATGCACATAATATAGTAGCAGATAATCAAGCTTTTATAAAATGATTTCTTGCTTGTATAAGATTATTCATGGAATAAAATAAGCCTTATTTTGCCACAAACACCAGAAATAATTAAAATTTATGCGCTATTGAAATTTGTAGGCAAACCAAAATTGTCTAGAGTCAATATCAACCGGGAGCAACGCGATTCTGTGAGATCGGTGCGATTCGTTGGCTAGAAATAAAGCCCAGCATGGGTTATGAAGGATTAGCCGCAGGGCTATAAACCCTGACAACTGAATGACAATGTAGGTGCGAAACCTACCATCTTTGGTAGTAGGTATGCATGACTTGCATCAAATTATTGAGGAGCCGTGTGATGTGAAAATGTGCGCCGTGGTACGCACTGATTGAATCGCCAACACAGTTGGCTAGAGTTCGGGGTAATCGACTCCAAGGCGAACAACTAACCTAGACCCGAAAGGGCGAGGGGACAAGAGCATGTTCGTAAAGCGGGAGGTAATAGAAGACGTGTATACTACAGTCCTGCAACGCCTGAGCGATTCAATTCTCAACAAAGCTAGATATTTTCGGTGCGATGGCTACGTCCGCCGAAGGCATCACACCCCGAAATAGCCTAATTTTCGTTCTTGGTTTTAGCACCTCACATTTTCCCGTTGCTCCCCAAGTAAGTTTCAACCATTGACTCATTTCATAGCAACCTTGTGTTTTGTTTATTTAGATGGCTATTAAATTTTTCTTAGATATATCTCTTGACTGGCTGACTAAAATAAACTATATTCTTATTTGAGCAAGAAAATGAGTCAATACCTTGAATCTGGAGTATCTCATCGCAAAACACAACCCAGTGTTGAGCGAAAATTTAAAACCGTCAAGGCGATTGAGCCAAGACAAAAAGACAACCAAAGATCCGCAAGTTTCTAAATCTTCAATAACAAGCACAAGGAGACTAAAATGAGCGACGACCTACCAAAATCAATCGGAGAGATCCTCAGAGGCGACAATTCTAATCGTGGATTCCGTCATACAACTTCCGGTGGCGCAACTGTAACTATTGGGGTTGCTGACGACCCCAAGGCATCAGGCGGCAAATACATCTCGGTCACAGATGAGAATGGAAAAAAGCGTAGTATTGTTTATGATCCCAACAATAATGTTGTTAAGGACACTGGTTGGAATTAGCCCAGTACATTAACTCATCTCTTGCACCTCACAGTAGTAACCCAGACAATATAAAAATATGGGCGATATAACTACCTTATTACTAGGATTTTCTTTACAGGCTATTGTTTTAAAACAATGGCAATTTGGATGATCACATTTTTGATGTTAGTGGGATAAGTTAGTAGAACCCATTCCCACGGCTATAAACCTTGCTTTGCAAGGTTTATAGCAAATTTTAAACCGACCTGCTTAAAAGCTGAAGACAGTATTGACAGCAACAATCCCCACAGTTAGGGTAATTTCAAATACGGGTATGAAATGCAAATATGCACAATTTTGTAAGAAATATGAGTACTCCTTTATTGGAAACAGCTAAAGAGGTAATAAAGTCTCAAATTCAGGCTCTGCAAACATTACTGGAAACAGTTAACGAAGAAGTAGAGTCAGCAGCACAGTTAATTCAAAAATCGAAGGGACGGGTAATAGTTACAGGGGTTGGCAAGTCAGGACACATAGGGCGAAAAATAGCAGCTACTTTGGCAAGTACGGGTACACCTGCATTTTTTCTGCATGCAGCAGAGGGAAATCATGGCGATTTGGGGATGATAACTTCGGATGATATTGTCATAGCGATTTCTAAAAGCGGCAGAACAGAGGAAGTAATGATGCTTATTCCGTACATCCATAAGATTGGAGCTAAAATAATTGCTTTCACAGCAGATCCTATCTCTCCATTGTCAAAATATGCGAATGTGACTTTAGATATTGGGGTTCGTTCAGAAGTAGCTTTCCTGCAAATGGTACCAACTAATACTACGACAGCATCGTTAGTGTTAGGGGATGCACTAGCTATCGCTTTGTCAGTTGCACGGGATTTTACATTTGAAGAATATGCGATATTTCATCCAGGTGGAAGCATAGGTGTGACTTTGACCATATAATGACCAAAATTATTCTTCTCTTCTCTCTTTGGGTGTTACTTAAAAGATAAAGTTGCAAATTAGATGTATTTGAGATTAGGTAATACCCATCTTACAGATAGCTAAGATTTTTCACACATAATTTAGGATTCCTACTATCGACTATGATACAAGCAAAAATTACAGAGGATTTATTGATTGGTGATGGTTATCCATTGACATTAATTGGTGGTCCATTACTAATTGAATCGGAAGATGCCACTTTGAAAATAGCAGAGAATATTTACAATATATGTAATCGTTTAGGAATTTCTTTTATTTTCAAGTCCTCTTTCGATAAAGCCAATCGAACATCTATTAATTCATTCCGTGGTCCATTATTAGAAAAAGGATTAAAAATACTTCAAAAAGTTAAACAGGAGGTAGGTGTACCTGTTCTCGCTGATATCCATGAAAGTCACCAAGCTGCTCTTGTAGCAGAAGTTGTTGACGTTATTCAAATTCCTGCTTTTTTATGTCGTCAAACTGATCTACTATTAGCTGCTGCTGCTACAGGACGAGCTATCAATGTGAAAAAAGGTCAACATCTTGCTCCTTGGGACATGAAAAATGTTGTTCAAAAGCTAGAGCATGGAGGAGCTAAAAATATTCTTCTCACAGAACGCGGGACTTGCTTTGGATATAATAACTTTGTTGTTGATTTTCGTTCCCTTCCTCAGATGCGAGCGCTAGGTTACCCTATAGTTTTTGATGCTACACATAGTGTTCAAATTCCAGGAGGTAAAGGAGATATATCTGATGGTCAGCGTCAATTTGTACCTATTCTAGCCCAAGCGGCAACGGCCGTAGGAATTGATGCTCTTTTTCTAGAAATTCATGAGAACCCAGAAGTGGCATTAAGTGATGGTTCTAACATGGTTGCTCTATTAAAGCTGGAAGAGATATTAAATAATATATTAAGTGTTAAAAATGGACTCCAGATTACTTATAATCAAAAATTTAAACAAAAGAAAAATTCTGTAGCTAATATCTATCAATGCATGTCTAATATTAAGCTTTTAGCTTTAGATGTGGATGGTGTACTTACGGACGGGGGAATTTATTATGCTGAAGATAACATGAAATTTAGAAAGTTTAATGTACACGATGGGCAAGGATTACAGCTAATAATGCAAGCAGGAATAAATGTAGTAGTTATGTCTGCAAAAAATTCTTCATCAATTCTAGTTCGTCTTGAAGAATTAGGCATTGAACATACATACATAGGTGTAAAAGATAAATTATCAGTTTTAAAAAAATTATGTGAAAATTTGAATATTAATTTTTCTCAAGTAGCTTATGTTGGTGATGATATCAATGATATAGCAATAATGCAGGCAGTAGGATGCCCTTGTACTGTAGCCAATTCAATGCTGGTAGACAAAGGTATTACTGTATATACGACAGAAAAATTAGCTGGAGAAGGAGCCATACGGGAAATTTGTAATCTTCTATTAAAATCCCAACAAATATCAAACTAAATCATAAATTTTTTCAACATGAATCTTATATCCTGCAAAAAAAGTATGTCTCAAAAATTTATTAACTATAAACGGCTAGATTTTTTTCTCAACACCTTAACGAAAGAAACAGAAATATTTAAATGGTACAATTTTAAAACTTTCTTGACACAAGAAGGGTTTCAAAGACTTTTATTAGACTTTCCTTCAATTAAATGGTTTGAAAAACATGAAGGCATTGAGCGTCGATATGGACAAAAGCCTCATGACAGATATTATCTTGCTTATGAAGAATCTATTCATCATCCTCAAGAAAATAGCCCAAACAGAGGAATAGTTAAACATACAAATTTACCAAAAAGTTGGCAGATGTTTTTAGAAGAGCTAGAAACTAGCACTGATTATAAAGAATTTATTAAATATATAATAAAAGCTCCTTTTTTTAGTACTCGCTACGATTGGCATATAGGAGTTAATAACTCGGAAGTTTCTCCTCATTTAGATGCACCAGCCAAAATCGCTACACATATATTTTACTTCAATACAAGCGAAGATTGGAATTTATCTTGGGGAGGAGAAACTTTAATGCTAGAGGGTAAATTAAACGATAATATGAATCCAGATTTTAGCGATTTTATTAAAACTAGACCAGTAAATATTTTAAATAATCACAGTCTTCTCATTAAAAATACTCCAGATGCTTGGCACGGAGTTAAGCCGCTTATATGTCCAAATGATAAATATCGTAAATTATTTAATGTTATATTTGAAATTCCAGAAGATAGAAATCAGTCCTTATTTTACCGTGCTGGCTTAATAAATGGCTTGCTTTCAACACCACAACTAAATAAATAGTGTAAAAGTAAAATAATTTTTTGTTTAAGAATCATGAAACAAGTAAAAATTACAGAGGATTTATTGATTGGTGATGGTTATCCATTGACATTAATTGGTGGTCCATTACTAATTGAATCGGAAGATGCCACTTTGAAAATAGCAGAGAATATTTACAATATATGTAATCGTTTAGGAATTTCTTTTATTTTCAAGTCCTCTTTCGATAAAGCCAATCGAACATCTATTAATTCATTCCGTGGTCCATTATTAGAAAAAGGATTAAAAATACTTCAAAAAGTTAAACAGGAGGTAGGTGTACCTGTTCTCGCTGATATCCATGAAAGTCACCAAGCTGCTCTTGTAGCAGAAGTTGTTGACGTTATTCAAATTCCTGCTTTTTTATGTCGTCAAACTGATCTACTATTAGCTGCTGCTGCTACAGGACGAGCTATCAATGTGAAAAAAGGTCAACATCTTGCTCCTTGGGACATGAAAAATGTTGTTCAAAAGCTAGAGCATGGAGGAGCTAAAAATATTCTTCTCACAGAACGCGGGACTTGCTTTGGATATAATAACTTTGTTGTTGATTTTCGTTCCCTTCCTCAGATGCGAGAGCTAGGTTACCCTATAGTTTTTGATGCTACAAATAGTCTTCAAAAAACCAAAGAAGTTAGTAAAACTGAGGAGCAGAGTAAATTTATACCTTATTTAACTAGAGCGGCAGCGGCCGTAGGAATTGATGCTCTTTTTATAGAAATTCAGGAAAACTTAGATATTTCTTCCAATGCTAGTCCCAATAGAGCATCTTTAGAAAATCTTGAGTATATATTAAAGCCAATCATAAAAATCCACAGTATTTACTCTCGTGAAATTTGAATTAAAACTACATAAAAGGAAATTGTTCATTACTTACTATAGCAGTCCTAAATCATTTTTACAATTCTTATTAGCGTTCTTTTCCTGACGGAGACGCTACGCGAATGCAATTCCTTAAAACCAGTATTTTCACAACTCAGATAGGATTGCTATACGCTAAATTGTTTTAGACTAAATCATTGGTTTATTTGACATTAATTCGGCATAAAAAATAATTTGACCCTGGATTGGTGAAGGTTTTGGAAAAATAAACTAATATTTGAAATAACAGGTACTGAAGAGCCTAAAATTATCGATAAAATGTATGTTAAGAATATTTACTGATTTTTCTGGACCATTAATAGATATTTCTGATCGTCATTATCATGTTTATAAATATTGTGTATCTAAGTGTAAAAAATCTGATCAACTAGTAAAATTTTTGTCAAAGGAGGACTTCTGGCAATTAAAAAAAGCTCGTGTCAATCAGGAAAAAATTGCTATTCTATCAGGATTACAACAAGATCAAGCTGAATTATTTATGGAGCAATATAAAAAAAATATTAATAATTTCCATTATATGGCTTATGATAAACCAATTATAGGAGTAGAAGAAGCTTTAAAAACTGCAAAAAAAGCTAATATTGATTTGGTTTTAATAACAATGCGACGGGTAAAAGAGTTGGAATTTGCTTTCAATTCTTATAATTTAAAACAATTAAAACAATTTTTTCCTGAACATCAAATTTACTGTGTAAGTGATGATTATATAAAAACTCATGATATAGAAGATAAACCTTTACTTTTAGAAAAAGCATTAGCCGAACTAACTCCTGTATCTGATACTTGGATGATAGGAGATACTGAAGCAGATATTATTGCCGCAAAAAGATATAACCTCAAATCAGTTGCAGTCTTATCTGGCAGTCGTAATTACACTCAACTAGATATCTACAAACCATATATCATAGTCAATGATATTCTTGAAGCTATAAATTTTATTATCTATGGCGGAATGGCACTAAGATAAGCCGAAATCTCGTTAGGGCAGGGTGTTGGGAATAGGGTGTTGGGTGTAGTGTTTAAGAAAATTGAATTTTAGTACGTTCTAGAGTTAGACGCTGACACGCAGAAAATGGTAGAGGAAGCGATCGCGCACTCAGGATTATCAATAGCCGAGTTTGTTAGAAAATCCTGCCAGACTTACTCGGCTATTGTCGTAGGCAAGGCGAAAATGTCTAACGACGACTTGACCACAGTTTCAACTCAAGACCTACTAACTAACAGAGTTTACAAGACTCACCCCAACCGTGCTGAGGAATTAACCAGACGCGCGATCTCCGCACTGGAAACTCATAATAATAATTGCACTGAGAAAAGCCAGAAATGGCATATTAACCAAACTGCTATACAAAGTCTTACGGGTAGCAAGCCAGCGACTGTTAAGGAAATTCTCAAGGGATGCCAGCAACGACTGGATGACCACAATGCCAAGCATGACCTGAACCCCTATGACAACCGCAAGCCAGGACAGAAGCTGACTGAGGTTATCGACTTGGCCGCACTTGTTCCTGATGGGGTGGATGTGGATTGACACTCTCTTATTAGTCTCCCCAAATCAAACCGCGTCCCACAGAGTAAAAAGTTGGGAGCGGTTTTGGAGTTTGGTGTCAGGCTTAAGTTATTGGGTGCTGAAATTGGTGTCAGTGGTGGTTTTAAATGGTAGGTTTATTTCCGCCCTGCGGTACTAGATTAAATTACTTGCTTTCTCAACTGCTTCCTTTAACTCTTCAAAGGTAATACTACCGTCTTCGTCTGAATCATACTGTGCTAGTAACTCCTGGGGGCTATTGGTATTTGTTTCTGATGAAATGATTGCAGTTAAGCCAGGACTTAAAAAAAACTCATTACAGCAGTTCCCGGTGTTATGAGGTACAGATATTAATGATAAAACTCTTGTGGTGCGGGCATCTTGCCCGCTATGTGTACCTCATAGCAGAAGGAAGTGCTGTAAGGGACACTTTGCCGTCTTGATCGCGATCTAAGGAATTAAACAGAGATTGAAGCTCTTGCTGGGTTGCCATAAGTTTCTATTTGAATGAATTTTTCAATTTAATATCTCATTAATCTCTCATTAATCTCTCAAAATTAAACATATCCTTAGACGTAGAAACGGGTATTGCTGGGGCTTAGATCAGGTGTAGGCTGTGATACAGGGTCTACAGTTGGGACAATGAAAATCAATCAGCACGGTCGAGCCAAAGATCACTTTACCGACTTCTACACCAAGTGACAGCATCGACCAAGCAGAAGCCGGCAACGGTTAAAGAAATTTTCAAGGGAAGTCAAGATAATTAGTTTAAATATATTTTCATAGGTTGTTATTTATATCCTCCCAATACCCTGCTACATTCCAAACTTTTTCAAAGCTTTTATTTTGAGCAGATGCCATACAAGGTGGCATTATAAAACTTTTAATAAAAGTGACAACTTCATCAAAGGTAAGTTGCGGTTCTCCTATTTTAACTTTTTTTAAAAAGGCTATCCATAGTTTTCGTTTTTCTGGATCATTAGTAAATTCTGGGGTTAAAGCTAAAGGTACTTTTATTGGTATTTCTGTTTTGCGTCGTGTAAAAGTATTTTTTATAGCTTGGCTAAGTAAATCCCCTTGAAATTCAAAATCTTTACAAAGAAACCAAATATCATAAAAATCTTTAATTCGGCTATTTTTTATACCCAAATCAACCATTGCTTGAAATTTCTCAGCTATTACTGTTTCACGAGGATAGGTTTTCAATTTTGGCTTGGGAACATCTAGAATGGTATCAATTACTTCTTCTTGAGCATCGGGTGTAACAACATCACCAAATCCAATATCAACTTGAAGCTTACACAGATTAGTACCTAGTTTTCCTGTAATGTTAACTCTTACTCCTTCATACTGCTGGTCTTCTTTTATTACTTGAGCTTTGATAGATTCCGGTAAAAAAATAATTCCATCTTCTTCACACTCTATTAAGGAAATTTCTTGAAAAACTTTTTCTATATGTTTGACTTCATTATTGCCAAAACTTAAGAAATCTAAATCTTTTGTTGCTCTATGTGGTTCACCATTCCACACCTTAAAAAGTGTAGCTCCTTTCAAAATGTATTGTTGTTGATTTGGAGATTGACTAAGCCTATATAGCAGTCTTTCACCGACATACAGGGTTAGCAAGTAATTATATTGCTCCCCTCTTTTTCTAGATAAATTTAACAATTTATCTCGGATGGAAGCTGCTATATTAATAGGCTTTTTTGACATTATTGTAGAGAATTGAGATATGGACGTATGACATTATGTACTCGACAAATTTTAGCGTAATGCCATAGTTCATCCATTGAGCATCTTCTTTCTCTCCAACATTCTCGTAGTGCTTCAAGCGCCACATCTAGACCAATTTTATTGCGAAATTTAAAACAATCCACAACTGTTTTTGCCAAAGAATATACTCGTACATTCACACATTCTATTAGATGTTCTTCAACACCTTCACAGAGGGATTTACCAGACATATAAACAATTCTTAGAGGTAGAAGATTGTCTTTTGGGGGACGGTGCTTGTGAGGTATAGCAAGCCATACCTCAAAAGGTACTTGAGTAGTTAGCCCATAAAAACTAAGTGCTGATAGAAGACAAATTACTCCACTAGGAACTCGTTTAGCAGTTTCAGCCAAGGTATGACTTTCTGTAATTTCAGCTTCTGCAAAAGTGTAAATACCACGGGCTGAACGTATCAGTAGTCCTTGCTGTTCAAGGCGTTTGAGATATTGTCTGTGAATACCTTGTGCTTCTATATCTTTAGCTCTAATTATCCCTTTTTCACGGGCATAATCTAGCACCTGTTGTGTTTTTGACATAATCTATACGCTTGACGGCAATACAGCCTTGGGTTCAAATGTGATAAAGTGTTAGCAGTAGTTAACACTTTATCACAATTTATCACATTTTTTTCTGTAACGCATCGTTAAAACTAAAAAAGGGAATTGACAACCGTAAGCCGGGACAGAAATTAGCTGCACTGCTTCCTGATGGGATGGCTTAAGTGTTGTTGTGTTGTTTAAGCTATGACCACCAGAAAATTTTAGTTACTGAAATTGTATTGTGGTCACGATTGCGAAACAGATTAATATAACGCAAAATAGGCTCAGGTAGTGTTAACCACGGAGTTTGCTGCATGGAACCAAGAATCACTATAAAAGTTCAAGCTTTCTGGGATGCAGAGGCAAGTGTTTGGGTTGCCGATGCTTCAAACTTACCCGGATTAGTAACAGAGGCTGAAACCATAGAACAGCTTACAAAAAAATTAGAGATGATGATTCCAGAACTCATGGAATTAAATCAAGCTAATTCGTTTGGTAAAAAACCTGTGGTTTTGGATTTAACAAGTCATTTTCAGCAACCTATTGGAGTAGGCTGTTAAATAAGCGTATCCTTTACCCCTGAAGTAAAACGTATTTTAGAAAACGCTGGATGCTACTTCAAAAGACAAGGTAAAGGAGATCATGAGATTTGGTATAGTCCCATCACCCAAACTTCCTTTGTTGTAGATGGCTGTATGAAATCTCGTCACACAGCCAATGGGGTTCTAAAACAAGCTGGACTAGAAAAGCATTTCTAAAGTCACTTTAGTTTTGAGACATAGAAGTTTTTGACTAGGCGATATTTGGCGAGAATTAAAAAATCTAAAAATATGGGATAGAATAGTAGAGATTGTAGTTGCACACTCAATGCGTACAGTGAGCCAAAGACTGACCGTGTAATTGCCCACGGTAAAGGGGAAAGCAAAACCTCGAACGGTCGAATAACCATCAAGGCGGTTGAGAACACGGCAGTGCATGGTGAACAATCCCCGACCCCAGGAAAGACCAGTCAGGGAAACAAGAAAAAAGCAGTGCTAAAAAGCGCTAGTTTTTTGCTGAAAACAAACCAGTAAAAAACAGCCAGAGTTTCAGCGCTGTATTGTGCTGTTTAAAAATATTATTTTCTAGCGAATCGCCACCCATACAGACACCCCACACATGATTGTGGGGTATTTTTTATGACGTACCCGCACCAGTTTTGTACTACCCCGCACCACTACCCGCACCACTTCAAAAAATGCCCTAGTGCTACAGCCCTGACTATGGCTACATTCCAGCCTTCTTAGCCGCAGTACCCGCACCACCCGCATCACTTTTTATAGGAAATGAAAAACAATGACAAAGAAAAAAATTAAAAAAAATAATTTTCTATATTCACAAAAGTGAGTAGAACCCCTCAAAACTGGTGCGCTTGATGCGGGTACTGCGTCAAAGCTTGATATAGCGTTGTTTCAGGCTAACAACTGGTGCGGTTACTGGTGCGGGTAAGGCTAAAACTGGTGCGGGTGGCATAGAAATGAGGATTTTTTGAATTGGCCTGACAATTCTCTTCCACCCTTCAAAATAAAAATTACAAATGATCACTCAAGGAGAATGTAATGGTACGTCCCCCTATTCATCCTGGAGAAATTCTTGGTGATGAAATCAAAGCCCAATCATCTGCATGGGGAGTGGGGAAAAATGCAGCCGTCTTTTTTCACGGGGTCAAGTTGGCGGAAGTTGTCTATGCCTACACAAGAGATGATAGTTATTGTACACAGATGCAGCAGATTGGATTTATAGCGATTAGCGCTCCGCGCTATCGCCTCTGGCGGGGCTTTGCTCATCGCCACTGGTGCGGGTGGTACAGAAAAATTTTTTAATATTTTTCTGTACAGTTTTTGTTAAATTAAATACTAGATTACATTGAGCAGACATTTTGTATCTAAATCAGTGATTCTGGTGAAATATGTCTGCTGTTTTGCATTAATGACACTTACTTACACACCTTTTTAGCCTGCCTACAGTTGTCTCTAGCCAGCTTAATAATTGCCAAAATAGACAATTCAGTGCAAAATGTCTGCTAATTTGCACATCAAAAAAGAGCGAAAATTGCTGTTTAATAGATATACAGACTGGTTTTTAGCCATGATTTTTCAAATTACCACTGTCATTAAACTCAAAATTATTGAGAATTATGTAATACATTGATGTTGCAAAAGTAATTCAAAAAACGGCTCAAAAAACATTTTGTAATTGTAATTACTACAAATAGTTACAAAAGAGTGGTATCAGTCCTTGAAGAAAGTCCAGTAAACCCGAAAACCTCTAATCATTCTCATTAAATCAAACTTATTGATAGTAAAATAGCCGTAAACCCTGATGAATACGTTAAATAAGCCAGTGATTAGCAAACCGTCGCCCAAGCATTTTTGATAGTATTCTCAGGTAAAAATTGACCCCAGAACACCTGATTTATTCTCATTAATTCAAAATTATTGACAAGATGAAATCAGGGCAAAAATTGATAAATTAATCATTCTTGAGAGCCGCTAAATAAACAATAATTCAGCCAATTTGATATAATTTTGAGGGAGAGTTTTTATCAATTAGGGGCAGGGGAAGCGCTACCCCACAACCGCATCAATCTGAGCTAAAATTTTCTAGTTACGTAGTGAGTATGGAATAAAAAATTAGGGGGGAGCGGATACCGATATTGACACTCGCCCAGAGACAACCCATAATTACCCTATAGGGCATAAAATCCGGGCTAAATAGACAACTGAAAACAGATGACAGGGTTAGCAATTTTACGAGTAGGGAAGCTGAAATCTTTTGGCAACGTAGGGGGTAGTGAAGCCCATACAGCCAGACTTCAAGAAACTACCAATGCCGACCCAGAAAAAACAAATATCAGATTGATTGGGGACAACGACCATCCTTTAGAGGAAATAGTCAAAACCAAAATAGCCAGCAGCACAAAACACAAGCCCCGCAAAAATGCCGTATTGTGTAGTGAAATGTTTTTGAGTGCCAGTCCCGAATATTTTCGACCTCATGACCCATCACTAGCAGGGGAGTGGGACAATCACCGGATGCTAGACTTTGCTAACACCTCAAAGAATTGGTTAATTTCCAATTACAGTCATAAATGCGTCAGGGCAGAATTGCATTTAGATGAAGCCACCCCCCACATTCACGCTTACATCGTTCCAGTCAACGATAAAACCAAACAACTCAGCCACAATGAAATGTTTGGGGGGTCAGCCAAAGAGTGCAGAATCAAATTATCCAAATTGCAGGATAGTTATGCGGTTGCACTAGCGCCATTGGGTATTGAACGAGGAGTCAAAGGCAGTAAAGCCAGCCACACCAAAATCAAAGAATATTACCAAGCAGTTAACAGCAAACCCTTGACTTTAGAACTGCAACGATTAGAACCCATATTGGGAGAAACAGCACAGCGATTCTATACTCGAATCAAAGCTGACCCAGTTATACAAACACTTGACCATCAGTTAGCGGATCGTCAACGCGCCATAGAACACGAACAACGAGCTGTTCAGAATGCGTTAGCCAGCGAAAAACTCCGGCAACAACTCGAAGCAGAAGTTGTAAAGTTACAGCAGCAGACAGAAAAACTACACGACTTGCCCCTGGAGGATGTAGCTTGGCAGTTGGGCTTAGACCGTGACCATAACCAGTCGGGGCAATCGAGAGGTCAGGGTAACAATATGAATAATCAGCCAGGGAAATGGACAGGCCAGGGTAACAATATAAATATAGATGGCTCCAAATTCTATGACTTTCATCCCAGTGAACAGAGGGGTGGCGGTGGTGCTATTGACTTGGTGATGCACGTTAACCAGTGTGATTATCGGCAAGCGATCGCGTGGCTGTATGATAATTTTGGTGAAGCTGGGGTAGAAAAAGCAGTCATCGCCCAAGATCGAAAAATCGCCACTGAATTTGCACAGTTAGAACCCAGACCCCAATTTGTACCCCCATCAGCTGATGAGCGTCAATGGCATAAAATAGAAAATTACCTTACCCAGAAACGAGAATTACTACCCAGTTTTATCCAAGCAGTTCATGAGCAAGGTTTAATTTACGCTGATGAGCAACAAAACGCCGTGTTCTTAATGCGGAATTTGGATGGTGAAACCACAGGTGCATTTTTGAAAGGAACAGGGGAAGATAACAGCTTTCAGGGATATGTGAAAGAAAGCAAGCGTACTCAAGGGTGGTTTCATTTAAAACTGGGTGGAGAACAAAACCGCGAAATTGAAAAAGTTGTATTGTGTCAATCCCCCATTGAAGCAATGTCATTCGCCACTCTGGAAATGGAAGTTCAGCAAGGAATACCCAAAACCAGGACAATGTACATGGCAGTAGATAGCCCCAAAAGTCTGCCAGTGGAATTTCTGCGAACTGTTCCCGCAGTGGAAGTGGCTTATGACAATGATCATGCCGGGAATGAGACGGCACGAATGATCATGGAACAGTTACACCATGCCATGCGAGTTAAACCCAAAGGCAAAGATTGGAATGAGACGCTGTGTGCATGGAGAAAGCAGCAAGAGCAACAGAGGCGTGAGCATCCGGGGCAGGGACTAGAACTTTAAAAGCCAATTGTTTATCCTGAAGGCTATTTGTGGGGAATACTGGGGATTGTGCGGTCATTGGTCATTGGTTCTTAGTCCCCAATACTTTGCAGTAGCTAGTTTGTCTTAAAAACAACTGACTGCTAATTCACACAATTCTCGTTTTTGACAAAAAAGTTTTTTTCCAAGCGAATCTCCCAAACCCTTACCTAGAAAGCCAAAAAACAGGGTCAATCGATTTTTAATTGTTTAATAAACTAAATCCATTGTCCCGCCTATAAATATACGCAAATATACAAAACCATGTATAAATAAAGTATTGCTGAAAGTATAGGGGTTTAGCGCTGGGGAGTGAGGAAGTTTCCAAAATTATCTGTGTAGGTGTTGAGATGTTTCTATGCCTATACAAGCCGATGGGAATTGTGCAGGGATGCGGGAATTGAGGAATTAACCAGACGCGCGATAGCGAAGCTCGCCGAAGGCATCGCCCCATAGCCGAATGGCACTAAGATAACGGCAAATCCATTATTTATAAGGCTTTTGGGTGTGGGGTGTGGGGTGTCGGGTGTGGGGAATTAAGAAGTTGTTGAACACATGAACGTACTAAAATTCAATTTTATTAAACACTACACCCAACACCCTATCCCCAACACCCTGCCCTAACGAGATTTCGGCTTATCTTAGTGCCATTCCCCCATAGCCCCCAGCCAACCATCCCCAGTCAAACCCAAGACAGAAGCCTCAGCAATGGGGTTATTTTTATGGGAATGGCTATTCTATCCTGTAGGGTTATTTTGGAGAATATTGGGGATTGTGGAAGCTATGGGAATCCCCATATCGCCACCCCTCCCAAAATATCAGCGTGTAGCATTTAGGACACTTCAGCCCATCCCACATCCTTAAGAAATTAAAGCCAGAAGGATATGAAAAATCTAGTCACACACAAGCTTAATTATTATAAGGAAATGGGTTTGTGTGTGACTAGACCTAAAGCCTTGCTGCACAATCATTGCAACAATTCTTGGTGGTCAAAGCTTGCCAAGTCACACACAAGCCATTTTGGGGTAAAAACGGGTGTGTGTGACTAGATTTATTGGGTGAACTGTACTGAGATGGCAGTGGGGATTGGGGAGGATTTGAGGGAAAATATCTCAGTATGTTGTCGGCGGCGGCGATAATTTTGGGGGAGTGGGAGAATTTGGAATTGTGGCGATAGCGAAGCGCTCCGTAGGAATCGCCTCCTCCAGGTGCGCTCCGCGCTATCGCCAACGTCTAAGTATTGGTTTAATTTTTATCAAGAAATCCCCTTCTAAGTACAGCCAATAAGAATTATCCTGTTTTAGCTGTGGCATCCCAAAATAGGGTGATTTTTTGGATAAGGAACATTCTACATAATTGGGTATTCATTGCCGTTCCTGGCGATTTTAACGCTGTTCATTGCATTTAAGTATATAAAGCCAAAGAATACATTATGTCCACCCGTACAATAAAAAAAGACTTTTATTATAAATTTAGGGGGGGGTGGACTGTAGGAATTACATAGTATAAGTATTATAGACAACGTAATAAATAATGCCATATTGAAGAAATAAAAATAATGCTAAAATCAGTGTTTTGATGTAAGTTTTTAGTAGTTTAAATTACTAAACTAGATGAAGTTCTAGAGGGAAATTTATTAATATTATCGCCAGCGCTAAAAATAAAATGTGATGCCATGCCTATACAAGTCGATGGGAGTTGTGCAGGGATGCGGGGGAATTTTTACGGTCAACCGTGAAAATGGCGATGCCTTCTCTACGAGACGCTCCGCGAACGGCGGGGCTTTGCAGTAGCAAATTAGGTATAAAAATAACTGACTAATAATTCATACAATTCTCGTTTTTGACCAAAAAGTTTTTTTCCAAGTGAATCGCTCAAACCCTTATCTAGAAAGCCAAAAAACAGGGTCAATCGATTTTAAATTGTTAGATAAAATAAATCCATTGTCCCGCCCATAAATACACGCAAATATACACAAGTATGTATAAAACAACCATTGATAACGGTATACGAAGTTGGGGAGTGGGGAGAATCTTGGAATTGTTGGCGGCGGCGGCGGAAGTTTCCAAAAATATCCGTGTAGGTGTTCAAATGTTTTTATACCTATACAAGCTGTTTGTGTGATGGGAGTGGGGAGATGATGCTATGCCTATTCATTAGCCATAACTTTCAGGGATGCCAGCAAAGACTTGATGATCATAATGCCAAGCATGACCTTAACCCCTATGAAAACCGCAAGCCAGGACAGAAGTTAACTGAGGTCATCGACTTGGCCGCATTGGTTCCCAGTGGAGTAGTGCGATCTGCTTTGCAGCAGCGCGATCGCTAACTAACATCATTTGCAGGGAGTTAGCGATGGGCAAAGCCCCGCAGAAGGCATCGCCACCCAACGCCACCCCAACCCAACAGAGAAGCCCCAGCAATGGGGTGATTTTTATGCAAATGTGTATTCTATCCCGTGGGGCAATTGTGGGGAATGCTGGGGATTGTGCGGTCATTGGTCATTGGTCATTATTTTTGGGGTGAATTGTACTGAGATGATAGTGGGGATTGGGGAGGAGTTGGGGGAAAATATCTCAGTACAATTGCAACATATTTCATGGTTATGCCTATACAAGTTAGTACGACTTGTGCAGGGATGCAAGCTGTTGGCGATCGCCTCTGGCGGGGCTTTGCCCATCGCACTAGGGAAGTTTCCAAAATTATCTGTGTGGGTGTTGAGATGTTTCTATGCCTATACAAGTCTATGGGAATTGTGCAGGGATGCGAGAAAATTTGGGAATTGTTAGCGGCGGTGTTATGCCTATACAAGGTGTTTGTGTTGTGGGAGTGGAGAGATGCTGCTATGCCTGTACAAGGTATCTATGAGGAAGTGCAGAGATGACGCTATGCCTATACAAGGTGTTTGTGATGAGATGCCGACAATGCAGACATAACAAGAAAGATGCTATCATGCCTATACAAGGTGATATGTATAAGATGCCGATAACGCAGAGATGCTATCATGCCTATACAAGATAATTAGTCATAGGGTAAATAAACGCAAGTATCCCTATCCCTATACAAGATAACTAAAGCAGTCCTTACTAACATTCCTTGTTCTCTAGAGAA
>NZ_CAWUDG010000029.1:0-47176 GCF_963920885.1 Anabaena sp. CCY 0017 | reverse complement strand
GTTTTAAATATCGCCAAATAGCGACAGTGTAAAACTCGCCAAGAGGATAGAGGTAATATCAGGCTTTGAACCTGGGGCGAGTTTTGGCGAGATGAAATTTGATACCAATTCCACGTTTTAGTACTTTTGTTGACTACGGAATTCGCACTTATGCCATGTGGTATAAATAGCATACTGCACTAACGAGTGGAGTGCTTTGAAATTACTGGTAAGGTGTTTAGAGTTGAAGTTACAGTATTCGTATCGATTGATATGGAAGAGTATTTGAAGGTTAGTGAAGTCATCGACTGGCAGCATCCCAAAATTATGGAACGCGCCAAACAAATCTCACTGGGATGTCCAACCCCAATGGCGATCGCAAAAGCGTGTTTTGAGTGGGTGCGAGACGAAATCTGTCACAGTTTTGACTATCAAATGAATCCTTTGACTTGCCGAGCTTCAGATGTGCTTCAACACAAAACAGGTTATTGCTACGCTAAGAGTCATCTGCTGGCAGCACTTTTACGAGCAAACCAGATTCCCACAGGATTTTGTTATCAGAGGTTGAGTATTGATGATAAAGGTGCGCCGTACAGTTTGCACGGTTTCAATGCAATCCATTTGCCTGAAGTTGGTTGGTATAGGGTTGATGCAAGAGGCAACAAAGAAGGAGTCAACGCTCAGTTCACTCCACCTCAAGAGCAGTTAGCGTATAAAATTCAGTTTCCTGAAGAGGCAGATTTTCCAGCGATCTTTGCCGAACCGCTCCGAATTATCGTAGAAGCGTTGCAAGCACAGAGTACATGGGATGAGATGCTTCGCAACCTTCCAGACATTTCGTTGGATTCAGCAAAAAGTTATGGGTTGGTGTGATAAATATTGAGTACGTGCAAGGCAGCATTGGAAAACACAATATCGTAGGGGCGATCGCATTACACCTGTGTGCCAATTCGTGTAATTGGTATCATTTTTCATCTCGCCAAAACTCGCCACTGTTTCAAAGGCTGATACTACCTCTATCCTCTTGGCGAGTTTTACACTGTCGCTATTTGGCGATATTTAAAACAGCTGATTAATGTACTCATCCAAGTCACTGCGTTTTATCCGCCAACCTTTACCAATCACTTTGGCTTTTAGTTGAGAAGATGCAATGGCATCCTTGAGAAATTCTCTAGACAATCCAGTTAACGCCTGTGCCTCTGCCATCGACAACAGTAACTTATCTGCTACTGGTACTTTGGGCTGATTGTCATTCGTACTCAGCAGCCCTTCAATGATTGATGAGAGCTTATCAATTACACCAATCTCGCCAAATTCCGTCATCTCGCCAGAGGTTTTTACCAGTTTTGCTGTTTCTAGCTGTGGCTCTGTCGCTATTTGGCGAGATTCAAAGGCAGGTTTTACGGTTGGTTGGTTGAGTTCTTCCTTAAATGCTTCCAGTTCTGTTTGCTCAAAATGAGCAGTCGGGCGAGTCTTTCCTTTCTCATACTTAACGCTGATTCGCCCCTGCTGTACATAGCGCTCTAGCGCTCGGACACTGACACCAAGAAAATCTGCTGCTTCTTGTTTGTTCATGAGATTACCGCCAAGTATCGCCAAATTATATCATGCCATATGGCGAGTTTTGGCGAGATTAGAAGAGGTGGAAAATTGACTGTTCAAATTTACCAGAGGAATAAACGATCACTAACTCTCATCGGTAGGTTAATCTGCTAATCTTTGCTCAGTTCTTCCCATGTAGACAGTGGTATGGAAAAGTTGGTATGGCGTATAGCGCGATTGACCAAGCCCGGTTTGGGCGCAGGGCTGTTTCATTCCCTCAAAGGCTTAGAATATCAAGGGAGATTTAGAGCGATCGCTTTAAATATACTGAGCAAAATTTGAATTTTTTTGGATTGAAATGTAGGTTTTCCATAAGTTCTGTCCCAAAAATTATCCCTAATGATATTGACCGACAGATACCGCCAAATCTCGCCAGTGTTTCAACGGCTAACACTATCTCTATCCTCTTGGCGAGTTTTACACTGTCGCTATTTGGCGAGGTTCAAAGTGGCTCATTAAAGCCAATCGCCTCAGTTTATGAACATTATGTTGGGGTAAAGACACGTTTTGTCTTTACCCCAACATGGTTAAATCTCTAGTGTCACAGGTCGGGTAGGAGACGGACTAACAATTATCCGTCAGTTTCAAGAATAGAGGAAATGGAGTAAATCAAGCTATGGCATCATGAGTAATTTTCGGTAATTAAACACACCAGTACATTGGGGTATTTTTTGTGTGATTTCTGTGATAATTCTCAGACAAAATCAGAGAAATGTGTGATGAATTTGTGGGAATTAAAAGTAGTTCTCAGCAGTTCCGAGAAGAGTTTTTGTGATACTTTTATGGTGAATTTGTGAAAAAATTATGCTATTTCTGTGGCTACTTTGTGGCATTAGAAAAATTGTCTGACCTCGCACAGTACGCCAAAAAAGTTTGACAGAAAAAACAGTTAAAATTAAAATAAAAAAAAGCAAAAAAAACCTGTGTAAAGTAATATGAAAATTTGAATTATGCAACACTACAGAAAGTAACTTTTAGGCTTGTACAGACAGAAGCGCGTCAAATGATGGAGATGTACTTCTAGAAAAATAGTCATCACTGGAGTAGTCAGTGTTAACAGGCAAGAACTCAGAACCACAACAAGCAGTGCATTACTTCCTGGAAGGGTATTACCAAGAGGGCGAATCACGCTGGTCTGGTCTGGGTGCTAAAAAATTAGGACTATCAGGAGCAGTTGATAACCAAGAAACCTTCACAAACATCGTTAATGGACTATCACCAGATGGGAACCAGAAACTATGTGCCAGAAGATTGGATTCATCACTTCGCCGAGCCGCCACTGACTTCACTTTTTCAGCACCAAAAAGCGTCAGCCTACAAGCATTAGTAGGTGGAGACGAGCAATTAATTCAAGCACATATATTAGCAGTACAAAAAACCTTAGAACTAATAGAACAACGCTACAGCTACACCAGAGTTACAACAGAAATCGGCAGAGAAACCACCAGAACAGGAAACTTAGTAGTTGCCCAGTTTGACCATATTGAAACCAGAGAACTAGACCCACATTTGCACACTCATGCCCTAGTCATGAACATGACGCGGCTAGATAACGGGCAATGGTACAGTCTGCTCAACGACGAAATCTTCAAAAACAAAAAATTTCTCGGCATGGTGTACCAGAACTACCTAGCAGTAGAAATCCAAAAACTGGGGTACCAAGTAGAAGCCAGAAATCACGGACAATTTGAAATTAAAGGATGGAAGCCAGAAGACCTGAAAGAATTCTCCAAACGCAGACAGCAAATATTAGAAGCAGTAGGTGAAAATGCAACTCGGTCAGAGAGAGAACAAGCATGGACTGCCACCAGGAACCGCAAACAGAAAATTCACCCAGAAGAACTCAAAGCCAAGTGGAGAGAAGAAGCTAAAGCCCTGGGGATAAAATTTGTCCAACCAGGAAACCCACAGCCAGAACTACAGCCCAGACTAGTAAGCTATGACAACCTAGAAGATGCCATCGCCCATTGCTCTGAAAGAAATGTCGCCTTTACCCAAGAAGAATTAGAAAAATTCATCCTCAACCAAGGACTAGCCACAGAAGTAAAACAGATAGAACCATTAATTAAAGCCAATCCCGAATTACTCAGCCTATCCCCACAAACCCGTGACTATACAACCCTAGCAGCAGTCAACCGCGAACTGGCAACCATAAAACTCATGCAAGATGGGCAGTCCAAGGTTAGCCCACTGGCTCACCCAGAAGTAATTGTCAGCCATCTAGAGCAAACCACCTTAAATTTAGGACAACGCCGTGCAGTAGAAACCGCCGCCACCACAAAAGACCAATTCATTGCTTGGCAGGGGGTAGCCGGTGCTGGTAAAACTTTCGCCCTCAAGGAATTAAAGAAAATCGCCGCCGATACAGGGTACACCATCAAAGGCTTTGCCCCCAGTGCAATGGCAGCGAAAGTTCTAAGTCTTGAATTGGATATTCAAGCCGAAACAGTTGCTAGACTCCTAATTTCTGAACCACCCCAGGAGATTGACTCACAGCAAATTTGGATTGTAGATGAAGCAGGATTACTCAGTGCCAAAGATGCAATATCTCTGTTAGAACGAGCTACCCAGGAGCAAGCCAGGGTGCTGTTAGTAGGAGACACCAAACAACTATCAGCAGTAGAAGCAGGCAACCCCTTTAAATCACTGCAACAGGCAGGAATCAAAACTAGCTACTTAAACGAATCCTTAAGACAACGCGCCCCAGAGCTAAAACTAGCAGTAGATTTAATTGCTGAAGGTAGGATTCAAGAAGGATTTGAGCGCTTAGATGAAAACGGCAGTATTCATAGCGTTTCATCTGAACTAAAAATTGAGACAATTGCCCGTGACTATGTGACAGCCACACCAGAACAACGAGCGAGAACCCTGGTACTGGCGGGAACCAATTTTGAAAGACTGGCTATTACCCAAGCCATTCGAGAAAAGCTCAAAGTGGAAGGCAGTTTAGGGACTGGAATTAATATCACCCAACTCAAAGCCAAAGACCTGACAAGAGTACAAATGCGCTACACCCATAACTTTGAACTGGGGGATGTAGTCATGCCCACCCGTGATTACAAGCGCCGGGGATTAGAGAAGGGCAAACTGTACGAAGTGGTGGGTAAAGATAACGACCGCTTGACCTTGAAAGCCGACGATGGTCAACAATTTCAGGTAAATACAGGATTTGAGCAAGCAGTTTACCAAAGACAGAGGATTGAAATTGCTGTGGGCGATCGCTTACGATGGACAAAGAATAATCGGGACAAAGGGCATAAAAACGGGCAGGAATTTGTAGTTACCCAAATCAGAAAGCGCAGCGCTGTCATTCAATATCTAGATAGTGGTAAAACTGAATCGCTGAGTTTCTATCAAGGACATAATTTAGATTACGCGCTCGTCAGCACTACTTATAGCAGTCAGGGTAAAACAGCTGACAAAGTGCTGATTGCAGCTGACAACACCATTGGACAAGAGAGCTTTTATGTAGCAGTCAGCCGTGCCAGGCATGAATTAAAGCTGTACACGGAAGATAAGGATTATTTACTAGCTCAGGCGCAGTTGAGTAGAGCGAAGGAAAATGCCCTGGCGCTACTACGACAACAGGAATTGGCAAAGCAGCACCAGTCAAAGCTAGAGAAGGAACAGGTTGTAGCTGCAACGACTGTAGCTAAAAAGCCCAGTACGAAGCAAAAGAACTTTGAGGTCAGGGAGCAGGGAAGCGAAGGAGCAGAGGAGAAAACTGATTGTCAAACTTCCTTTCAGCGAGAGTCAGGAGCCGTCTTCACACCTACCCCTGTGCCTAATTCTTCACCGATGCACCTTGTTCAGCGAGAGTCAGAAGCCACCTGCATTCCTGCCCCTGTGCCTATTGTTGTTAAAACTCAACCCTCACAAGTACCTGAAAGGACTGTTCCTACTCCCAAACCAGTTATTAACAAACCAGTTCCCAAAACTCCACAGCCTACTGTTGTTAAAACTCAACCCCCACAAGTACCTGAAAGGATTGTTCCTACTCCCAAACCAGTTATTAACAAACCAGTTCCCAAAACTCCACAGCCAAAGGTAGCATTTTGGACTCCTGACAACTCTGTGTCAGCCCCGGAACGGCTTGACGAACAGCACTGGCAAGAATTAATCAGGGACAGCGCCATTCACCCGGAAATTGCCCACCGTAATTTCACCAGTTTGCATCAAACTAGGGAATGGGAGCATGAGGCTTGGGAATACCTCATGTACAGTCATAAATTGCCACGCACCAATACAGGCAGGCTATCATTAGGAATTATGAGTAAGTATGCTCATATTGAATCTGGTGGCTGGTGGTGTGATGCTGGTGTTAATCCTTTATCCTTTGCTGACCTTCAACCAGGGGATAAACCTGAGAGAAAATTGTGGGGATGCTATAAACCCAATGAACCACGAGAAAAAGCGGATAAACCCCGTGACGCATTGGGACAAAAAAATGGCGGCGGGCTTATTAACCCCACGACTATTTGTGATGCCAACACGACTAACCACGAAGCCCGCCGCCATTTTTCCAGTCATTCCCCCGCGAAGTTTATTAAATATGAGCATCCACCTAAAACTGAATTAAGTATCTTCCTGTTAGATGTGCCTGATGATATTGCCGAGCGTATTTATGAAAAAGCAGGGGTACGGCCTACTGAAAAAGAGCGCGCCAGTGGATTTTGGTATTGTGTATGGAAACATAACTTACCAGTGACTATCACTGAGGGAGCGAAGAAAGCTGCTAGTTTGTTAAGCCAAGGTCATGTAACAATTGGACTGCCAGGGATATATGCTGGTTATCGCAGTAAGGATGAGTTTGGCGAACGGGTGAAAGCGAGGTTGATGGATGAGTTAGCTGTTTTCGCCACGCCAGGACGAGAGATGACTTTCTGCTTTGACTATGAAACGCGACCGGAAACTCAACGAAATATAGATATTGCTATCTCGCGCACTGGTGGACTGCTGGAGGAACAGGGGGCTAAGGTGAATGTGGTGACATTACCAGGCCCAGATAAAGGTGTTGATGATTTAATAGTGGCTCAGGGGGCTTTGGCATACGAGCAGGTATATTATGAAGCATTAACCCTGAAGGAATGGCGGGATAACAACAATAAAAAACGACATTCGCCACCCGCACCACCTAAAAAGTTGAGTTCAGAAGAACGAAAGCAGTTGTTAGCAACTAGGTTTAATCGCCATCTGGAATTAGAACAAAAAATTCAAGATTTAATCCATCAACTGGATAATGATGAATTGATTGAACTTGTTGACTATGTTGATGATTATTTTCATCAGCAATCTTCATCTAGGACACAACAAGATTCTTTTCCAGATGAGGTTTTAAAGATGAAGATTACTCGTCAGTTATTAAAGTCAGAGGAAATAATTGCACGATTAGAGGATTATGAGCAATCCCAAAAGCAGGGGCGAGGGTTGAGGCGCTGATGTTTATCGACCCCGCCCGGAATGATTCAAGGATGGGTGCAGTAACCAACGCCTAAGCTTGTCCCGTTAAGAGAGCAATCCTAAAGCTTTGAAACTGCGCCGAGTAATTTCTATTCGAGCAGGCAGGTTTTCATTATTGCTAAGGGCATTCGCCGGTTTTGATGCATAATTATCTTCTCTACAAAACTGATTTACAAACCAGTGATAATACAGCAACAGTGTTTGTAGTTCCAAAAATTTATTCCTAACATGGTGCGTGATAGCAAAGCTATCACACTAAAATGAGTTAACACTACAAGTTTGAGTAAGCGCAACTATTCTTTCAAATCAGTTTTGGCTCAAAAACTTTCGCGCCATTTTGGCGTAGTGTGCGGTAGTTTTTTGGGGTGTCCAGAGGGGTTTCCCCTTTGGGATTTATTGGAAAACATTGGGGAAGATTTGGGATTTGTTGGGAATAATTGGGATGATTTGGGAAATATTGGGAGTTTTGAGTTTGATGAGAATTGAGTCAATAAACCTGCTGAATATTTTCTACTTTGGGACATTTTGGGAAAGATTGAAAAAGCGTTGGGAATTATTGGGAGAATTAGGGGAGACTTTGGTTACTGTGGGTAATTATTGGGAGAATTAGGGACATGAACTTTTTTCTACAAGTTTTCATTTGCAGAGGGTGTAATTTTAGCTAAAACCAGAGATGATTTGACGCTGAAACTCTTGAAAACTCGTGGATGAGTTTTTGTTAGTATAATTTTGCAATAAATATATTTTCCTAAATTCGTGTAATTAACTCATCGGCTCAATGGATTTCTGTTATGTGCTGCTTCCATTATGGTTTGCTCAATTCTGTTCAACCTAGTCTCTGGACGTTTTGCACTGTCAATCCAAAATAGAATGTTTTTTTTCAATGAATTACTAAATGCCTCAAAATTAAGATTGGCTGAAGGATTTGCTTCTAAGGCTTGCTTTAAATCTATCGGAATTGTCAACGCTTCAATGGCATCCAAGGAGTTCCATGAGCCATCTTGTTTAGCCACTTGAATTTTTTCTAGACCTACCTGAGTCATCAAGCCTTGTTCAATTAGCTCTTCAATATATTGCTTATTTAATTTGGACCATACACTTTTGGGTTTTCGAGGTGTGAAGATTTGCTGATAACGGTCTTCATCCAATGATTTAACTTTACTGTCAATCCAACCAAAGCATAAAGCTTCTTTGACTGCTTCGCTGTACTTAACGCTTGGTTTACCACTTTTAACTTTGTAGTAAATCAACCATATACCAGGCGAAGTAAGATGATTGGTTGACAACCACTTACGCCAACAGATGCGATCACTCGCATAAATAGTTTCCAATTGGTCATCAAATTTTGGCATTACCGAAGATTGTAAGGGGGAACGCTGTGTCTCTTAAGATTATTTCTTTTTTTAACCCTCTTCTGTCACTCTCCGAGTTTTCCTATTAATAAAAGGTTTTCAAGCGACGCAATATCAACTGATTGAGGTATTTATTGTCAAAATTTTGTGATTTTCTCATCTTGTGGAATTTCTATTAGGAAAGAACCGAGCGATTGCCTACGGCACTGGCCAAGCCAATCGCTTTCCAGGCAACAGTTACAGAGTTTAGAAACAGTTTACGGATAAAGGATTGAGCATTTTAGACTTCTAATTGTTCAAAACAACGATGAGGAAGCATCGTTGCTGCCTGTGGAGGATACTGGGTTGCCAGTTCTGTGAGACAGGAAACTTTAATCGCGAGGTTAGATGTTCCCGCTAATTGCAAGCAATGTAGCGGGAGAGCGTCACTACTTATCCACCTCCAAATATGCATTTCTCATAGCCGCCCATTGGTCAGAGCTAGTCGCTTCAATTTCAGCCTTTCGCTGCTGCACTTCGCGGTTATCTTGCTCTGTGCGTTCGCAACTTCTTGGCATCGCCAACTTTTTAGATAAAGCTTGGATGTTGACAAACTTTTGCTGTGTGGACTGTCGCCAGTCCTCGCGGCTGATACGGTCTAATTCCTGACAAATTGCCGCCGTCAGCCTCATGTCTATGTTTCCCTCTAGGTGTAGCCAGTTCACACCAGCGTTACAGCCTGGAGCCTGACAAATCGGCAAGCGATCGCGGTTGGAGTTGTAACCATGAATTACCATAGCTGCCAGTCTGGATCTGACAATTCCCGTGTCCTCGCAGCAGAAGCAGCGCCAGGACGGTTGCCAAATTTCTTTTTGATATCCAGGCTGGTCTTCATCGCGGATTGGTTCTGGGGGAAGTTCAGGTAATTTCATATTTCATCCCCCCAAATTAAATTGTGAGAATTAGCCCACTGATAAAATTCCTTGCGCTGCTTATCTAAACTGCCGTTTTCACAAATAAACGCCGCGAACCCAAGGGAGCGAATTTTATCTAGCCACTCCTGGCGGCGGGGGTCAGTTTCCCATTTTGAATTTTGCGCCGGGGAACTTTGGCCTTTGGACTTGTACCACTGTGCTGATAATTCCTGCCAGTTTGTTTCTATCCACCGCCGGGGGAGTTGGGGGGGATGGGGTAATTGTGCGGCCTTCTGTTCCCCAAATTTTAAAAATTCCTCTCTTTCCTGTTCTGAGAGAGAGTCTATGAAGTCTAAATAAGTCTTATTAATCTTAGAGTTGTGTGATTCCTGCTGTGCAAGGGTTTCAGACTGTGCTTGGTGTGTGGCGATCACCCCTGGTGTGTGATGATCCAGAGTGGTGTGTGGTGATCCAGGGTGGTGTGTGGCGATCGCCCCTGGTGTGTGATGATCCAGGGTGGTGTGGCCAGACACCGTACTGATGCACTCATTACACCAGTATCCTTTAGGGGTGATATTAACCTGTATTTCTATAAGCTCAATATCGATAAATCCTTTAGCATCAAGGGATTTAAGCGCACGGCTTATAGTCTGGCGATGCACCTTTTTATCATTTGTTGACAAATCCCTAGCAATTTGAGCAGCACTAATTTGGAAACTATTACTGTAAGGGTCAGTAGTACGAAGGTAATAAAGTACTTGAAGCTCTCTTGGTGTGAGTTCCTTACAAGCTTTTAGCCACTCATCACGTTGCAAGGGGTAAAATTTTCCAGATATTTGCTTCACAGCTATAACTCCTTTCTGGTTACAACTGCGACACGAAAACAGCCTAAAATTCCGCCTTTCGACGTTTGTGAAAGATTGTGAATTGTCATATTATCTTTGTAGGTTTGAGTCCCGACAATTAATTTGCCGGGGCTATTTCATGTGGATATAATCAAATCACCCCATTGGATAAATCTGATTTATCTAGTAGATATCTTATACTAGATTATTGTATTTAGTAGATACATTTTAGGAACAAAAGTTTATGCAAATTTACCAGCTATTTAAGCAGGCGATGGATAAATACGGCATCCAGGGGAAAGAATTAGCCGCTTTAGCTGGTATAAGTCAAAATCACTTATCCCAGTTTCGCTCTGGGAATAAATGGATTAGCCCAGAGGTATTTGCAGCTTTACTGGAAGCTATGGACGAGTTAGCCCCAGGCTCTCGCCTCTATTTCTGCCAGTTACTAGCTAACCAGCCACTACAGGCTGATAAAAAAACCAACATTGTAGAAATAATTGAAGCTGCTGATGAGGAAGAAGTGGAAGCAGCTTTACTGGCAATCGGTCGCAAGTGGAAAAGAATGATGCAAAATCAGCCGATTTCGGGCAGTCATAACCCAGGATTAGATAGTGCGCTCGCAGTATAAACCGTTAGTAATAAATAGAAAGAACAATTGCAGGAGCTTCCAGCAGATTCTAGGACAAAGGTTCTCGGTCTTTCAAAGTCAGGATTAGCTGTGGTTACAGGCTCGCTTGTCAGCCTTAATTCGGAGGTTGCCATTGTACAAAATACTTCAGAATTTGACCCCGAAACATTTTTCAAGGCACTAGCTGATTTTCAAAAGTCGAAAAGCAATCAACACCACACATAAAGCTATTAACGAGTTTTCAGTTCTGGGGGAAATGGGGCGTAGACGCAAGAGCGGCTTCATCACCCCTGTAATTACAAGAAAATTGAGAGACTGATCGTAATTTTGAAGGACAACCAGTCTTAGCTATGCTGAGTAAACCAGCTTGTAGAGAAGTGGCCAAGGAGGAATACAATCGAGAGTTTGACAAATACTTACCTGACGTTTTTCAACTCGACCATGCCCTTAGAATGAAATAGTTTTCGGTCACGCTGGTTGACATACTGAGATAGGGGAACCGTGAACAGAGGGCAAGTTTGTTGCCGCACTTGGGGGGTACTTTTTTTATCCCCATAAAAAATATCCGGATAGCAACATAGCTTGCTACCCACAAAAACTGGTTTCGCCTTCTCAAATTAAGCGCTGGACGAATCGGCAATGGATCTGAATTGGATCTGGATTGGATCGCAATTGGATCTGAATTGGCACATTTTTTATCAATAATTAGCGTTTATTGCGAATATAAATATTACATAAGCTACGTAGGCTAGAGAATTGGATCTAAATTGGATCGCAATTGGATCTGAGTTGGATCTAAGTTGGATCTGAGTTGGATCTGAGTTGGATCTGAATTGGATCTGAATTGGCACACTTTTGGCAAGTAAATTTCTGAGCAGAAAAGTAACGATTTGATCACCATTCGTGAAAAAAAATATCCAACTGGCTAAAAAGCGTTGTAGATTTCCTACGGGTAAGAGGTTTGGAAGTGAACCGCTATCTACCACCTCAATCCTATTCTCAGAAGCTGGGGCAATTACTATAAACGTCGAACAGTGAAACCCAAAAAGTCAAACCCAACGTTACGTTCATACATATTAAGTGTATGGGATATTCGGGTTTTACTTGGTTTCAATTCCAGCCCCAATTCGTTTAACCATTCTGTTATAATCTGCTGACATCTTTGGACAACGGCATCAATGATGTCAACAATTGAACTACCGAGGGTATAGAAGCAAGTATGGAAAAATTGGCAAGACGCAACACCCAGTCCCCAACAGGTGCATAATAGAGACTGTATTGTCAACCTCAATTCTCGATACCAATCAACAAACTATTATCAGAGTGCGTTCTCGCACAAACTCTTGCAAGTAAAAGCAATTATTTCATCAAGCCGACTTGTTTTCAGTTTTAGTTGGAGCTAACCTCAGCATCACCTTAGCCTGTTTACCAAAGCCCTGACTGAAAGCCGAGCGAATTTCTTTAGAATTATAAATTTCTTTGAGCTTCAATTTCTGGTGAGAACTATTCCCCACCTCCAGAGAAATATTCACAAATTTCAGTGTAGTTTCTACATGAAACAAACCAGCATTCTGGCTTAAAAACTCAGCAGTTCTCACCGAACAGTTAGCTAAAGAGCGTTGCCATTTATCCGCATATTTTTCCTGAAAATAGGGATTACCAAAAACTTGTGCGCGTGGGAGTGACTTCAGTTCTTGTCCAGTAAAAGAAACTTTATTGTCGTCCACCTTAGTCCCTGGCTTCTCTGTAGTCACACTCATCGGTGAATTACCTTGACTCTTTAACTGACGCTGCTCAATAAAAGCCAGAGCGAGTAACCGATTTTTATGCCTATCAAGTGCTTCAGTGTATAGCTCCCAAGCTTTTTTAGTAATCACCAGTTCCAGTGGTTCAACCATTTTAACTATCTCTCGCCAATCTCCCAAAGTAAAATCTGATATCCTTTCGATAAAAGTCATGAAGATAGCTTTGTACACCTTGGCAGGAGGAGCATTTTTTAACCTCTGCTCGTACAGCATATCGTACACCATTTCTAGTCTAGCCCCCGACACAGACAGGTCAATTTCTTTCAAATCCAGATTGAGGCTATGTCTGAGCCGAATGGGGTGACTTCTGAGCAGATTTTGGTCTGTAGTTTCTTTAGTAGTAAAATCAACCGTATTACCGCAGTGAGGGCAAATAGCTTCGTGATGTTGAATCAGTAAACCATCCTCACCGATTTCTCCACCCACAATTGCTAATTCATGAGAAAGAGGCTGAAAAACATGAGTGCAATGGGAGCATTGAATTAAACCCAAAGAACTTAAGACACTCAGGGTTTTTGCTTCTAAACTCCATTGACGCGGCTCATCTGGGAGTCCGTGCTTTTTCCAATTGTCAGTTACGTCAATAATCACCGCCGTTGGTTTAAAACTGTGAGTTCTCAAAACCCGTCCTGTCATCTGAAGCCATAAAGTTGAGCTTTCAGTCGGACGCACACAGTAAACGCACTCAATATTGGGACAATCATAACCCTCAGTTAAGATTTCGTAATTAGTAATGACTTGGGTAGCCCCGTTACGGAACCGTTCCAGGATTTGCACCCTTAATTCCGGTTTAGTTAAACCATCTAAATGTTCAGCTTTAATCCCATGACGGCAAAATTCCGCCGCCAGCGTGCGACTATGTTCTAGGCTACAGGCGAAAATGACTGTCCGTAAATTTTTGGCATATTTTAAGTAGTTTTGAAAGATTTCATCAACTCCGATTTGGCTAGTGACAGCAACAGCTAATTCCTTAGCTCTAAAATCCCCGCGAGACTTTTGTACCCCAATAGTAGAAATAGTCTGGTTGGTGGTAAATAAGCGAAAATTGCTTAAATAACCCTGTTGGATTAAAGCGGCTGTCGGAATTCCCACCACTAAATCGTCAAATAATTCTTGAAAACCTTGACCATCAATTCTTTGGGGAGTAGCAGTTACACCCAATATCTGTGCATTTTGATAATGTTCAATTAGCCGTCTATATGATGAAGCGCTGGCATGGTGTGCCTCGTCAAAAAGTAAAAGCCCGATATTTAATGGTAGTTCAGATAGCTCGCGTCTGGCTAAGGTTTGAATACTGGCAATTTGAATTCTTCGTTCTGGATGATGAGGATATCCTCCTTTGATGATGCCTACGGATTCGCCCACAATCTGTTCTAATTTTTCCGCAGCTTGAGTAATGAGTTCTATGCGGTGAGCAATAACTAAAACCTGTTGTTGCTGTTGAAAAAATTTGTGACAGATATGAGCAAAGCAGACAGTCTTACCAGCGCCAGTGGGTAACTGAGCAAGTACCCTTCTATTTCCTTTCTTCCAAGAATTCCAAATACCCTTGATCCATTGGCGCTGATAATCTCTAAGTTGATATGTAAAGACTACTTCGGGCATAAGATTAGAAAAATAGGTAGATGTTAAACTTGCACAATGATAAATAGATTATATAATAAGTTGGACAATATGTTGATGGTATTTTGAAAAAATATAGGGATGTTTACATATCATATTTACGCCAAATAATTCCCCAAAACCAATCCTATAAATAGGTGACAATTACCGAAGGAAGTGAGAAGGAATTGTCAACAGTTATCTAAAATAATTTCGCTCATTAAGTATGTGAGTTATAAATAGGCATTGACAAAAAATGCGATTTTGTGTGGTCAAAACAATTCAAAAAAGGTCATGGCTGACGCAATTTTATTTTCGAGCTAATTGATTTATGGGTTGTTAATACTAGAATTACTGTCCGACAAATTATTCTTATCGGGAAAGGCAGAGGGCAGAAGGCATTCGGGAATTCTGATTCCTGTCCTCTGCCCGTGACCGGAGGGAACAAGGGTTTAAGACCCCCACTGAACAAGAGTTCAGTGGCTCCAAGTCAGGAGGGATTTGAATCTCCTTCTGACTAGATCCTTCTGCCCTCTGCCTTCTTCAAATCGCCCTTAATGGCAATTTGGCAACCAAAATGTGTCTGTGGCAGTTTAAATGGAGATATCAGCAGGGCTACTGAGACAATCAGCTTCGTTGTCTGAGGGATGGATTACCTCTAGTCTCAGAAATCCCACACAATGCCAAACAGCAATTAAGTTTTACGAGCAGCTATTTTGTGATGGCAAAATTACAGGCTTCTGGCAATTAGAAGTATAACCTGGTAAAATTTTAACCCCTGGCTGAGTTAACCTTAGCGTTAAAGAAAGTCGGGCTTTACCGCTATTATTCCGTACGGAACGATGCAATAGTTTATCAGTAAATATTACAAATTCACCAGGATGCAACACCACAGGAATAGCTTTTTTTTCAACTTCATCAGTGATTTCAAAAAAGTGATTACCACTAAAAGGGTCGGTTCCTTTTATTTGGCAATTTTCTAAGTAAATATTAGGTATATATTCAAATCCGTTATTTTCATTAACTTCTGTCAAAGCTATATAGACATTAATAGTTTTACCATCTCCTTTCAGGAGTTTAGAATAAGAATCTCGATGCCAAAAAGGAATTAATTGCTGGGCGGGGTAATTTACCCATAATTCTGACCGCCATAACACTAAATTATCCCCTAAAAAAGCATTCAGCCTTTCTAATAAATTTTTATCTTGACATAATTGCCAAATTACAGGTGAATCTAAATGTCTTTCCATGTAAAAACGTTTAGTAAAAACTTGGATTAATATAATTAACAACGAGCCAATATCAAATTTAATAAATGACTTAATTACCTGTTTTAATAATATCTTGGTTGGTAATTTTAAAAGAATATCATCAAAAATATATTGGGTAATATCAGCTATTTCATTGCTACTCAAAGCCAGAGAGTTTGGCCCCCAAATTTCATCAGTACCATCATAATTTATTTTCTCGGTATTCTGCTGCTGGTTGCAACCAGCCCATAATAAACTACGTTGCCATAGTTGCTTTGATAATTCTTGATTTTGGGCTATTTCAGGTAATAGAATTTCTTGAGCGTGACTATCTAAAAATTTTCCACTAATATTTTGATAATCTGGGGAAGTAGCACAAACCAGGGTACTATATGCTCCGGCTTCCGAGGAAATACCTAACCCCAAGTATTTACTGAAACGATGCCATATAGTAATATTTGATTGCACAAAGCCTGGATGTATTGCGTTAACAGTGACTTGAAAATTATTTAATTGCTGAGAAAGCTCTCTTGTTAAAAGCAATAAAGATAGTTTAGAAACGGCATATAATTTTAGGAAATTTAATGGTGTTTGTTTAACTAATAAATTCCATTCAATACTACTTGGAGATAATGCCAAATCTGACGCTAACATAATAATGCGGCTAGGGGCAGAGTTCTGCAATTTTTCTAGTAATAAATAAGTGAGCAAAAAATGACCTAAATAGTTCGTTCCCCAAATCAGTTCAAAACCTTCTTTGGTTGTGCCTCTGCTGTTGAATATACCTGCATTATTTATTAATATATGTAATGGTAAATTGTAGTCATTAAATAGTTTTACACACCTACGGACTGAATCTAAAGAAGCTAAATCAAGAGGTAAAAATGTCACATTTTGGTTTCCGGTAGTTTGACGAATGTAGTTTATAGCTTTTGCGGCTTTATTTGCCGAACGACAGGCAATAAATACATGATTGCCTAATTTGGCTAAACCTATAGCTGTCATTAAACCTACACCAGAGTTACCACCTGTAACTAGACATACTTGCATAATTTCCGCTCTCTCAATATTTATTTTTAACCAATTGCTCTTAAGTAGAACCCATATCTTAACGAATAAAGCTTGTTGTTGAGTATTACGCCGTAACGCTAATGATCACACAGAGGTATGACAATTATTTATCTATATGTGCCAGTTGCCTGCACATAGAGTTATATTCTAACGACGTGTAAACTGAGACATGATGTGAAAATCCCCCAACCGATTGGGTTAATTCGGAATAATTGGAAACTTTGCTAAATGCTAAAAACAATATGTCTGGTCTTGGGTGTAATTGTTGTTGTTGCCTACAAACCGGCAATGGATGCTATTTCTCCCGTTGCTCAAAAGCGAGCTTATATTTCGTTGGAAAAAAACTCTTCGCTATATAAAGGGGCAAATATTGTCAAATTGCTGCATCCTGATATTAATGGTGGCAATTTACAGCCTTACGCACTCATAATCAAGCCTAGCCTTGCACAATTACAATTCAATAGCGGTAAAATGCTGAGGCAGGCGGAAAAGTATAATAGAAAAATTTGCGATGTAACTTACCGTGGCGTGCATATTTTTAATTACCTGAATCCGCGACTTTTGAAACTAGAAAACTGTCAGGAACAACCACAACCCCAACCGATTGAGTAAATTCGGGGTTCAACCGGGGTACGCGCAAAATAGGACACGTTGTAAATAAGTCTCCCAATTTTTTTATTGAACGGTTGAGTTAGACAATAGATAAAATTCTATGCCCAGTGCAGATATGAGATAAATTTATCTATATGTGCCAGTTGGCTATTTTTTTGTCAACTTTTAGCGACCCTTAACAGTTGACAATAATAGATGGTGAATAAAAAATCCAATCGACAAGAATAAAGTTGTAAAATCTCCATCTCGGAAGATGGAGATTTTAAATTAGAACTCTTAAATGGTTTATATGAGTTCTCTAAGTAGGGTTGAGAACAGATATAGTTACGGTTTTTGCCCGTTATATCCACCTAAAACCCATTCGTTGTTATCTAGTACACCCCAATTCCATCCGTGTGGTAAATCGTCTGGCATATTTTTACCTGCACGCCGCAAGTCGCTTGATGAGCCTTTTCTATCTCCGTATATAAACCCATTGCCATCTTCGCTCAACCAATTCCAAGTAGACCCGATAGCCGCTGGGATAGCTGAACCACCCACTTGTACGGCCGTCTCCAGAGCTTTTTGCTGCCATGAAGCACCTTGCAATGATTCTTGCTCAGATAAAGTGAGATCAACAAATAAGTTAGATTCTGTTTTTCCCATTTTTTATTAACCTCAAACTTTTAATGAAAACCGATTGCAAACCAAGAAAATAATTATTATTTTCTTGGTTTGCAAAAGACTTAATTAAAGTATTAATAAAAGAAAATTAAAGTTTTTACCCTCTATGGATCAATTCTATGGATCAATATTACTTAATCAAAAATACTTACATACATAGTTGCAAAAGTTTAAACTTTAAATTAGTTTGAGTAAATGAGTTTTATTACAAAGAAAAAAAATGCTTCGGTTATACCATTTAGCCGAATGGCACGAAGATAATCGGAAATCTCGTCAGGGTAGGGTGTTTGGGATAGGGTATTGGGTGTAGTGTTTAAGAAAATTGAATTTTAGTACGTTCTAGGGTTCAACATCTTCTTCATTCCCCACACCCCAAAGCCTTGTAAATAATAGATTTGCCGTTTTTTTAGTGCCATTCCCATTTAGCCCCATAACCGGGGTTAAATGAGCATTAGAATAGGCATCTTCTAGCAGTCTGTATAATGATGTAGTCATTTACTGATGGTTTAAATACTTAAGCTTAGTCAGACACCAGTAGTTTTTTCATGTTTCAATATGTGGTTCTACATATTTTTGTACTGCCATAGATTACAGTTGCTATGCACTCTGCCCTAATAAAGGTTTGTGGGGATTAAATAGCCATGATAGTTACTGTGGAATTTACTGTAAATCATCTTGAAGATGTATTTATTTTACTCAATAGTAATCATGAAAAATTTATCATTTTAAACCTTGTTATTGTGTTTAAATGCGTTTATGATTGCAGTTGATACATCATTTGCTACATCAAAATAATGGGTTAGGCAGATGTCCAGTAAACAACAGCCGGAGATTGGTCAAATCATCCGCGAACTTCGCCTGTTAACTAATTTGACACAGGAACAGTTTGCAGCACATTTAGGTGTGACATATCCTACGGTCAACCGATGGGAAAATGGCCGATCTAATCCGTCACCGATTGCCATGAAGCTAATTGAGCAGAAGCTTAAGGAGATGGGAGAACAAGGACAAGATTTAAAGCACAAGTATTTTGGTCAGTAAAAATCAGGGGCTTGAGGAAAAATTAGAATGCCAGAGCGTTTATTACAACTGGATGATTTATTAAACATCCGCAGTCCAGAAAAAATAGCTACCCTCTTCCAAAAACTGGGATATGACGCTGCTGCTCAACCCTTGAATATAGAAGACCTACATCTACCTGCCCGTAGCACAGATGCTATTTATGACTCATACCTGATTGCAGACCAGGGCAACGGCGGACTGCAAATTTTACTGTTTCAGTTGCATCCAGATGAGTGGACTTCTGTAAATGCCGTTAGTAGTCGCATGAGAGCGATCGCTAATGTTATCTGTCAACGTGCAACTGAGTTTCTACTGCTGGCAACCAAGGATTTTAACCAGTTGATGTTGGTGAATCCTCGTAAGAATTATGACGCGCAACTGAATTTAAAAACCAGTATCCGTAAGTTATTAATTGACAGTACCAATCCCACAAATTATGACCGTGACCGATTGGAAGCGATCGCCGTCAGGGCGAAATCACCACAGGAATTATATAAAACCCACTGTGAAGCATTTGATGTTGATAAGTTAACGAAGTCATTTTATAGAAGCTACGAGCAGATATTTAAAAATGTGCAACAAGCGGTGAAGTTGCACAATGATGATTTGTACTTTGCTGATGCTGACAGGCTACATCAGTTTTCGCAAAGACTTCTCGGACGCATCATGTTTTTATATTTCCTTCAGAAGAAGGGATTTTTAGCGGGGGATTACCGTTTTCTGACTACTCGCTACAGGTCATTGAAAACCGAACCTGATGAAACAGATTATTATGCCCAGGTTTTAGAACCGTTATTTTTTGAAACACTTAATCAAAACCGTGATGGTTTAGTTCATCGTTGGGGTGAGGGACAAATACCCTATCTCAATGGGGGTTTGTTTGATAGAGACTATGGCGAGGGCATCAAGGATGCTGCTGGTAGAGAAACACCTGTAACAATCACTTTACCTAATTCTCTATTTGACCCCGGTGAACCAGAGGCCATAGAAATTGCCAAGTTACGGATGTGGTTGTCCCTGGTGGTGGATATCCCAGATATTGAGGATGTAGAACCACTGCCAAACCTTGACTATAAGTTAATGTGCGGTGATTCTCTCATTTCTACTATTCATGGTGAAAGGTTAATACCTGACCCCACCAAAGAACAGCAGTTGATGTTGGCAGTTACACCAATTCAAACGGCAATTCAACCACTGCTAGAACTGCAACGCCGCTATTTTGATGCCCAAACTGAAGAAAGACACGAGTTGCGATCGCAGATTTTAGCAGCAGAAGCCAATGTGTTTAAAACTGCTGTAAATGACCGTCGCCAATTTTGGGAAGGTAAACAGCAGGATTTAGAACGCAAGATTAAGGCATTTAAGGGTAAGGTTTCTAAAACTCAGGAGAAGGAACGAACTGAGATTGGTAGCAAGTTAATGGAGTTGGATCGCTTTGCATCTGATGTGGAAAGTGGGGAGAGATCGCTTAATTTCTTCCAATACCATCTGCATTTTAATGATGTGTTCAAGGACAAGGGCGGGTTTGATGTGGTGATTGGTAATCCGCCTTATGTCCGACAGGAGGCTATCAAAGAACTGAAGCCAGCCCTACAAAAAGAATATGACTGTTACACCGGGGTAGCTGACCTCTTTGTTTACTTCTATGAGCAGGGGTTTAACTTACTCAAGTCTGGTGGGCATTTATCCTACATTACCTCTAATAAATACTTCCGTGCTGGCTATGGTGAGAAGCTGCGTAAATTCTTAGGGGAAAAGTCAAAAGTAGAGGTACTGATTGATTTTGGTGATTCTCCAGTGTTTGAAGCGATCGCCTACCCTAGCATTATTTTGGTGAGTAAGAGTAAACCAGATAATCATCAAGCCCGTGTGTTGAATTGGGAAGCTGGGAAAACTGTTGAAGAGTTTAATTCGGTGTACAAAAGCCACAGTTTTTATTTGCCTCAGAAGGAATTAGGGGCTGATGGTTGGCGGTTGGAATCTCCGGCTGTGTTGCGGTTGTTGGATAAGTTGAGAAGTGCGGGTACTCCGTTGGGTGAGTATGTGAATGAGGGAATATACTATGGAATTAAATCAGGATTAAATGAAGCTTTTGAAATTGATGAAGAAACTAAAAAAACACTTATAAGTAACGATTATAGCTCTAAAGATATAATTAGACCGTGGCTTAGAGGTAGAAATATAAAACGTTGGAATATTAATTATCCTAATACGTATTTGATTTATACCTATCATAAAATTGAAATTAATCACTATCCTGCAATCTTAGATTATTTATCTCAGTATAAAGACCAACTACAAAAAAGAGCTACTATTAACTCCCACGCTTGGTATGAAATTCAACAGCCTCAATACATTTATGCTAGAAGTTTTGACAAACCTAAAATAGTTTTTCCTGATATTGCTCTAGAATCCAGCTTTGCATTAGATGTTAAAAACACTTATCCTGATACAACAAGTTTTATTTTACCAACCGATGATAAATTTTTACTTGGAGTAATTAATTCAAATATTGCACTACATTTTTATCAGAAAATTAGTTCGCAAGTAAGAGGTGGTTATCTTAGATATAAAACACAGTACGTCAAACAAATCCCCATCCCCACTGCTCCCGAAGCAGACCGCCAAGCCATAGAAGCCGTAGTCCAAAAATGCCTTGATGCCAAAGGTCAGGGTGTGGAGGAATGGGAGGCGGAGATAGATGATAGGGTAGCTCATTTGTATGGGCTGACTGCTGAAGAGATGAAGATTATTAGAGGGGAATAAGATGCCAAATAAACACCAAAGTAAGCAACGACGTACAAAAAGAATTGCTTCTGTATCAGATGCACTAATATTGAAATCTCGTGAAGCTGCTCTAGCAGCTGTTCAAATATTCAATAATCCATTAATAACTTTTAAATCTGAAATTTTTATTGTAAATATGTGCATTGCATGGACATATTTACTTCATGCTTACTATCGCAAAAAATCAATGGACTATGTATATTTTTCACCAGGAAAACGAAGAAAAAAATATCATAGAACTAAAACTGGAGCAAAAAAGCATTGGGAGCTTGAGAAATGCCTAGATTTTACTGACAGTCCTATAGATAAAGAGACTGCTAATAATCTAAAATTTTTGATTTATCTGAGACATGAAATTGAACATCAAATGGCGACTAAAATAGATAATTATTTAAGTGCAAAATTTCAAGCTTGTTGTCTAAATTATAATTATTATATTAAAAATTTTTTTGGTGATGACAAAGGTATAGAAAATCATTTATCCTTTAGCTTACAATTTTCATCTATAGGTGAAAATCAAGTTGACACTTTAGAAGAAGCAATAGACCTTCCTCAAAATATCAAGAAATTTATTGAAGGATTTGACGGTAAATTATCAGAGGATGAGTACAATAGTCCCAAATATGCTTATAGAGTTATATTTATACCAAAACTTGTTAACCACAAAGGTCAAGCCGATAAAGTTATTGAATTTATCAAAGCAGATTCTCCTCTTGCAAAAGATGTTAATGCTACCTATACAGTTATTAAAGAAACAGAAAAAAATAAATTTTTACCCAAAGATATTGTTAAGGAAATTAACAAAAAAGGATTTTCAAAATTCACAATGCAGCATCATATAGATTTATGGAAATCTTTAAATGCAAAAGATGCAAATAAAAATTTTGGTGTTGAGGTAGCTGGTCATTGGTACTGGTATGAATCATGGTTAAAAGAAGTGGAACAGCATTGTGAGGAAAATAGAGATAAATATGCTTAGGATAACTACTTTTAAGTTCAATAATTTAACTACTAAGAAAATAAAAATATTTAAGGAGTGTAATTAATTATGCAATTTATTGAACATCAAGTAGGTGAATTAGTCGTTAGTCAGCGCAAAGCTGATGGTTATATTAACGCAACTAAATTAACAAAAGCCTATGAACTACAAACTCAAAAAAAGAGAAATCCAAATGATTGGTTTGAAAAAGATAGAACTCATGAGTTTTTAAACTTACTACATAACAAGTCGGGGATTGAGATTTATGACCTAGTGCAAAAAAAAGGAGAAGGTAAAAATAAAGAGATTTGGATTCATCCCAAGCTTGCTATTTCTTTTGCCATGTGGCTCTCGCCTGAATTTGAAATGATGGTTTCTGACTGGGTAGAGCAATGGCTTTTCACAGGTCAAACTCCCACTACTTCAGAACCTCCAACTTTGCATCCTTACCAGCGTGCTTGGTATGAACGTTTAAAGTTATTTGAACAGAAAACAGGATTACCTAAAGGATATTGGTGCGTTTTTGAAGAAATAGGTAAATTAATGAGAAATCTAGAAGCTAACAATGTTCCTTTACATGATAGAGCAACTATTGATATATCCGTAGGACAAACATGGTGTCGTTGGTTAAGAGAAGAAAAGAATTATGATACCTCCACTTTTGAGCAATATATTCATCATTATCCAGACAAGAGAGGTGAACAACCAGCTAATATTTATCCTTATGAATTGCTGGGAACATTTCACCAATGGCTAGAGGATACTTATATTTCTGAAAAATTTCCTAAATATGTAAGAGAATTTCTCAATCCCGAAGAATGCAAGTTAATTTCAGAAGCCATTGGTTACAAAGTTAAACCAATTAATAGAAGACTTAAACTTAACAGTTCAGGAGAAAATTAATTATGAAGAGAGACATGGACTTGATAAGAAAAATTATTTTAAACATAGAAGCCAATCAACATGGTTTTGCTAATCATAATTTTCAAATTGAAGGATATACAAGTGAGCAAATTTCTTATCACTCTTATCTGATTATCCAAGGAGGTCTAGCAGAAGGAATAACAACTACAAATGTTCAGTCTTCTAGTCCTACTGCTATTATACGGAACCTTACTTGGCAAGGTCATGAATTTGCTGATGCTGCTAGAAATGATTCTATTTGGCATAAAGCTATGGAAAGAATTAAAGAAAAAGGGGATGCTGTTCCTATTAGTGTTTTGACTCAACTCCTTATCAGTATTGTCAAAACATCTATTGGATTACCTTGAGAGGTCCAAATATATGCTTAAAACTCTTAGCTGGCAAGATTTAGAAAATATTAAGAGTCCCGAATCTATATCAGGTTTATTTGATAAACTTGGTTACAATACTTGCTGTGAACCTGTTGATGTTAATGATTTAGAACTTTCTCAGACCAATCAAGGAATCATTGACACAGTTTATTTAATTGCTAATCAGGGAGAATCTGACCTACAAGTATTTCTGTTTCAACTTAACCCTGCTTACTGGGCTAATGAAAATAATGCGATCGCTCGCCTAAAATCAATCGCTAAAAGTTTATGTAAACGCCCTAGTTACTTCCTAATTGTAGGTATGGTAAGTTACCAAAAACTGTTATTTGTAAGTCCTGTCAGGAGCTTTAACGCTCAAATGGAATTAGAGATTGGTACTCGTCAAGTTTTAATTAATTTAAAATCTGTTAGTTTATATGACTTACATTTACTGCAAAGGATAGCAGCTAATAACTTAGAACCTAAAAGTTTATATCAAACTCAACAGAGGATTTTATTAAACGCTCAACGCTTAGGCATTAAAGCAGAAGAGAAAAAAGCGAACAGAGATAAAGATACAGTCAGAGATTACCTAGTTGCTATTGGTAAAATTAAGTTACTAAAACCTGAAGAAGAAATTCTTCTATCACGTAAAATTGTTAGATTAAATAAATTACAAAAATCCTATACGGTTCTTTGTAAACGGCTAAACAGAGAACCTAAAAATAGTGAATGGGCAGACAGTAATAATCTTAGCATTTCGAGATTATATGATGAATTATCAGTAGGTTATGCCGCTCAAAATAAATTAGTAGAATCAAACCTCAGATTAGTTGTATCAATTGCTAAAAAATATCAAAATAGAGGTCTGGATTTATTAGATTTGATTCAAGAAGGCAACCTAGGTTTAATTAGAGCAGCAGAAAAGTTTGACCCAACAAAAGGTAATCGGTTTTCAACTTATGCAACTTGGTGGATTAAACAAGCAATTACAAGAGATATATGTAACTCTTCACGCCTGGTTCGGATTCCCGTTCATTTTTGGGATAGACTACGTGAAATCAAGCAAGCACAACGCGAATTGTTGGAACAAGGATTATTTAATTCTACTACTCAAGATATAGCTAATTATTTAGAAAAACCTGTTAAAGAAATTTTATTTACCATGCAAACTTTTGTTGAGCCAACTTCCTGGAATGCTCTGATAGGAGATTCCGAAGACATGACGCTAGAAGATATTGTTTCTAAATCTCAGGAATCAACAGAAACAGAGCTTATGAACTCAATGAAAGTAGAGGAATTATTAGCTTGTCTCAACCCCCAAGAAGCAGATATACTCAAACAGCGACACGGAATTGAAGATGGAAATGCTAAGTCATTACAAGAAATTGGTAATAAATATAATCTATCACGAGAACGAGTGAGACAAGTTGAATCTAAAGCTCTTCAAAAGCTCAGAAGATATTATTATAAGAATGAATTCCAATTTAGTGGAGAAATACATAAGCGTGAAAAACAAATCATTTCTTTCTTCAAAGAAAATGAACGTCAAGAGGAAGTTCAACCTGCTAAACCTTATTCTCTTCCTAATGAAACTCAAATAAATAGAGAACTACAGTTGCAGGAAAAACCAATTAAAAATTTATTAAATTACAGCGTTCATCAAGAGGAAATTCAACCTGTTCAATCATATTCTCTTCCTAATGAAACTCACATAAATAGAGAATCATTGTTGCAGGAAAGAAAAAATAAAAACTCATTAAATTATAACGATTCTCAAGAAAAAAATCAACCCCTTAGACCAGATTATGTTCATGATGAAGCTAAAATAATTTGTGCGATTTGGAATGTTTCTGAAAATTCTCCAGCCTTTGAAGAAGCCAAAAAAAAGTATTATCAAATCATGAAAGAACATTAATTTTATAGTAACTAATTATCATTTATTCAATATGCTACCTGACTACATAGACAACTCCCACCACACTCTACAAGCCGTCCTTAAAACAATCATCAAGGATGAAAACCAACTTACCCTCGACATCGCCACCGGATTCTTCCGCATCGAGGCATGGGTACGTCTGGAAGCTGCCATGAACCAACTCACCAGCTTTCGGTTACTTTTGGGACGTGACCCAACCATTAGACCAGCCGAAAGCGATCGCATTGACTTAATCCGTTACTTCAAGAAAAACATCCAAGAGGAGTTAGAAAACCAACCGCTAAATTCTCAATACCAGAATGAAATAGAGCGCATGATTGCCTATCTGCAAAGGCATGATGTTGAGGTGAGACTGTTTGGAGCGCATGGAGATAAAAATCAGTTTCTTCATGCCAAAGCCTATATCTTCGATAATTACAGCATCGTCGGGTCATCCAACTTCACCCCAGCCGGCTTAGAAGGTAATACCGAGTTAAACATTGTCAATCAAAATAGAGCGATCGCTCACGACCTCAGACATAACTGGTTTGCCGGATTTTGGGATGACCCTAGTGTTGATCTTGATTACAAAGCCAAATTAATTGATGCTCTCAACGCCTCCAAGTTTGGCAGTAAGGCATATACACCCTATCAGATATTTCTCAAGGTACTATACGAATTTTTCAAAGATGACAGCATCATTGGAGATAGCGATCGCACTACCTTAGAACTAGCCAGCTTCCAACAAGAGGGATTTGAAAGAGCAGTCAAACTGATAGAGAAACACAGGGGCTGTATCGTAGCAGATGCCGTGGGTTTGGGTAAAACATTTATTGGCTTGCGGTTACTGGAATATTACCTCATCAAAGACAGACGACCTAGTAAGGTTCCTCGCGCCCTGGTTATTTGTCCAGCACAGTTGCGAGATTTAGTTTGGGAAAAGAAACTAGAGGAATTTGGAATTAGGGCGCGTGTGCTGTCTCATGAAGAAATCAGCCGTCAAACCTTTAGTGTTCACGATTACGCCCGTTATGACATTGTGGTGGTGGATGAATCCCACAACTTCCGCAACAGTGCCACCAATCGCTACCGCAACTTATTAAAGTTAGTCAGCAGTGGTAAACGCAATAAGCGGGTGGTGTTACTTACAGCTACCCCCATCAACAACAGCATCTTTGACCTTTACCACCAAATTTTACTCATCACCCGTGGCGGTGAAACTTATTACAGAGAATGGGGTATTTCTAAACTCAATTCTTATTTTAAATCCCTGGCTAAAGGTGGCGTAGAAATTACAGAACTCTTGCTGCAAACAATGGTGAGACGTAGCCGCCAGGACGTGATTAGACGACAAGCCGCAGGTGAGGAAATTCGCATTAATGGTAAATTAATTCACTTTCCCAAGCGTCAGTTAGAACAGTTTACTTACAACTTTGAAGATAGCTTTGCAGGACTGTACAAGGGAATTGCCGAGCAAATTGACAAATTGACCTTACCAGCTTACAATATCAAGGCATTTAAAAAACGTAAGCAAAAGCAAGATGAAAACGAAGTTAAACGCAATAATGCCTTAGTTGCTTTGCAAAAAGCATTATATTTTAAACGATTTGAGAGTTCACTGATTGCATTTAAAAGTAGCATCACTAACCAGCGCAACTTTCAGACTTACTTTTATACAGTTCTGACTGAACAAGGAAAACTGCTTAACAGTAAAAACTTCCGTAAGTTGATATTAGCGGGTGAAGATGAAGAAGAAAATAACTCAGCTAGTAGTATTATTGAATCACTAGAAGAAATTGACTCTAGAGACTATGACCTAAACCAACTACAACAACATATTGAATCTGACCTCAGAATTTTAAACAATATTTTTTGCAAGTTAGAGCAAATTGAAACTTCAGCAGCCGCTAATACAGATTATGATTGCAAGTTAGTAGCTTTCAAAGATTTGCTCAAAACTCAATTTATAGATAAAAAGATTTTAGTTTTTAGCTACTTCAAAGATACAGCTAATTATTTATACCAACAACTAATTAATGATACGGCTTGGCTGACACAAATGCAAGTCAACGGTAAAACGCCTGTAATTGAATTATTAACTGGGGAAAGTTCTGGTAAACAAAGAGAAGAGAAAGTTAAGCGGTTTGCCCCAAAAGCCAATACCCAAAAGGATGAAGATTTAACCTTACTCGAACAGAATCCAATTGATATTCTTATTTGTACAGATGTACTATCAGAAGGTCAAAACCTGCAAGATGCTGGGGTATTAGTTAACTATGACCTGCATTGGAATCCAGTCAGAATGATTCAGAGGGCGGGACGTATTGACCGACTGGGAACAGACTATGATGAACTGTTTATATATAACTGCTTCCCTGAAAAGGGACTAGAAGATTTATTAGGATTAGTCAAAAAATTACAACAGCGCATTGCCACTATTGACCGAGAAGTTGGGTTAGATGGTAGCGTACTGGGTGAAACCATTTCTGAAAAATCTCTAGAGGAACTGTACAGGCTAAAAATGGCTGATACAGATGCCGAGAAAGAGGCCATATTAGCAGAACTAGAACAAGCATCTGATTTGGTATCCCTAGATGAAATGAGATTGCCCTTACTAGAGTTTTTACAACAGGCCAGTAAAGAACTTATTGAAGATATACCCTTTGGTATTCATAGCACCTGGAATAAACCCGTTCCTCACCCTGATACTCCCGACGGTGGTATATTCTTTGCTTTCCGCGTTAATGATAAACACTTCTGGCACTTTTACCCACGTATCCAAGGAGCTATTTCTTTAGACCCCAGTAGACTAATTAGCGATAAACGCACCATTTTTAACTGGCTCAAATGTCAAGCATCAGACTTCCCTAATCCTGATGGACTATTACCAGTTCCTTTTGATAACCAAATTTTTTCTGTTTTAGATAGAGCAGTAAACAACTTGCTGGCATCGTTCCAAAAACAACAGACGGCTACAGGTATTAAACAGCAGATGACTAAACTGTTACAAAGTATTCATCATGCTATTACTAATCCTGAAATTCCCGGTTTTAGTCAAAGTGAAGTAGTTGATGAGCAAGCCAGGGAACGAGTATTAAAAGTTATTACCACAGTTAATTCTAGGAGTTACGAACGAGATGTTAAAGCAATTTGGGAGAAGTTTAAAACCCATAAAGATATCAGCTTACTCATTTCTGAGTTAGATGAATATTTTGTTGACACTGACCAATATGAGGAAATTGCAGATGAACAAGACATAAGACCTATCGAAATCATTGAACGAAAAGACATCAAGTTAATTTGCTATCAGTGGTTCAAACCAGATTCTTAGGGGATGAGTTGGCGATCGCCTCCTGTGCAAGAACCACGTCATCACTCTAAATCTTTGTTATCTCGCAAGATTTTCACTACTTTTTTGGAGGTACGTTATGGAAAAAATACTGTCTTTTATTGCTCCTCTCCCTTTAGGAGAAAGTTTTAGATTCAAACTAAGCATTGTAAGAAGCTGGATTTTTTTAGGTTTGTGTCTTGGAATCATAATATTCCTTATGAATTTAAGCACACCCACTATTAATTCATCAGGAATAGGGGCTTATATTATTGCTGCACCAATACAACTATGTATTTTTGGATTTATAGGATTAGGCATAGAAAAGATTCGTGGGCGCACTCCTGAATATACTGGTTGGTATTGGTGGATATATCCAATTGCGACTTGGATATCACTGGGGATAGTGATGGGCTTATTTCTTCTAACTATTGCACTTTCGTTAGCAGGATTTAAAGTTCCAGAGTCTAAAAAGCGTAATTCTACTCGACCCAGAAGCCGGAAAATAGATCCTGGTAAAATTAGAGAACAACTTCCTGACATCACACCTGGAGAGTTGCTAGATGAAATGGACGATTTATTTAAAAATGAAGAGCAACGAAATGGTCTAAACAATCAAGAGAAACAAGTGGTTAACAAGCTGAGAAAATTTGATCGCTCACGGTTACGGTCTAAACTCAGAGATTCACTAACTAACGATGAAATGGAAGTTTTACTCTTCCTGATTCTGAGATTACTAGGTGTTGAATTAAGGTAAATTTATGGGCATTAACCAATGGTCAAGACTTTATATAGGTGAAAACTCACCTATTAGGCTAAAGTATCGTATTCCCACAGGAGAATACTTAGTAAAGTATTATCAGGAGTATGGAAAAATTGAATTTAGGGACGTAAAGCGAAATGAGATAGTGTTGCAGAAAGAACTAAACTCCTTAATCGAGCTTGTCTTATTAATGCCAGATCAAGAAGGTTCAGAGACAATTCAAAGATTAAAAAAACGATTCCAGAGCAAAGACGTTCCCAGAGCAGGAATAGGGTATGAAAATCATCATATCATCCCTCATCACATTTGTAGTGAAAGTCAATTAGTAATAACAGCAGAGAAATATGGTGTTTTTAACAAAGATGGTTCAGAAAATATAATAAGACTACCAAATTGGTTTCATCGTGAATCACACAATCGTACATCTAAATATTGCCGAACTATTCGTGAAGAGCTTTTTCATGAATGGAATATTGTCGTAGAGGAAGGTTTAGATAGAGATCGTGATGCTATTCAAATGATTCTTACTTCATTTGTTGATGAAGTAAGAAATGAAGTAATTAATTTAAGAGATTCAGGAAGAAGCCTTAACGACTTTGGAGCGTGATAATTTTTTTTGGAAAGCATTGTAATAATAGAGTTCTTATATTCGCTTTGCATTCCGTGGAAATTAAGCGATCGCCCTCCCAATTCTTGAGGGAAACCAGAACTACTAACAGCAACAATCATCAATCAGAGGTAACAATTATGCAGGATATTCAACAAGCAGTAACATTATTTTTTATGACCTTAATTTATGTACTGATGTTTTTTGCTTTCATCCCCGCACTAAAACTAGGTTGGATATTAAAAGAATGGTCTTTAGGTTTAGCAGTTATTTGTTATCTAATCGCTAATTCAACACCATCCCATGATATACCTAGCATCATTAAAAATGCTTGTGCCTTGAGTGCAATGTTTGGCTTTTTAATTAGCTATATTCCCTACTGGTTTAGAAGTTGGGGTTCTGTTCGCAGAGAGTTCAAACTATTACTCCAGGTTTAGGAATGTAACAGTGGGTGGAGTATGCGCCCGTTAGAGATAATCGCTCCGCTATTCTTAAGGGAAATCTACCAGCGATCGCACAATAAACAAGAAAGTTTAGTGTATATATTAGAACTATAGGAGACAAGTTATGGATGTCTATGATGGAAGAGGTAATAGTCGCCAGTTAGGAGAACAAATTGGCGGAGGTGGTCAAGGAAATGTTTATTTAGTTGAATCTGAGCCAAATAAAGTTGTTAAGATATTTCATCCAGACAAGTTAAAAGAGAGGGGAGGCGAATTTCGAGAAAAAATAGAATTACAAAAAGGTATGACAGAACTAGCGGAACACCCCCATATTGCCTGGCCTAGAATTTTAGTTTTTGATCAAAATCATAACCCCATTGGATATGCAATGAAGAGGGTTCAAGGTGTACCTTTGACAAAACTCGCCCATGCAAAGTTATATGAAAGGTTTTTTCCCGATCTAGACAGAATCAAAATAGTAGAAATGCTATTAAGATTATTAGATGTTGTGGCTGCTTTACACAAAAATCAGGTTTATATTGGTGATATAAATTTAGAAAATATTATTTGTAATCCACAGACATTTCAGCCTTATTTAATTGATGCTGATAGCTATCAAGTAAAAAAGGATAATAAGGTTTATCGCTGTCCTGTTGGTAGACCTGAAATGACTCCAATAGAACATCATCAAAAGGATTTTCAACATATAACGAGAACAGTTGAAAGCGATCTTTTTTCTCTAGCAATTCTGATGTTTCAGTGTCTCATGATTGGGCGACATCCTTATGATAATATTGGTGGTGGTAATCCAGTGGAAAATTTAAGAAATGCTAGTTTTCCTTATGGTAAAGGAGGTGCAAGACCAGGATATGAAGGAGCAATTCCAAAAGGAGATTGGTACAACATTTGGAGTCATTTAACATATGAAGTTAAGGGGCTATTTATTCAAACGCTAAAAGATGGTGTTAAACAACCATTGCAACGTGCATCTATTGCAGACTGGGAAAAGTCTTTGGAAAGCTACTTTCATGCAATGCAAAAGGGATACAATACCAAAGAAATGAAGCCCAAAGATCCAAAACAGAGTCAAAATTCCTGAATTATTGATAATAGAAACTGGAGAAATTTAAATGCCTACTAATTTTTATGATGATCTAATTGACAATCCAACTTCACGTTGTCCATGTATGCTAGTTCTAGATGTTAGTGCGAGTATGCGTGGAGAACCAATCAAGGAGTTAAACCAAGGAGTTAATCAGTTTATTGAAACTGTTCTCCAAGATGACTTCGCAACTTATGCTGTTGATGTAGGTATCATTACTTTTGGCGGAACAGCACAAGAAATTGTCCCAATTCAATCTGTTCAGAAAGTAGAAGCGCCTACACTATCTCCTACTGGAAATACGCCTATGGGTGAGGCGATAAATAAAGCAATTCAGGTTCTAGAAAAACGCAAACAAGAATATAAAAAATCTGGTGTTTCTTACTACCAGCCTTGGTTAGTACTAATGACTGATGGTGAACCAACTGATAATTATCAGGCTGCTGCAACTAAGCTGCGTAAGTTAGCTGAGACAAATAAAATGCTTGTAATTGCAGTTGGTATTGGTGAGCGTTGCAATCTTAGTAAGCTCTCTGAATTTTGTCCATCTGATAACCCACCCAAACAACTTACAGGTCTAAAGTTTGAAGAATTTTTTAAATGGCTCTCTCAAAGCGTAGGAGAAGTAATTACCAAATCTACTCCCGGAGTGAGTTTTCAAGCAACACAATCAACTGATGACTGGGAAAGCTTTTAAGTATGCTATTTGAATTTATAAACAGATTTTTCCAAAATCTAAAGAGTTGGTTGAACAAGTTATTTCCTCAGAGTATTCAGAATGTTGATGAGGAGAATTTAGTTAATGGAGATGAGTTAATGGTGGTAGGGGAAAAGATCCTATTTACAGAATCAGAACATAATGACTTTATAACTAAATTTCCCGGAGTTCATCGATTTATAATAAAAGAGACGACAGGAAACGGTGACACTTCATACTTTTTAGAAAGTATGAAGTATTTAAAGAAAATCCAAAAACAAGAGGGCAAGGAGGCCATATCAGATGAGTGCATAAAATATGCTAAATCTATAAAAAGTAATACAAGCTCTGGTACTGATAGAAAAAAATCTCAAAAATCTACCAAAAAAACGCCATCTCAAACCAAATCTTCATCGCAGCAGGCCGTAGAAGCTAAAGCACGGGATGAAGTATCTATTTTGCCTGAACAAGAACAAGTTGAAATTATAAATTCCCTTGAGTCAAACATTGAACCTTCAAATACTCAAGGAGTCAGTGAGCCAACAGAAAAAACTATTACACTGGAGTATATTAAGCCTGAACAAACTACTTTAGAGACATCTGAATCTGCAAGCATTACGAAAATATTACCTACTTCAGAAGAGTTTATAGATAGTCAAGAGAAGTTGACAACTTGGAAATGGAGAAGAATATTTGATGCTGTTGTTGGAAGTTCACATTTACGGGTTGATCCTCCTATTCCCTGCCAAGATTCAGCATTAGCTGTATTGGTTCCAAGACCTGCTATTTTTGTCGCAGACGGTGCTGGAAGTGCAAGATTGTCTCATTTCGGCTCAAGTGCCGTAGTTCGATACTTAAATCGATTCATAGCATCTATAGAAGATATTAACCAAGATTATTTGGATCAAGACAGACAAGAAGACATAGAGATTGAAAAAAAATATGCTGATCGTTTTATCAAGTTTGCCACTGAAGTTCTTAAGGAGTTGTCAGAGGAAAAAAAAGAGCCGATTGATTTATTTAAGTGTACTTTATTAATAGCAATAATTGGTAAAAATCAATTATTCTGGCTAAAAGTTGGCGATGGTTTTATAGTCATTGAGAAAGCTGGAAGTTTAGAATTAATTGGACCTTTGGGCAAAGGTGATTTTGCTAACCAAACTACTTTCTTGACAGAGTATCTTAACGAGAAGGATATTCACTATGGTTTTATTGATATTCAAGATGTTACAGGAGTAGCTGCATTTACAGATGGCGCAGGAGAAAAACTTGTTAGTAATAATGGTTCACAAATAGCAGGGTTTTTGGGCAGAATTTTTCAGAATATGCGAATGGGAGACTTTACTCAAAAGAATCTAAATGAATTTTTGAGTGATAAAAATGTTTGGCTAAGAACAACAGGTGATGATAAAGGAATTGCGATTTTGTCATCTCTAAAATGAAATAAGTCTGATATTTTTTAACTGTATTAAGCATACTTATGAGCTATATGTTTGGTTTTCAAGATAAATCAGTTCAGGTTGCAAGTGCAACCTATCGAAAAGCAAAAGCTGCAATAACAGAGTCTTTAGGTATAGACTTACCCAATACTAAATATCCAAGTGAAGACTTTCAAAATGCAATAGATTTAATTGATGAAAAAATTTTGAATACTTACAAACTAGGTTTGAAACGTGGTTTGACACAAGTAATAGCCTGGCTTGCTGATGGAACAATCAGCTTTCAAGATGGTGAATTTAAAGTCAATACTGATTTAAAGATTGAGATTAAGAGAGCAAAGCCGGATGGAACACTACAAACCTTAAAGTATAAACTAACGCACAGTGATATTGGTTTAGAAAAGAGAGATGGAAAGTAGAAATGCCCATTTCGTATAGATTGACATAAAAGTAGCAAAAGCGATCGCTCATGTTATCCCCTACGAATTATTGTAATTACAATGGCCACATTAATTCCTTCATTTAATAGTTGCTCAATGCGGATGACCCCTGCGGAGAGGGATTTTCACCGTCATCCGATTCAGAAGCCTGGGGTGTAGACAGTGGTGTAGAAAAGTCGTCATAGCCAGTTACGGGGTAAAATGAGCGTGCGATTCGTTGAGTGCTAAATCACGGTTATGATTCCTCCCGTGTAGAATCTAGTATAGAAATATTCAAAAATCCAAAGCAGAGATAGCGTTCTGCTTCTGCTTCTCAGTTACCCCCAGATAGCGCTCCAAAGCTGTCAAAGTCCGATGTCCAGATATCTCCTGTATGTGGCGCAAAGGTATCCCCGCATCGCTCATCCTGGTTAACGCAGTCCTCCTGAAACTGTGGGTACTCACGCCCTCAATCCCCAGCCGCAGACAAGTATCTCTGAGAATTTTATCAGCACTCACCTTGTGGATATGTCCCAAACCATGCCGCCCCGGAAACAAAAACTCCTTGCGGCGATTGGGGTTGTACTCTTCTAAATACTCCTTAAGCTTGGGATGGACTTGAATTTCCCTAGTATCCCGCTTGCCCTTGGTATTAATACTGCGTAACACCAACACCCCTCTGACACCATTGCTGCCAAACACATCTAGAACCGCCAAAGTGCAAGCTTCATTGATTCGGCAAGCCGCATAAAGGCACACGCCAAAAAGCGCGCGATCGCGTGGCTTGACAAAACCCTCGTTAAAGAGGAGATTTATTTGGTCAGGGGTGAGGATTTCTGCCTTCCCGAAACGGTTAATTTTCATTGAAGATTGCAGATTGCAGATTTTAGATTGTTTTTGGAGATTGTAGAAGTCATATTGAAGCAAGAGATTGATTAATTGGGGTTATAAATTCGAGAATCTTTGGGTTTTGACCTTAAGGTTTTGAGAGAGGACACCAACATTGATACAATTTCATTAGCTTCCTGCATCAAGTTCATTAGCTTGTTAGAGTCCACTAATTTCGCTTTGACAATCAGTTCCATCCAATAAAGCGATTCATCGGCTTCCTCTAATGTAATATTGAGCTTGGTGATGAGTTCAGCCGTTGATTTGGCGCGACAAGCTGCCCGATAATTGGCTCCTACTGACGTTCCTGAACGGAGTAATTGTTTGCCTATGACTTGTGATGTTATTTGCTCTTTTGGTAAAGCTTCAACTAAATTAATTATCCGTAGAGCAAAGGATTGGGTTCTCTCCTTAAACTGTTCCTTATCCATAACTCTTCCAATCTGCAATCTGCAATCTCCAATCTCCCATCCTACATGATCAAATGGCACAATCACAATGTAAACGGCTCAAAGGTATATATTTCGTTAACGATGACACCCGATTAACCCAGACTTATGAATCAGCCCGACAACACTCACGCTACAACCCGCATTCTGTCGTTGGCTGATAAGACTTGCTTATGCTTTCCGCACGATGACCAAGTACAGGTATAATCTCCGCTCTGGCTCTGGCTTGGCACTGATATCAAAATTATCTCTTGAGCTGATTGGCTTTTCGAGATGTTCCACACCCAGTCTGGTATGGTGAAGATTCCATAATTATTCCGTGCCATATTGAGGTTGTTGGTGTGGACACGGTTGATATAACTTATATATATATAAGTGGTGTGCCATATTGGGTCTTTGGAGCTACGCGACCACGATGTTGTCAATTACTAGAGCAGATTTAACTGTAACCGCATTTTTTGAGAGGAAACAGTAAAATATTAATTAGTGTCCAGTTTCAGAGTTATCATGGGATATCCAAAGCACTGGAAAGAACTAGCTAAATCAATCAAGGAAAAAGCTGATTGGTGCTGTGATAAATGCGGTCGCGTTTGTCTACGTCCTGGTGAGAAACCTGAGACTACTAAACCACGCGCATATAATCTACAAGTTCACCATTGGAATCGTGATCCATCAGACAACAGGCCTGAAAATTTAGTTCCTCTGTGTGCTGGATTATGTAGAATCCACGTCGTAGAAACCTTGATGTGACTGACTTTTGTTAAATTCTTCTACAACGTAACCCATGATAACTCCCTTTTAACAAAGCAGAAAAATTTACAAAATGTAACTAATATTTTTGACTCAGTACCGCACTCTTCAGAGCCTAAATATTAAAATCATTGTGTTGATAGATTCTTGCTCCCGGATCAGCAAAAACGTGGTTGAGATGACTGTAAAAATTGCCTACGAACTTGACAAATGGCTTCAATCGAAGTGGCAAAGAGATACGCGATTCTACACCTTAACCCTTTGCCAAAACCTATTTGGAGAGTGGATGATCACCAAAACTTGGGGCAGTGCTATCTATCGAGGATTCGGCAAGTCAAAAGATTTAGATTGCCCTGATTATCAAGCTGCTTTAATAACTTATTACAAGCTGCAAGAGCGAAGAGAAAAGCGAGGGTATAAAAGAGTTGACCCTGACTCAAGATATTGATGAATCCTTATCCAATTCCATTTTCGCTTTAGCTATTCGCCAGGAGAGTAGTTCATAACCTGATAAAAATTCATCATTGCTGACTCTCACCAAAATTTCTCCTTGCTGTACGGGTAAATATTTTTTCGGAATATCCTGACAGAAACCACTCTCAATAGCCTGACGATACCAACATTCAAACTCATCCTCAAGTGGAGTCATCGCCTTTTGAGGAACATTAGGTTCAGCTTCATCACGAATCATTGCCAGCAAGCAAGCACCGGGATTCTCGATACTATTATGGCTTCGGTACTGTTGGAAGGCCAATATTGCCAACTTAACTTTCTCTGGCTCGTGTTTGGCTATTTCCTGTTTTAATCTAACGCCGATTTTAATGCCCATTTCGGTAATTAAACGAGTAATTTCTGGAGATGGATTCTGGAGTTCGGCGTTATCAGACTTCTTAGAAACCGAGTTCAGAGAAACAACTTTCGGGGATGATTCAGGTGTGGTCAACTGCTTAATTTGTGTTCGCAGCCTTTCACATTCGGACTTCAACTCAAAGATTTCAGCAACATGACCCCTCAAGTTCTGATTCTGTCGCTTTAATTCTCTATTTTCAGCCTCCAGTTCTCGAATCCGTTGCTTGAATACTTCGATTAGAGTTTTGAGGCTATGAGGTCCTGGTTCTTTCTCCTCCAATGAGTTTAGTTGCTGTGTTTTTTGTGACTGTAAATCATGAATGTATTCAGTTAATTCTGTCCATTTATAAAGATAGGAAATGGAACAGCCAGCGACTTGAGCAATGTTGGGGAAGGTCAAGGGTTTACCGCTTTTTTGAATCTCTTCAATAGCACGAAACACTTGTTCACGTTTCTGCTCTTTTCGCTTTTGTTGGGCTGACAAAAGGACAGCAGTCTGTTTTTCACGTAATGGTTGCTTCGTCATTAGCAACTTTCCTCAAATCTGATAACCATTTATCCATTGCTTCTAGGGTAGCCTTGGATTCTTCATAGGCCAGGGCTGCCCCAGCTTGTTTAGCTGACTCCATGCGTTGATGTTCTCCAGCATATTGCCGTTCATAAAGGGGTAATTTGCTCGTACTGGGACGGAAACTACCACAGCCATAACATTTGGGATAGAGGTTGTAGATACAGTTTGTTGTGGGGTCAAGGGTGCAGTGACCATAAACCGCCAGACGAGGTGAAATTTCCAGGTCGAGTTCGTAGGCTTTCGGGTTTTTGAGAAGGCTTTCAGGTAAGGTTTGCCAGGGGAGGAAGCGGTTTTGTGAATTCAGTAGCAGCTCCTGAAAAGGTAAATCTACTGCGGCTACTTGCTCCTTAGTGGGAGGCGCATAGTGCTGAAATGTCGTTTGACTACTGAGGTGGTCAGCATAGAGTTGAGCTGCTTCCATTCCGTGTTTAGCCCTCACTTCTTGCAGGCGACTAGCGCGGGTAATCTTACCTGTAAAGTAGGGTCTAATACCATTACTATTACGAATGTCTTCTCGCTCTATCAACAGACGAATGAGGCGAACCATTGGGTTTTCATTTGCTGTTACTTGAGGGGGTTTGGGCAATGGTTTGAGACTAGGAAACGAGGGGTAAGAACTCTGTTTAATACTTCTAAAGTGACAAAACAGATAGGGGTAATCTGAGCCAAAGGTTTTCCTAATCCATTGCTGTTGTTGTTCAATGACTTGTCTAATCTCACGAGGGGCAGGTAGTCTGTGCCATCGTTCCACTTTATGCTGATAAAACTTGATATACCATTGACCATTTTCTTTAACTAAACAATCAAAAGCCATCTGACAGATATCTGCTGGACGAGCAGCCGTATATTCTTGCACCAAGTAGTGACGAGTAACAGGAGCAGGGATTTTATCAAGATGTTGTTTAATCCTTTGACGGGTGATTTCATCCAACCAATCCACATCATTTTTGGTCTGTTTAGGAATATCTCGATGACGAACTAAGCTTTGAGATTCTAATCCTAAAAAATCAAAAAAATCTTTGAGGATATATAGCTTTTCTCGAATCGTTCGATTACAGTTAGTTTTATTAAGGTCGAGAAAGGTTAAGATTATTTCCCGGCTAATCTCAGGGAGATGGTGGATATTATTTGACTTCAAAATTTGACTAAACTGACGCAAAGCCACTAGAGAATTCATCGGTTTTGCACTAGCTGAGTACCTACCTGATTTGAGTAAAGAATATAGATATTGCTTGACTAGGACACGAAACCACTCAGGTTGAATTGACTCAAAGTTAAGGATTCTCACGGGTGGGTTTTTGATAAAATGGCGAAAATCCCAAACATCATCATCAAAACAGAAATTCAATAAAGTTTCTTGTTGTTGACACCCAACCCAACTGCCATAACTTGTGGCGTTAGGGTAAAAATTTATGTGACAGAAGTAACAGCGACAATTACTCTGGCTGCTATTGGTCTGAAAGGTCTCGTAAATCCACCCTTTCTGTCCATCAGGTCCAATTTTATGGCACAGGGGATTAGGGCAAGCTAAATGCTTTCGATAACCGTGAAACTGAGGTGGAACTTGACAACAAAGCGGGGTCTTAAGGGAGCAAGAATTACATCCTAGTTTGAGTTGACAACTAAGTCCATTAGCATAATGAAATTTGCTGATTTGTCCCTGATTACACTGAGGACAGATAAATTCACCAGCATAATCTGTCTTCCAATTGACTGATAGAGTTCCTTGAAGAGTTGGGTGAATGGAAATTGGTAAATGTTTAAATTTACCAGTCAGGTATGTTACTTGATGACAAAAATCACATCCCAATCTCAGTTTGCAAACAGATCCTTTCGAGTAAGAAAATCTGTTGAGTTGTCCCTGATTACACTGAGGACAGATAAACTCACCAGCATAATCTGTCTTCCAATTGACTGACAAAGTACCGTCAAGGGTCTGGTGAATTGAGATAGCTGGGTGTTGAGGAACTTCACAAGTTAAGTTGGTTGTCTGATAGCATGAACCACATTTTAGTCTCAGTTTACAAATTGGTTTTTGAGAGTGATGAAAATTGTTAATTTTTCCCTGGTTGCAGTTGGGACAAATAAACTCGCCAGCATAATCTGTCTTCCAATTGACTGACAAAGTACCGTCAAGCGTTTGATGAATTGAGATGGGTGCAGACTTTCTCAGTTGGCAGGAGAGGGGAGTGTATCTGTGGCAAACCTCACAGCCTAATTGAATTTGACAAAGTGTTTTATTGTCGTAAGCCAAATGGCTCAATTGTCCCCGATTACAAAGAGGACAAACGAACTCACTACTATACTTTTCTGACCAATTTACTGGTAAAGTCCCGTTAAGAGTCTGGTGAATTGAAATCGGTGGATGCTTGCGTTTACCCATTAGTTTTATGTTCTTGAAGATTTTGCAATTCTGACAAGCCATCCAAACGATTTTGGATTAAAGCTAATAAGTTAGTAATCTCAGTCACTCGTCTTTCTTGCCCGTTTTTTTGAGCCTGAATTAAGTCTTGCTGTAAGCAGTTTAAGTCAGCTTCTAACTGTGATTTATCTTCGGATGTTACACGATGATGAGAACAACTTAGACAGGCATAGCGATGTTGACAATCTCCTAACATGGTTGGACGATGACATTCTCCCAAAGGGGTACTAACTTTGAGGAGATTAGCTAATTTTTCATACCTAGTTTTTCTCGGTTTAAAAGAAGTAACTCGACCATACATATCCACATAACCTTTGAGATTAGCTTCTTTTTCTAACCTAATAAGCGAACGCTGACGATAATGAGGTAGCATATCTAAGGAACCGTGACCTAGTACGGCGGCGATATATTCATCCTCTACTTCACAATGAGCCATAATGCTGGCTTTTGTGCGGCGAAACATATGGCTAGTTAGTTTAAATCTGTTGCCATGTTTGTCTTTTAAGTCTGCTACTTCTCGAAAATTAGTTAGCCAGGTACTAATTTTCAATCTGGTAATTGTTTGGGGTTTATAAAACAGTGTTGTGTCTAATTCTCTATCAGCCCAGGGAATACTTTGATGATGAGTATAAACGGTACAAAATAGTTTATCGAATTCAAAATCTTTCCCAAATTGAGCATCGAGGAATCTCTGCTGTTCTTGGACTAATTCAGCTACTAAAGGATGAATCTGAACAAACCGCCAGTGTTTGCGTTTTTCAACCCAACGTAGTAAGAACCATTTGTCGCCTTCCTGTTTCAGGCTATGGCGTGGCATAGTGAGAATTTCTCCAATGCGGCAGCCTAAAACCAATTGCAAGCGAAACAGTCTTTCAAGTGGAGGGGGGAATAAGTCAAATTTTTCGTAGATTTGGTAAAGGACTTCCTCCGGAATTGTCTCGATTTTAGGAGGATTTTGTTTAAGTTTGATGGGGGTAAAGGAAATTTCTAGCCACCCTTCTTCTTTCCAGAGATTGAGGGCATAAGCAATCGCATTCTGACGATTACCGCTATTAATTTCGCTAATAAATTGATGGAGGAGTGCTTCTGTCAAAAATTGGGGTTGTGTATATCCATAATTACATAAAAAACGGTCTAAATGGTTTAAACAGCCAACTCGATGAATAATACGACCGAGTGAATATCGCTCTCGAACGCTGGCTTTAATGGTTAGTTGAGTCAGCCGTTTTAACCAAGGCAGTGAAAACTTGTGAAAGTAGAGATGATAATGTCCATTAATTCGGCATTCTTCTTGGCTATAACCTAGCTCTAACAGTGACCAAACATCTTGATTCATTAAAGGGTCATTAATCCATTGTTTCCCTAACTCAGAGTGTGCAATTCGCTCCTGTAATCTCTCTGAGGCAAATGCTTCTGCCATTAATTTTCTTCTTGTCTTAAGTATTGCTCTAAGGTCATTTCATCAAGAACATGACTGTAAATGTCCTTGGTTGTGGCAATTGAACGATGTCCTAAAAGCTGTTGTACATATTGGTCAAGATAATTCTCTTGCAGCATTCTAGTAGCAAAGGTATGCCGAAATAAGTGCGGATGTGCTTTAATTCCTGTTCGTTTATGGAGTTGGTCAAATAGTTTATTTAAGCGAACTAAAGACATCGCTTGTCCTACCCACTTCCCTGACAAATTGACGAATAACATCTCACGTCCCAAAGTTTCGGCTTGAGGCGGATATTCTTCTAATAAGTAGGCATGAAAGGTCTCTTGAATAGCTGGCCGTTGGTGAAGAATGGGGATTTCTCGTTCTCTTCCTTTAGCCATTGCACCATTAGGATTGTCTTCTCTGCGTACAATCCTAATGCGTCCACTGACATCTAAGTCTTTCACATCTTCCAGGTGTAATCCTAACAGTTCTCCCCTCCGCACTCCTGTTGAGCGCAGCAGCATGATAATTAACCTGTCTCGATAAGTTGTACAGGCGTTGGCTAAGGTTGCGACTTCTTCATCTAGTAGACAACCACTGAAGAGTTTCGGTTCTTTTATTTTGATGCGTTTGCTCTTTTGTGGATTGTTTTTAGCGATTCCTCTAAGAAAGCCTCCTCGCTTTCCGCAACCATGCGTTAGTTTAATGAAATGTTTTTCCTCAATCCTGCCTTCAATTGTGTGATAGGTATAGAATTCAATGATGGCGGTGACTGCTTGATTGACAGTGCGAGGACTCCTTTTGGCAACAATTTCTCTCACATTTTCACCAGATTCTTCAACTTCACCACCTAGCAAGTACCAATTCACAAAGTCTGCCAATTCATTTAACCCAACGTCATACCAGTTGAGAGATTTGGATTCTAGCCAGCGCCAAAAGTCTACCAGTCGATAAGCGTATGTACTGACTGTGTTAGTTGCTAATTGTCGCTTTCTACAATAGTTCAAAAACCTTTGGATTGGCTCTATGGGTAGGCAAGTTTCAGGGTCGAAGACACAGCTAAATCGTGACTCTGTGTGAGGGGATGTCGCCCATTCTACCTTGATCATTTTCTACGTTGTGGAAATTAAGTTGTTTCTACCCTAACGCAAAAATTAGGGCTGTTGTTGTTGTTATTTCTACGTTGTAGAATAGGTTGTTGTTGTCTATATAATCTCCTTGTCATTTAAGCTACCATCAGGGTGGTAAGGGGAATATTTCAGTCGGGCAATTATCGCTGTTTGATATTTCCGGGTTTGATGTCAAAAATTTTGAGAGTCAGTGTAATTCGTTGAGAGTGAATCACGATTCAAGTCCGTAAATAACCTAGACAAGAATATCAACACACAAATCGAAAGAAATTATAGAACTTCATGCTGGACAAAATGTGACCACTGAATTATATATTTCTGAGGAAAGGTTTCATGAAATAAAAACCAAATTTGAAGTCCCAAAAGTTGGAGAAATCTTACTTACTTCTGTTGGGACAATCGGTATCCCTTATCTTGTTAGAAAAAATGATGAGTTCTATTTTAAAGATGGAAATCTCACATGGGGAAAGAATTTCAAGAATGGGTTTAGTGGTGTTGTTATCTACTACTGGCTTAAATCAGATTCAAACCAAACTAAAATCAAACAAAATACTATTGTAAGCACTCAAAAGGCTCTAACTATACAGGCTCTTGGCAACATTTCTATTTTGATTCCAGAGTCAAAAATACTATGTAAATATGCACGGCTTGTTGAAATATTAAATTCAAAAACTGAAAATAATACTTATCAAATTCAAACCCTAACTAAACCCCGTGATTCTGTATTACCTAAACTAATGAGTGGTCAACTCCGCGTCAAGGAATAACCTATAAAAACTTTCACTGAAGACACCATACAAAAATGAAATTATAATTAATTAACTCATTTACCAAATTGCTATGTCTAATATCACCATTCACCAGCTAGAACCAGATATAACCAAACTTTTGGAAGAACGCGCCGCTCAACACGGACACACCATCGAAGCCGAAATCAAAGCCATACTTCAAAGTGTATTAGCCTCAGAACTATCACCTAAAATTAACCTGGCCGCAGCCATAGAACAACGCTTTGCAAACCTTGGTGATTTTGAACTACCCGAAATCACCAGAGAACCCATGAGAACAGCCCCTAGTTTTGAAGCAACCGAAACATGAAAATTGTTCTCGATACCAACGTATTATCTGAACTCATGAAGCCCCAAGGTTCAAGAAAGGTTAAAAATTGGGTTGCCACACAGCCAAGAGAAAACTTATTTATAACCAGCATAACCCAAGCCGAAATTCTCTATGGCATCGCCATTTTACCCGATGGTAAACGTAGCCAAGCCTTAAGAGCAGCAGCCCAAGCTATGTTTAATGAAGAATTTGTTGGACAGATTCTCGTATTTGAGGGAAAAGCGGCTGTATGTTTTGCGGAAATCGCCGCTCATAGAAAGAAAATTGGCAAGCCTATTTCTCAAGCTGATGCCCAAATTGCTGCTATTTGTCTAGCGAATCACGCAGAAATCGCCACTCGAAATGTTGGGGACTTCGCAGACTGCCAAATTAAGATCATCAACCCTTGGGATGTATGAAATCTACCCTCACCGAAGACGAAATCGAACAATATCAACTTCAACTCCTGCAAACCCTCGGTTATAGCTACTGCAACGGCTACGATATCCAACCAGAAGGTAGAAACCAAGAGCGAGAAAGCTTCGGTGAAGTGGTTTTAAAAGATAGACTCCCACAGGCAATATCACGACTTAACCCGAAAAATCCCCATGATGCCCTATATCAGGCACAACGGGAAATATTTAATATCGCCAGTAGTGACCTATTCAACAACAACGAAATATTCCATAAATACCTCACAGAAGGCATCACCGTTGAATATCAAAAAAACGGCGAAACCAGAGGCGAACCAGTTTGGCTGATTGACTGGGAACACCCCGAAAATAACGAATTTCTCGCCGTCAATCAATTTACGCTCACAGGATGTAATGGGTGTTGATAAACTGCGAGAATTAGCGATCGTGCTAGTAGACCGCATTCGTAAAAATGCTTCTATTGACTGGAATCTCAAAGAAAGTGTCCGTTCCCGAATGAAAGTTGCAGTCAAAAGGCTGCTCCGACAATATGGTTATCCCCCCGATATGGAGGCACTAGCTATGGAACTTGTCTTAGAGCAAGCCAAAGTTTTTACTGAATTTGAAGTCTCAACACAAACAACAGCGTATTAATCAAAATTTACAAAGTTTCTAATAACGACAAGCTTCTAAAAAAGTATTAATAGCATTCTCAAAATCAAGTGCTTCATTTATCCATGTTTTCATTTCCTGTGCTTGACTTGGATCATTTTTTCTAGAAATTGGAATTATGTTTTCATCTCCTAGTAAAATTAAAGGTAGTTCTATATCTGTTGTAAATAAATTTTGAAATGATAAAACTTCCTTGCCATAAATTCCTCTTTTGGTATAATTACTTCTTCCTATTGCTAGTAAGCTTTTAAGCTTATCTACATATTTACCATTTAATATTGTTTCTTCTAATTCTTTCATTTCTAATAATACAAATTTATTAATTTCATCTAAACTAGGAAGTCCAGATAATTTTACTGCTTCTTCAAGCCAGGATTCTACTGACAAACCTTCTTGATACTTTGGTGCGTTCCAAGTAATAGTAAAATAGGCAAATCCAGGGTCACTGAGTTTTTTAAATGCTTGTGTTCGCTCAAAAAAAGAACTAAAATCTTCGGGAATTTTGAGAGAATCAAATAATTTACTAGGAAGATTTAAGCAAAGAATAGATAAAGCAGAAGCAAATTTATAGGCTATATGTATATCAAAGATTTGTAATTTATTAGCTAAATGGTGAGAGGCAACTGAATAAATGGCAAGTTGGGGATTATATAAACTTTCTTTAATCCTGTTTGAATACAATGAAGATTCAATTACTCGACATTCTTCACTTAGTAACGCCAAAGATTGAGCATTAACTATAAATTCAGCATTTTTCGCATTAGTTTCTGTTAGAGAAGCAACACTAAAAGGAATGCGAATCAGAGGTTCATTAGACGAACTAGAAAATCTAGTAAAAATAATAGGTCTCTCTTCTTGAGGTTTTCCATCTGCACCAAACTCAACACCACAACTATACTCGTATTGCCAAGGGTCTTTACTTGAAAAAATTTTTATACCTTTATAGTTCTCAGTATAGTAAGTAGATAATCTTGCTCTACGTCTTGCTGAATTGTGCTTAACAATTCTCCAAAAATCATCTTCTTTATGATTTGTCCAGGCATTGATAGCATTGTAGGTCAGAATTAAATGTTTTTGACCCCATAAGGTGGATGTATGGTCTAGCCAGTGGGTTAATTCGTGAATACAAGTCGAGAAAAATTGATCAACTAATGTATATTCGTTATCTATATAATAAAAATCTTTAGTTTGAGTTTTTGTATGATAATTTTCTATGAGTCTTATCAGTTGATCAAATTTTGTCTCATCCATGTAATCTATGACTACAGCTTGTGAAAAGTCACAGTAACTTCCTAAAATTTCGAGATTAGGAAAAAGGCTTGAATTTTTAGCCCCCCGACTTAGCTTTTGGGCAAGATTTTCATTATTTACATTCATTTGATTAAAAATTTTTATGCTTGTATTATTTTATTGTATAATTTAGTTCTTCGGTAGGTGTTATGCTGAAGTTTTCATTAAACCCTAGAATTTTTCTTAAAAATCAAGGCTTAAAGGCGGTTACATCCTCCATTTTAGCGCCAAGACTCAAACGTTAATAATAAAGCCTGTTATTATTGCCCAACAAGGGGTTCAAGCTTATTTGCATACGTATTTAGCATAACAGGTACGGAAGAGCCATAAATTTATTTTAGGCTTTCGCGTGCGAGTAGCATTAGATCCAAAATGTACGCTAACGGCTAATTCTTGTGATAACGATAAAATTTATACCTTCTTCAATGCCTCATTCTCACCGTGAATTAAGGCTTTGAGCGTATTTTTCTTGTGATAACAATCTTTATCACAGGAATAGACAAATTTTAGAGCGAAGACTAAAACTCAGTGACAGCAGGCATCTTGAACTTAACGTAAATTCCTGTTCCAATGTTATACACAGGCGATTAATCAGCTGTTTTAAATATCGCCAAATAGCGACAGTGTAAAACTCGCCAAGA
>NZ_CAWUDG010000028.1:0-51511 GCF_963920885.1 Anabaena sp. CCY 0017 | reverse complement strand
CTTATCTAATATAACGAGCGCTCCTATCTTTGTCAACTGTTTTTTCAATTTATTTTGAATCTATTTTTTCATGCCTCTGAAAGCCTTATGGGGTAGGGATTTTAGGATATAGTATTCTTGGAAATTAAAAAGATAGTAATTAAATTGTGAGTAAATTTGGTGTTTTACCGCCTTGGGTAGTTCTAGATCCTTTACTGCGTGGCTGGTTGCTGGAAGATATTGGTCGGGGCGATCGCACTACAAATAGTCTATTATCGGAAGATGTCACGCCAGGAACAGCTAAATGGGTGGCTAAAGCACCAGGAATAATTGCTGGCTTACCCGTTGCAGCTAGGGTGTTTGAGCTTTTAAATGAGAAAGTACGTTTTGAGGCTGTTGTGGCTGACGGTGCAAAATGTGAGCCGGGACAGGTCATAGCAGAAATTCATGGTTCCCTTGATGCGTTGCTGATGGGAGAAAGGGTGGCGCTGAATTTGGCTATGGGTTTGAGTGGAATTGCTACGCTCACACATATATATGTAGAGCAAATAGCGGATTTACCTGCTCAGTTGGTGGATACGCGCAAGACTACGCCAGGGTTGAGACTTTTGCAAAAGTACGCGACGGCTGTAGGTGGGGCGATGAATCACCGGATGGGTTTGGATGATGCGGTGATGATTAAGGATAATCATATTGCGGCGGCTGGTGGTATTGCAGAAGCCATTACCCGGATTCGTTCTCGGATTCCTTTTCCTATGACTATTGAGGTGGAGACGGAAAGTTTGGATCAGGTGAAAGTAGCTTTAGAGCATAAAGCGGATATTATTATGTTGGATAATATGCCTGTGGATATGATGCGTCAGGCTGTGCAGTTGATTCGTCAGCAGGATAGTAGGGTGAAGATTGAGGCTTCGGGAAATGTGACTTTGGAGACGATTCGCGCTGTGGCTGAGACTGGGCTTGACTATATATCTAGTAGTGCGCCGATTACTCAGTCGAAATGGTTGGATTTGAGTATGAGGATTACAGTTTAAAGTTTAGGCTGATCATCTCACTGGAAAATTGGGATCATTGGCGAGCAAGATTTATTTCACGCAGAGGCGCAGAGGCGCAGAGAGAATGAGGATTTCGAGGGTGAAGTCTCAAAATTCCGTTTCTTGGTGCGACCAGTCTATGATTTTATGGTCTACTCACCAAATTGCCAGTTGTCACTTGTTATGTTAGTATAAAAAGTTGTTAAGCTTCTCTGTAATTAGGCTGATTACTTGAATATTAATATTGAATTAAAGTGTAAATTAGCCTTTAAATTTAACACATTGTTTTTACGCTGGAGGAAAAATATATGTCTATTAAAGATGGTTCTAAATCAGTTGGTTCAGGGATTGCTATCTCGTCATCAAAAATAGCTTTGAACGCATTCGAGAGTTATGTTGAGGATAAGCTGAATGAAAAGACGGAGAAAAAGGAGTCTAAAAATTTAAATAATAAGGTCGATGTCAATGCACCCAAATCCTTCTGAAATTCTCCGATTATTTTCTAATTTACAGGATCGTTTATATGATGGTGATACTGTAAAAAAAGCAATCACTCAAATTTGTAATCATACCAGAGATACAAGTATTATTAATACGTGTCAAGTCATAGCTGAACTTCTAGAAATAGAATTTGAAATAAAGTTTGAACAGGTTAATATTAATTGGCATTTTCAAGCAGTTAAAAGATTGCAAAATCATCAGAGTTGGGTATTGGAAATATATCAAGAAATTCAAAAAAAAGTAGGTGATTATAACCGGAGATGGTCTGAACCTTTATTAAAAATAATAGACCCTCAGTTAGCCAGACTGTCACAGCTAATTATACTTCTGGACAGAGAACCTGATATTTGTGATAATAACGGAAATGTCATCCGTCCTAATGATTTGGTTGTGTATCCTTGTAAAGATGAGAAAGATAGGTCTTATGAACACTACGGTGTTGTAAGAGCAACTCCAAATGGTTATAGGGTTGCACACTTTTTTACAGGTGAGACAGTGAAACCAGAAGGTAAAATTGTCAGTGTGGGAATTGGATATGTTCATTTTGCTCCCTACACACCTAATTGGCTTTTTAAAGAACGTCCCGAAAAAGAGCATCCTGAAAAAGTTTCCGATATCCAAATTGAAGAGCGTATTCAGCAGTCAAAAGAAAAAATCCTCACTGCTAAAGATCCTCTATGGAATATATTGCGCTATAACTGTGAACATTGGGCTAGAGAAATAGTCTATGGTGAACCATCATCTACACAAGCTATACGTTGAAGTTAGAAATCAAGAATATTGGACTCACATAGACGATTGTTTTATTTCATTATCTTCAGTATTAACTCTCAAATTAGGTCACTTTTGGGCTATGTTACACTAAACTCCTCTGGTGTATGTGATTTTTGTCTTACACTAAGGCGGGCAGTCCTTGCCCTCCCCCACAAGAGTTTTAGTATTAATAGCTGTATGTAACTAGATTTTAAAGCTAAAATAATTGAGCCTTTGAGAATATCTCACTATTAGGCAGGCTATAGCCTTGCACAAACAGATAACATTTATATATGAACGTTACACAAGAACAATTAAAACTTAAACTTGAGCAGGCTTTGGTGGCTGCTTTTGGCGATGAGTACGCCGGAGTAGATCCAATGTTGGTGACTGCGAGTAATCCTAAATTTGGTGATTATCAGGCGAACGTGGCTTTATCCCTCAGTAAAAAGTTGGGACAGCAACCAAGGGCGATCGCCTCTGCTATTGTTGAGAAACTAGATGTATCTGATTTTTGCGAAACACCAGAGATAGCTGGGCCTGGTTTTATTAATCTTAAACTCAAAATTGCATACTTAGAAGCACAACTCAACGCTATTCAGGCGGATTCTAGGTTAGGAGTTCCCAAGACGGAAGCGCCAAAACGAGAAATTGTGGATTTCTCTAGTCCGAATATTGCTAAGGAAATGCACGTGGGACATTTGCGTTCTACGATTATTGGTGATTCCATCGCCCGGATTTTGGAATTTCAGGGACATGATGTGCTGCGGTTAAATCACGTCGGTGATTGGGGTACGCAGTTTGGGATGTTAATTACCTACTTGCGCGAAGTTTACCCAGAAGCCTTAACTACTGCTAACGCTTTAGATATTGGAGATTTAGTCAGTTTCTACCGCAAAGCTAAACAGCGCTTTGATGAAGATGAGACTTTTCAAGAGACGGCGCGACGGGAAGTCGTGAGATTACAAGCAGGTGCTGAAGATACTCTTCATGCTTGGAAACTGTTATGCGAACAGTCAAGGAAGGAGTTTCAGGTAATTTATGATTTGCTGGATGTGCAAGTCATTGAACGCGGGGAATCTTTCTATAATCCTCTACTTCCCTCAGTGGTGGAAGATTTGGCAAAATCTGGGTTACTGGTGGAAAATCAAGGCGCACAGGTGGTTTTCCTGGAAGGTTTTACTAACCGGGAAGGCGAACCTATGCCTTTAATTGTGCAGAAATCAGATGGTGGTTATAATTACGCGACGACAGATTTAGCAGCTTTGCGTTACCGGATTCAGCAAGATAAAGCTAAACGGATAATTTATGTAACTGATTCTGGACAAAGTAACCATTTTGCTCAATTTTTCCAAGTCGCACGTAAAGCCAGATGGGTTCCTGATGATGTAGAACTGGTTCATGTTCCCTTTGGTTTGGTATTAGGGGAAGATGGGAAAAAATTTAAAACTCGTTCTGGTGATACTGTCAGGTTGCGGGATTTATTAGATGAAGCTGTGATTCGCGCCCGTGCAGATTTAGAAGCTAGATTAAAGGAAGAAGAACGAGCAGAGACTGAAGAATTTATTAGTGAAGTTGCTGAGGTAGTTGGTATCAGTGCGGTTAAATATGCTGATTTAAGCCAAAATCGTACTAGTGATTATATTTTCAGCTACGATAAAATGCTGGATCTGAAGGGGAATACTGCGCCCTATATGCTGTACGCTTATGCACGGATTCAGGGAATTAGCCGCAAGGGTGGGATTAATTTTGCTGAGTTGGGTGAGAATGTGAAGGTGCTTTTGCAGCATGAGACGGAGTTGGCTTTGGCTAAGTATTTACTGCAATTGGATGGGGTGATTAGTAGTGTTGAGCAGGAGTTGCTACCTAATCGTTTATGTGAATATTTGTATGAGTTGAGTAAGAAGTTTAATCAGTTTTATGACCGTAATCAGGGGGTACGGGTGCTTGAGGCTGAGGAACCTTTGCGGACTTCCCGTTTGGTTTTGTGTGATTTGACTGCTAGAACTTTGCGGTTGGGTTTGGATTTGCTGGGGATTCGGGTTTTGGAGAGGATGTAGGAGGGGAGGATTTTAACGCAAAGGGGCGCGGAGGTAACGCAGAGGTACGCGGAGAGTTTTTGGCTGGGTTTCGATGGGGGTGACGTTTGCTTTTATGATAGGTAGTAATACTAATCTCTATGTGCGATCGCTATGACTGATAAGGAAATTAAACAGTTAATGGAGAGTAATGCTAAAACTGTTCAGGCGATGTTGGATGAAATTGCTGATGCTCGTGAGGAACGACAAGAATTGCGGGAGGGTATGGTACAACTCCAGAATGCTGTGGCAAAGTTGAGTAATATACAGGAGTCTATTGCTAATTTGTTGGTTTCTTTGGATGGCGATCGCCCCACTATTTTGAAGAAACTCTCGGCTATTGAGTGTAAGCTGGATCAGTTATTGCCAGAAGAATTAAAGAATGAAGCTGAATGAATTAGCCTCACGGGGGTTAGTGAGGCTATATGCTTAAGTTTCAATCAAAACTGTCACAGATGCGACGGCTATCAACATTTCATCATTTTTGTCGTTGAGTGAGGCGATCGCTTTTCCTTGTACTACCATTCCCCCAGATTCTACGGTTAAGGTTTTTCGCCCAAAGGGTAGTACGGCTAGAACTTCTTCTTCTTTGACTTGTTCGGGATAAGGAACAGCTACCTGTACTTCTACAATCATTTCATTGGGATCGTTCAAACCGGCGACTTCCCAAACACCGGGTAAGGCGTTGTGTGCGATCGCATTACGCACCGCTCTTGCTGCTGCTACGGTGGGTTCCTGTCCGTGTTGATCTATTCCCATACCCATCTCAATAATTAAGCGTTTACGCGCCATAGTTACCTCCTGAACATATTCCACTTTTCACTCTATCTTCAACAGGGCTACAAGTCTTAATTTAGTTTGATTACATTTGTTCTTCTTCTTCGTAGAACCAAATTTCTGCCAACAAACTTAAACCAATGAGCCAAAGAAAACAGCAAACTGCAAACCAAAATATTGCCATCATTGTTATTACCTCCAATTAAGCTGATCACTTTCATCTACCATTAGTCAAATATTTACTAATAGGGGATGTTAGCCATGACACAACAGTTTTTATCAAAATTGATTATCTTATGAATAAATTATTACTCTCAATGTGCAGAATAAGTAAGATAATTTATAAAAATAAATTTACCGTCATAGAAATAATACTTAATTTTTAGGCAAATTATCCAGGTTTAAGGCTCTGCGCTAAAATAGGGGCATTGGGGTCAAAATCTCTGCGAATAGTTTCAAGAAATGAACAATTTTTACCCAATTCAGTCACAATGTCTCAAGAGCATAACGAATCAATCCAAATTCAGCAGATAGCTAGTCTGAAACCAAAACATTTTGCTGATTTAATTAGAGCAGCTCAGTTAATTTTTGACCCGGCTGCGGGAGTTACAATTAGACAGATAGAGGTTAACTGGCAAGATTTTGGTATTCCTAAAGATGTAGAACAAAATCTCAAAGACCTGGGTTTGCACTATCAATATGCTTCTCCCCATATTCCTGGTGATGTTATTTGGAGTCAATTAACTCCTGAAACTAGAGTTTGGTTTCTCAATAATAAAGATGATTTGTGGCGGTTTGAGGAGGCTTTTCCGGCACTGGATGAAGACTAACGCCGCTACGCGTAAGTCAAAAGTCAAAAGTCAAAAGTCAAGCAACAGTTTAACTACTGTGGTGGCGTGATCGAGTTCAAATAGTGCATTAATTTGGATGGAATTAAACGTCTATAAATGTTTTTTATTGATGCACTAGGTTAGTCTGATCACGCCAAGAATCAATTTAAGCTTCGCAGTTTAATTCGCCAGCTTTTTGGCTAAAGCGGTGATTTTCGCGGTAGTCTACAGGACAATCTATAACAGCAGGTACATCCTGGGCAAGGGCTTCTTTAAGTATGGGGATTAAGTCTGTCGCAGATTCTACTCTGTAACCTTTTAAACCCATGCTTTCGGCTAGTTTGACAAAATCAGGATTACCAAAATGCACAAAGGATGAGTTACCTTTACCAAATTGATTTTCTTGTTTCCATTCAATTAACCCATAGCCACCATCGTTAAAAATTAAGGTGACAAAGGGAGTACCAACTCGCAAGGCTGTTTCTAATTCCTGACAATTCATCATAAAACCACCGTCGCCAGTTGCTGCTACAACTTTACGGTGAGGAGAAACCAGTTTTGCTGCTAAAGCACCAGGAATCGCAATTCCCATTGCAGCGAAACCGTTGGAAATTAAGCAAGTGTTGGGACTGTGGCTGTGATAATGTCTAGCAATCCACATTTTATGTGCGCCAACATCAGAAATGACGATATCATCTGGCCCCATTACCTGCCGTAAATCATAAATTAATTTTTGCGGTTTAATGGGAAATCCATCATCGTTAGCATACTGTTCGTAATCAGCACGAATATTTTCCCGCAAGCTAATAGCATAGGGATTGGGTTTACTTTGTCTATCTGCCAATTTTAAAATTTCATTCAGGGAATCGGAAATATCCCCTATTACTTCGACGTTAGGAATATAGCTGCTGTCAATTTCCGCCGAAGTTGCTGCAATATGAATAATCGGAATATTGCCTTCAGGATTCCATTTTTTCGGGGAAAATTCAATTAAATCGTAGCCAATAGCAATTACCAAATCTGCATGATCAAAGCCACAGGTAATAAAATCTCGTTGCTGTAATCCTACTGACCATAAAGCCAAGGGATGAGTATAAGGAATTACGCCTTTACCCATAAATGTATTAGCCACAGGCATATTCATTTGGGTGGCAAATTGCGTCACTGCATCACTGGCTTGAGCGCGAATTGCGCCATTACCTACTAAAATAATGGGGTTAACGGCTTGAGAAATTGCTGCCGCAGCTGCGCGAATACAAGCAAAGGAAGCATAGCTTTTTTCGATGTTATCCTTTCGCAATGGCTTACCTTCTACAGGCATAGCAGCAATATTTTCTGGTAAATCGATGTGAACTGCACCGGGTTTTTCAGTTTGCGATCGCTTGAAGGCTTTGCGTACTACTTCTGGTGTAATACTGGGGCGAACAATCTGTTTATTCCACTTAGTAACTGGGGCAAACATTGCCACCAAATCCAAATATTGATGGGATTCGATGTGCATTCTATCTGTTCCCACTTGACCTGTAATTGCTACTAAGGGCGCACCATCTAGGTTAGCATCTGCGACTCCAGTCATTAAGTTTGTAGCCCCAGGGCCAAGAGTAGAAAGGCAGACTCCGGCTTTTCCAGTCAAACGTCCGTAAACATCCGCCATGAATGCTGCACCTTGTTCATGACGAGTAGTAATAAATTTAATGGAAGAATGTTTCAGGGCTTCTAAAACGTGCAGGTTTTCTTCACCTGGAAGACCAAAAACATATTGCACTCCTTCATTTTCCAGACACTGCACCAATAATTCAGCTGTATTCATCTTATTTCCTCACTGGTTATAAATCAGGGTGATGGTGGGTTACGGCGCAAGTAATTTTTTTCGTGTTTTATAAAAGCCATAAATCAGGGCAATGGTGGGTTACGGCGCAAGTAATTTTTTTCGTGTTTTATACAGTTTTTTAGCCGCCTAACCCACCCTACTGCACCCAGACGGTTTTGAGATTGACGAACTCATGTATGCCTTGAATACTCAATTCTCTGCCGTATCCAGAACGCTTAATGCCACCAAAGGGTAAGCGGGGATCAGATTTAACCATGCTGTTGATAAATACAGCACCTGCTTCGATTTCAGAGATCAAGCGATCGCGTTCTTGGTCGTTATTTGTCCAAGCACTTGCACCTAAGCCAAAAGGTGTAGCATTAGCTAATTGAATCGCTGCATTAATATCTGGTACACGGAATAATAATGCCACTGGACCAAAAAATTCTTCCTGTGCGATCGCACTATCTAAAGGAATATCTGTAATAATCGTCGGCGGGTAAAAGTTACCGGGACGATCTGCTAAAGGATGTCCACCAGTGAGGACTTTACCGCCACTTTTCACAGCAGTTTCTACTTGTTGGTGTAAATCTTTGAGAAGATCAGGGGTAGCGAGTGGCCCTAAATCAGTATCTGGTTGCATGGGATCGCCGACTTTCAGCGCCTGAAATTTATCTAAAAGTAGCTTTTCAAATTTAGGTGCGATCGCTTCTGCAATAATAAACCGTTTTGCGGCTATACATGATTGCCCATTATTCAACATCCGGGCGGAAGTAGCTGTAGCAACTGCTGTCTCTAAATCAGCACTTTCTAAAACAATAAACGGGTCGCTGCCTCCCAATTCTAAAACAGTTTTTTTAATTTGTTTACCAGCAACAGAGGCGAGAGATGCACCTGCGGGTTCGCTTCCGGTTAAGGTAGCAGCTTTTACCCGGTCATCAGCCATGATATCGGCAACTTTAGCCGCACCGATTAACAGTGTTTGAAAAGCGCCTTCAGGAAAACCAGCCCGATGGATAATATCTGCAATTGCTAAGGCGCACTGCGGCACATTGGAAGCGTGTTTAAGTAAGCCGACATTACCCGCCATCAGCGTTGGGGCGGCAAAACGAAATACTTGCCAGAAGGGGAAATTCCACGGCATTACAGCCAAAATTACGCCCATTGGGTCATAGCGCACAAAACTATGGCTAGCATCGGTTTTGATTGGCACATCAGCCAGGAAACTTGGTGCGTGTTCGGCGTAATAGTTACAAACCAGGGCGCATTTTTCGACTTCTGCGATCGCTGCTTTATAAGGCTTACCCATTTCCAGGGTCATTATTTTAGCCAAATCGGCTTTTTCTTGCTGTAAAATTATTGCAGCTTTTTCTAGCCATTGCGATCGCTGAGAAAAACTCGTCTTGCGGTACTGTTCAAAAGTCTGACCAGCCAAATCCAGTTTAGAGGGAATCTCTGCATCCTTGAGTGGCTCAAAGATTTTGATTGTCTCCCCAGTGGCGGGATTAATGGTGGCGATAGCCATTGCCTGACCTCCCGTTAATTTGAAAATTTATTCCCCAAAAGGGAAATAGCTTGAGGTAGCTTCCTAGTGTTACACAGATTAATTGCGGAAGCTATACCCAAATTTTAGTCTTTTGGTCAAGTTTATTTTTTTACACTTAAAAACCGCAATTATTTTTATATTTAAATATACTTGATTGATAAGTAAATTTTGTGAGATTAGACACAATATAAAACTTTGTCTTAGTCTCTCTAGCTTCTCTGGAAAAGGGATAAGACCTGAAACGCTGTCTTGGCAATAAATTATTCTCTTAGCACTAGTGAGAGGAGAAACTTTTTTGTCAGAAAATATTCATAATAACCACTTTAGGACTTACGCAAACAACCGTTCGGCTAACGCTAACGGCGAAGCCTCTCAAACTCCTATACCTCAGTGTACTCTGTGCCTCTGTGGTATGCGCTGCGCGCACACTACGCGTAAAGCCTACGGCACGCTACGCGAACGCTTTAGCGATACGTTTTTCCTAAATACTTCCGGGGCGCAGGTGATTACGCCCTTGAGGATTAAAATATTGAACCTCACCCCCAGCCCCTCTCCTTCTCCCAAAGGGAGACGCTACGCGAAGGTAAGGAGAAGGGAGATTTTGAGGCGTTAAATAATCTTAGCGGAACGTAAACCAAACAGCAGACCTACGGCTACGCCCATAAAGATTGCCAAAAAGCCAATATAAGCTATGACTCCAAACATTTTCCTTTCTCCACAATACTTAACTAATCTATTGAATCACGGGGGATGGGGAATGGGGAATGGGGCATTGAGAATGAGAGTAGAAAATGTTTCCTGATCTCCGGACTTTCTCCCCTCTCCCCACATTGCGATAGAATACAGCCCACGGGCGCTTATTTGGGTTTGGGAAATGACTTCTGTAATTAATGTAAATCTACCTCAGCAGGCTTATGACATTGCGATCGCACCTTCAAGCTTAGACCAGCTAGGCGAAAAAATGGCTAGTCTAAAACTAGGCAAAAAGGTTTTGGTTGTTTCTAATCCCAGTATTTTTAAGCATTACGGCGAAAAAGCTATAGCATCTCTGACATCGGCTGGTTTTGAAGTAGCTAGTTACAACCTCCCACCTGGGGAACGCTACAAAACTCTCAACTCTATCCAGAAACTCTACGATATTGCTTTAGAAAACCGCCTAGAACGTTCTTCGACAATGGTAGCCTTGGGGGGAGGTGTAATTGGCGATATGACTGGCTTTGCTGCCGCTACCTGGCTACGAGGGATTAATGTTGTACAAGTACCTACCACGCTGTTAGCAATGGTAGATTCAGCAATTGGTGGCAAAACTGGTGTAAATCATCCCCAGGGCAAAAATTTGATTGGGGCGTTTCATCAACCACGGTTGGTATTAATTAGCCCAGAAACTCTAAAAACTCTCCCTATGCGTGAATTTCGCGCCGGTATGGCTGAGGTGATTAAATACGGTGTAATTTGGGATGCCGAATTATTTGCCGAAATGGAAGGAAGTAAACATTTAAATCAACTCCGCTATATCAAACCGGAATTTATCGAATACATATTAACACGCTCTTGTCAAGCTAAAGCTGATGTGGTCAGTCAGGATGAAAAGGAAGGCGGACTACGCGCGATTCTCAACTATGGACACACCATTGGTCACGCAGTGGAAAGCTTAACGGGTTATCGTTTACTCAAACATGGTGAAGCTGTGGCTATTGGCATGGTAGCATCCGGACAGATTGCGGTAGAACTGGGAATGTGGCAACGGGAAAAGACAGAACGACAAAATGCCCTAATTCAAAAGGCGGGTTTACCCACTCAACTACCTGAAGGTATAGATATTGAAGCGATTATTGATGCGTTGCAACTAGATAAAAAAGTCAAAGCCGGGAAGGTGAGGTTTGTTTTACCAACTCAAATGGGTGCAGTGACAGTTACTGATGAAGTGCCATCTGAAACTATCCGGCGGGTGTTGCAGAATATGTGACGCTGGTGCTTTAGCGCAGCCATGCCCCCAGAGCTAGGGACTTGCAATTAAAAAAATATTCCATTGCTGAGGTAGGCAGGGGAGCAGGGAGCAGGGGGGGATAAAAAACAAAGATAGTCTAATAAACTACACAATTATCTGCGTTTATCTGCGTCCATCTGCGTTTAATTATTACTACTTATACCTCACTTAAATCACTTAAATGGGAATTGCTATATACCCACCCGACTGAAGTAGTCCATGATTATTTACTTGGAATTTTGTTTTTCTAATTCTAATAAACGCTTTTGGGCAATATCTTGATTGGCTTGCGCCAAGGTATTTTCCGGATCAAGTTCTAAGGTTTTTTCAAAACTAGCGATCGCCTCGGCAATTCTACCCACTTTTAACAAGGCTATTCCTTGACCAACTAATATATTGGCGTTATCTGGAGTCAAACTACTCGCACGATTGTAAGCGATAATTGCTTCAGAATACCGTTTTAAATCTAATAACACTACACCTCGGTTATACCATGCTTGGGATAATTCAGGATTGATGCCAATTGCCCGATCAACTGAAACTAATGCTTCTTGATTTCTCGACAAATTCCATAATACGACACTGCGGTTAGCCCAAATATTTGCTAACAGCAATTTATCCATGATTTGACTACTATTTTCTAAAGCTTTATCGTAAGCTGCTAGTGCTGCGGGATAGCGTTTTAATGTCCGCAGCATCCTGCCTTTATTAAACCAAGCTTGAGTATATTGAGGATTCAGTTCTGTGGCGCGATCGCTACTAGTAAGTGCTTCAGAATATCTGCCTAAATACCATTGAGTTACCGCCCGATTATTCCAAGCTTCAGCGTAGTTAGGATTCAGTGCGATCGCCCTTTCTAGAGAAGTCAATCCTTCTTCATAATTACCCAATCCCGCCACAGCAATTCCCCGTTGTTCCCAAGCTAAAGCTGGACTCATGTTACCCCATCTATTATCTCCTTGGATGGCAGCTTCACTAGCTTTTTGGGCTTCTTCGTGTTTGCCTAGTTTGTTGAGGTTTGCACTTTGATGTGCCAAAGCTAAAGAATAATTGGGATTTAGTTTGACAGCAAATTCATAAGACACACTTGCTTGTGCAATTTTTTCCACTAAAGATAAGGCTATACCATGTTCTAGCCAAATATCAGCATCTTGAGGATTAGTTGCTATGGCTTGATCAAATGAGGTAATTGCTGCTGGAAGTTGTCCATTCTGCTTTTGCGCTAATCCTTTATGAAACCATGCAATAGCAGGGGATGAATTACCCCAATTTTTATTCGTTGTAATAGCCAAGTCACAAGCGTTAATTGCTTCGGCAAATTTGCCCAATTTAGCTAAGGCTTGACAGTTACCCACTAAAGCTAAAGAATTTTCGGGATTAATCACTAAAGCACGATTAAATGAGGCGATCGCTTCGGTAAATTGCCCTAGTTTATTTTGTGCTAACCCCCTATTGTACCACGCCAATACGGCTGTATTAGTTCCCCAATTCTGATCTGATCTCAGGGCTAAATCACAAGCAGCGACGGCCTCTTCATATTTCCCCAAATTTAATAATGCTTGACAGCGTTGGGCTAAAGCTAGAGAATATGTAGATTGGAGGCGTAAAGCCCGATCAGCTGAGACTAAAGCTTCTGTATACTTTGCTTGTTGCACCAAAATCTCAGTTCGTTCTACCCAAATTTCTGGGTCTTCTGGCTTTAGAGAAATTGCTTGATTGCAAGCGGTGATCGCTTCGGCAAATTCCTTTTCTTCGCCCAGCAGCTTACATAAACTTTTCCAGTAATCAAAATCTTCTATTTCTAAATTTTCTTTAGCTAATAAACTTGTGGGAATAAAGGAATTTATCAGTAAAAAACTTAAAGTTAAGCCCCAAGTTATGCTGCTTTTTTTGATTTGATTTACGAAGATGCTTGTTTTTAAACAGATATCAGATGTCATGGTGTAATCGCCGCTTTGAGATATTTGTTGTCTTTTCTTAGTTTGAGCGAAGAAGTATTTCATCTTAATGATTAACTATAAATTTTTGTTAATTTATATAACAATTTAATTATTAAGTAGCAAATAATAATAAAATATACCAAAATCTACGGTTATGTTCGATACAATCAGGATTTGCATACCCTAAATAGTACAGTATATTTAGTCTGAGACAGTACAGTAGATTCCTGTGGCTTCAGTATTTTACCTTTGAGTTTTTTATTGTTATTAAAACATATTATGCAACCAGCAATTTCTCTGATCATTACTGTTTACAATCGAGAACGTTACCTCAAAGCTGCTATTGACAGTATATTAGCTCAAACGAGGGGTGATTTTGAGCTATTGATTTGGGATGATGGTTCTACAGATAGTTCGCTAGAAATTGCCCGCGAGTATGCCCAGCGCGATCGCCGAGTCAAGGTAGTAGCCGCAGCATATTTAGGGCGAGGATTGGCTTTAAAGAAAGCGATCGCTCAAACTAATGCCCCTTATCTGGGTTTGGTGGATAGTGATGATTTGCTACATCCCAAAGCATTGGCAGAAACCGCAGGCGTATTGGATGCAAAACCAGACATCGGTTGGGTTTATACTGATTATTTAGATATAGATCAACACAGCACAGTTCTTAGCTACGGTTATCGCTGTCTTGTTCCCTATAGTACAGAAGAACTGTTAAACAAGTTCATGACCTTTCACTTTCGGTTGATACGTCGGGAAGTTTTTGACTTAGCAGGTGGAATTGATGAATCGCTAGAATTAGCAGAAGACTACGATTTATGTCTGCGACTTTCTGAAGTTGCCCAAGTACAGCATATTTATCAACCACTTTATTACTACCGCACCCATGCAGAAAGCATATCTTGGCAACAACGACAAGAACAAATTAGGCGATCGCATCAAGCAGTTCTTAAAGCTAAACAACGTCGCCAGTCTCTGCAAATAATTGGAAATTTAACCAACAAGACAAATTCTCGTGTAACTCAACTAGCTAAACGTTTAATTCCCAAAATCAAAATTTTCGCTGTTAGTAATTTATCCTTATTCATTGGTCTATTTCCCAACCTAGCCCAAGCCCAATCAATTACGCCTGCACCAGATGGTACTGGGACTGTGATCCAGACTGAAGGCAATAATATTGATATTAGTGGCGGAACGTTAAGTAGTGATCAGACAAACTTATTTCATAGCTTCTCAAAGTTTGGATTGGATGTAAATCAAACTGCTAATTTTCTATCTCAGCCATCGATTCAAAACATTCTAGGGCGTGTCACAGGTGGTGACGCTTCCGTAATTAATGGATTAATCACAGTTACAGGCGGAATTTCCAACTTATATTTAATCAATCCGGCAGGGATTATTTTTGGTGCTAATAGTAGTTTGAACGTTCCGGCTTCCTTTACAGCAACAACCGCTAACCGCGTCGGCTTCGGTGAAAATTGGTTTAACGCTAGCGGCGAGAATAATTATAGTCAATTACTTGGCACACCGAACAGTTTTGCCTTTGATTCTAATGTTGCAGGTGCGATTATTAACGAAGGTAATCTTGCCGTCCAATCAGGTAATTTAAATTTATTAGGTGGGACTGTCGCTAGTACCGGGGAACTTTCAGCCCCAGGTGGTAATATCACAGTTGTGGCTGTACCTGGAACAAGCTTATTACGCTTAAGCATGACGGGAAACCCTCTCAGCTTAGAAGTTCAACCCCTAAATAGTAATAATCCATCAGAAAATTCTTTAGCTAAATTATTAACAGGTGGTGGTGGTGGTAATGCTTCCACATTACAAGTTAATAGCAACGGGGAGGTAGAACTGACTGGTTCGGGCTTACGAGTTGAGAACGGTGATGTTGTAGTTAAAAAAGCCACTGCTGAGACTGCTACCCTCAGCGCTAACAGGAATTTAACGTTACCAGAAAGCCAATTGTTAACTACTGCTAATCTAAATTTATTAGCCGAAAATACGGTAAAAGTTCGTGAAAGTGCTGCCAATGCTTTTACTGCCATTGCTGGCAATAATCTTTACATTCAAGGCAATCAAGGTATTGATGTTCTAACGATTGATCATTTAGATAAAACACCTTTTGTTAGTGGTGGTAATTTAACGTTAGTCAGTGATGGCAAAATTTCCCTTGATGCACACTTTGCAAGTGGTGGTAATTTTTCTATTCTCAACACTCAAGGTCAAGCTAATAAATTTATTAGTCTTTATGACCCAATAATTAGTGCTGATGGAGATGTTACATTTGATGGCTATGAAGGTCCATCACTCAAGGTAGAATCAACAGGAAGTATCACTGTTAATGATGGCATTACTATTAATGAACTAGATTCGGTCATTCGTTCTTTTTGTATTGAATTTAATTCTTGCTCAGATGATGCTAAATTTTTAGGTGATAAGCAAACTTTAATTTTAAGAGCAGGTGTCAGCGAATTAGAAGAAATTTATTTTGAAGAACAAATTAATTTTGGAGATTATTCTCCACCCGATTTCACCCAGAGTAATAACTCATCATCACCAGGAAATATTATTGTCAATGGTGATATTAGAATTAATGATTATGGTGGACCAGTGCTAATGAGTGCTACAGGTGATATCACACTTGCGAGTATCGACACAGTAGCTAGCTTGTTTTCTACAAGTGGTCGAGTTGAGTTAATATCTGGCGGGAATATCACAACACAGGTCATTTCTACTGCCTCTACTCAATCTGGTAATGCCAGAGGTGGAGAGGTAAGATTAGACGCTAGCGGCAATATTACAACAGGTATAATTAGTGCTTTTGCCAACAGTAGAGAAGGGGATGCTAGAGGTGGTTTAGTAGATATTAAAGCTGGTGGTACTATTGAAGCAACTGATATTGATTCCTTTGCACAAAGTGACTTTGGTAATTCTATAGGTGGAAATATCATATTAGATGCTGGAGAAAATGTTACCACTGGTTTAATTAGTTCTTTCAGTAAAAATTCAAATTTTGCTGACATAGCTACAGGGGGTTCAATAAATATCAAGGCTGGCGGAAACATTACAACAGCTAGTATTGATTCTTTTGTAGAGACTAATCTTAATGCTAATGTAGAAATTGGCTTTGGTGCTGCAACAGGTGGAGATATCATATTAGATGCTGGCGGCGATATTAAAACAGATATAATTAATACTTTTGCGATCAATGATTTGGAAGGTTTATCCACAGGTGGTTTAGTAAACATCGGCGCTGGCGGAAATATTGAAATAAATACTATTGATTCCTTTGCAGAGAGTACCTTGGGTGATGCAACAGGTGGAGATATCATATTAAATGCTGGGGAGAATATTGGGATAAATTCAATAATTGCTTCTGCAAAAAGTAGCAATGACGATTTTCTCAATGGAAATATTACATTTGGAGATATCAAATTAAACGCTGAAGCAAATATTAGCACTGGTTTAATTATATCTCGTTCAGTAGATATAAATGCTGGCGGAAATATTACAACAGGTAATATTAATACCTCTTTTATGAATTCCTCGACAGAAAATGAATTGATTTTTGACATTGACATAAGTGAAGATATTACATTAATATCTCAAGGTAATATCAATACAGGTAATATTAATTCTTCTGCAATTGCATCAGAAGGTGCTACAGGTGGAAATATCACATTAGAATCTCAAGGTAATATCAACACAGGTGATATTAATTCTTCAACAAGTGCATCAGAAACTGCTACAAGTGGTGATGTGAATTTACAAGTCAATAACATTGGTAAGATTGTAACAGGTACTATCAATACCTCCGCGATTTCTTTTAATAGTCTAGATTCAGCCTATGGTGGATCTGTGACTTTACAAACTTCACAAATCGGCGGTGATATAACATTTGAAAGTATTAATACTCAAGCTATTGATGAGCTTGGTGGTGTTGCGGAAGGTGGTGATGTTAACATTCTGGCCAATGGTGTAGTCAGAGGACTGGGAGTAATTGCAGATACAAGTGATACCATCCTCACCAGTGGAGAAACGCAACCAGGTTCCGTAACAATTCAGCATGATGGAGGGGCGGATAATGTGCCATTTATTGTTGGTAATCCTAGCCTGAATGGTACACAAGGAAATATTAACAATGGAATTGATGAAATAACACAAGATTCACCAGTAAATGCATTTCCGGTACTACCAGCAGGAGGAAATGCTGAGGGTACGCCAACCAATATTACAATTAATTCGATTAACACTCCGCCGAGTTTAACAGCAAATACAGAGTCATTAACAACGATAGAAAATGAACCTGTGACATTTAAGTTTGGTGATTTAAATGTATCTACAAACGATATCAATCAAGATAATTTGATTGTGAGTTTGGAAACTATATCTGGTACTTTGACACTAGAAGACGGTACGCCAGTCACATCAGAAACCCCTCTTTCTTCTGATACGGTTTTAGTGTATACGCCGCCAGAAAATACTAGTGGTGAAAGTATTCCTGCTGTGAGAATTATAGCGAGCGATCGCGTTTCTTCCTCATCCCAACAAATATCCATTAATGTTACTCCCACACCACCACCAGAACCAGAACCAGAACCAGAACCAGAACTTCCGTCTGATGCTATGGAGTTAGAGAAAAATTCCAGCACACTATTATCTGTAGAAGGTAACTCTGCTCTAAACGATGTACTTGAAACTGCTGTATTTACAACTGAGCAAGATTTCACGAATCAATTTCAGGAATACTTAGGAAATGTAGACCAATCTCAGATTAAAACGGCCAGTCAAACCCGCAAGATTCTACAAAACATTGAAAATGCTGTTGGTATTAAACCTGCAATCGTCTATGTTAATTTTGTTCCAGATACCCTTCCAGGCTCTAGTAATCCACAAAATATAGAATCTCCAGACGATCGCTTAGAATTACTAGTAGTTACCGCTAAGGGTAAAGTAATTCGTAAAGTAGTAGATGTCAAGCGATCGCAAGTTCTCCCAGTCGTCCAACAATTCAGAAGCCGAGTTACAGACCCGATATTGCGGAGAGACTATCTAGATACAGCCCAACAACTTCATCAATGGCTGATTCAACCCATTGAGGCAGAACTGAAAAACCGGGAAATTAACAACTTAGCCTTTATCATGGATAAGGGATTGCGATCGCTACCTGTTGCTGCGCTTCATGATGGTGAAAAATATTTAGTAGAAAGCTACAGCGTTGGCTTATTACCCAGTATCAGCCTCACTGACACCCAATATGTAGACATTAGAAATTCCGAAGTTTTGGGTATGGGTGCATCCCAATTCACCGACCAACAGCCTTTACCTGCGGTTCCTGTCGAATTAGCTACAATTACCCCACGCTTCTGGTCAGGTCAATCTTTCTTAAACGAAAGTTTTACTTTAAAAAATTTGCAAGCCCAACGTCAAGAAAAACCCTTCGGTATTATCCACTTAGCTACTCACGGTGAATTTCGACCAGGTTCCCCCAGTAACTCCTATATTCAACTCTGGGATACTCGCTTACAAATGGATCAATTGCGCCAATTAGGCTGGAATAACCCCCCTGTACAGCTAGTAGTGCTAAGTGCTTGTCGTACCGCCGTCGGAGATACAGAAGCAGAGTTAGGCTTTGCTAGCTTCGCAGTCCAAGCTGGTGTAAAGTCTGCGCTAGCAAGTTTATGGTATGTATCCGATGAAGGAACTCTAGGATTGATTAGCAAATTTTATGAACAACTCAAACAAGCGCCTATTAAATCCGAAGCACTCAGACAAGGACAAGTAGGAATGCTGAAAGGGCAGGTAAGATTGGAAAATGGTCAACTCAAAATTTCTGAAATTAATGTCGATTTGCCGTCAGATATTGTAGAACTGGGTGATAGAAACCTCAGTCACCCATATTTTTGGTCTGCCTTTACTATGATTGGAAATCCTTGGTAGCCTAGAGGCAGAGGTGCAGGGTGTAGGGGGGAAGAAGTTTCTTAATCCCATCCCCAATTCTGCACTATTCCATAATCATCTGAGCCACTTTATACATGACATGACTAAAAGGATGTTCTGGGTGACGTAGACAGAATAAATCGCTACTTGCCAGTTGAATCAATTCTTCTGCAAGTGGTAAAATACCTGCTACTGGTGCGTTATAAGCCTTTTCTACCTGTTCTTGCAAGGCATCAAAATCGAGTGCGGGTAGTGCTTTATTAATTAACAGCAACATTTTGGGTACTTCTAACTTGCGGGCTACTTCCACTGTCACCGCAGTACCTTGAAAGTCTTGACGATCAGGGCGTAAAATCAGAACTAAAATATCAGAAATGGCAATAGAAAGCAAAGTTTCTTCATTCAAACCTGGATGAGTATCAATAAATAAGTAATCCAGATTGAGAATATCAAGTATTTCTTGAAAGCCTTGATTGAGAAGATTAAAATCAAATCCTTCTCGCAAGACTTTGGTAATATCTCTAGCCTTAATACTAGAGGGTATAAGGTAAATACGGCCTTTAGCGTTTGCGGTTTTACTCAAAATTGAACCGACATCATAAGCAGCCTCTTCAATATTACATCGTCCCCAGAGATAATCGTTGAGCGAATATTTCATTTTTTGCTCATCAAAACCAAAGAGGACGTGAATACCTGGAGATTGGATATCAGTATCAATAATACCTACTCGATAACCACAGCCAGCAACAATTCCTGCTAGATTAGCAGTGGAATTTGATTTACCTGTACCACCTCGAAATGAGTGAATAGAAACGATTTTTGACATAGTAAATTGTATTTAAAGTATTGTAGTGGCGTGACAAGCTTAAAATAGTGCATTATGTTTCTCTTGTGGAACAGGCATATTGCCTGTTCTGGGAGGGCTAGAAGCCTACACCACAATATTTATGCCTATGCACAAAATTAGATGTGTCACGCCAGTAGTGGACTGACAAGCCTAAAACGGTGCATTAGATGTAGGTTGGGTTAAGCGCAGCGCAACCCAACGCTGCCAATAATGATGTTGGGTTTCCTTCCGTCAACCCAACCTACAATTTTTTGCAACATTTTAAGCTTGCCACGCCAGTACGTTACGTTACCGCTTTAGCGCAGCCCTGCTTCCTTGACTCTACGCACTCTTGTATGTGAATTGTCTTTAAAGTTTGTCCCATATATTTGCAGAAAGCCGACTTTTCTTGTGGGTAATAAAACGAGGTTGATAGTAAACTGAATCGCTATGATTGAATTCCTGAATAAATCCTTGATTAATCAGGCTTTGAAGTGAACTTTGGGCAATTGCCTCTGCCTGATTTGTATGAACTGCTACTTCTGATAAAGTAACTTTTTTCTGATCAATAATCCAGTTGACAAGTTGTCGCTCATCATCAGGCAAATTCATCACATCTGTGATACTTTTTTGTATTGCTGATTCTTCAGAATTTTGGTTATTCATAAAGTATTCCTCAAAAATAATTCCACAAAAATTTACATCTTACAGCAGTTTTCATGTATTTGAACCACATTTGTCGTAGGGGCGCAAGTCCTTGCGCCCCTACCGCTTATTTCCTATTAGAGGATGTCTAAAAGTGATTTTTTGACAGTTGGTCATTTGTCAATTTTTGTTTTCTCTGAACTTTTTACTCCGGCGTTGTAATTGTTCTAAATATTCTCTTTCTTCCTGATCTTCATCTGTTGCTTGTGCCTCCATTATTTCAAAATTATTGGGATCAGCATCATTTACTGGCTGATTGACTTTATTTCGCCTGTCGCGTACCTGCTGTAAATAATCGATTTCTGTTGCAGGTGTGCTAACCACAGATTCACGGGGTTTTGGTTGTATTACTTGATAATCGGAATTATCAACTGCTTCCCTAACAGTAAGAGGATTTGATTTTGAGTTATTGACTACTGGAGGTTGAGGTATTGTGGGTAAGCCTTCTGAATTATCTCTACCCCGTAGATCCTTCGCCTTATTCTGCAATTCCAAGAAATAATCGCTTTCGGTAATTGCAGCTACCTCTTCATCCTTTTTTTCTTCGTCAATGTCAATATTGATTTTTAAGAAGCCTTTGACAGTTTTGACAATTGTGGCGGCGTGTCTATCTATCAATACAACAGCAGTAGCCGTTACCATCAGTCCTAGTCCGCCTGGTACTAAAGGTATCCATCCAGCTTGCAGAAATATTATATACGCAGTTCCGCTTAAAATGGCGATCGCCACTCCAGTACCTAAAACCAACAGCAAGGGTTTACGAATCTGACTAGCTAAAAGCCCTCCCACCAGCGACCATGCAAATATCCATAAACCTTCTTGCCAGCGATTCCAGTACCATAACAATGACCTTTGGTCTAAAACAGCACTTATTATCTGACTAGCATTTTGGGCGTGAATTACCACTCCGGGCATTTTTTGGCTATCGTCAGACCCTGCACTAAAAGGTGTGTAAAATGTATCCTTAACAACTGCTGCTGTGTAACCAATCATCACTATTTTGTCTTTAATCCAATCTGGATCAACTTTATCTGCCAAGACATCGCTGAGTGATACCTGTCTGACTGCATTCCTAGCTGAACGATAGTTCAGCAGCATTTGGTAATTTCCCGTATCAATATTGTGATAACCACCAGATTTTGATGTTAAGCGTCCGAGAACCGTAGAACCGAATTGTAACTCACCAAATTCCGTTAGTTCTGGTTCAATTCCCATTTCACCTAAATATCGGACTGCCATTTGCAGACTCAAAGACGGGAGTTGATTTTCTTGGTCAGCGTAATTGCAGATATGTTCAATAGGGGCTGGCAGTTGCGAGGCTTGGGGAATAGCAAGTATCATGCCTTGGCGTACAGTTCCCCCAGCATCCACAGGTAAGTCAGCAACTCCCACCCGTTCTTCTGTAACACCTGGTGCGGCGGCAATTCCTGGCGAATCTGCCTGACTCATGGCACAAACAGCAATCATTCTTTCGTTGTCAGTTAATAACTCAACTAACTCAGCACGACCAACAGCTGTACCTTGCTGAATATCCCTTAAAATATCTATGCCAATAATTCGGGCTTCTTGTGCCTCTAGTTTTGTCAATACTTGCGCCAGGGTAGCATCTGTAATGGGGTATTCTTTGCGAGACTGGAGGTCTGTATCGTCAATACCCACAACTAAAAAGCGCTCATCAGGCCCTTCATCGGGGCGCGATCGCATGAGATAATCAAAAGCAGCTAACTCCATTCCCTGCAAGCCTTTTAGCTCTCGCAATCCCACTATTAACCCAGTAACAACCAGACTGCTTAAAACCACAGTACCCCCAACAGTCAATACTGATTTGGGTAAATTGCGGAGTCTCGAACCTAGATTTCTCATTGGCATATTAGCTCCTGTTCATCAACTAAAGAGTGAATTATTGGCAATACTTCGCTAACCCGATTAACCCATGCTTTGTGAATATTTCAGTGGCAAGGGATATAGCAATTTACATTCAGGTCTGGTTTTCAGGCAAGGGTGCAATTTTTGATTTTCCACTATTATGGAGATTTATTAATTTTTACAACTCCTCAATACAGACAATGGCAATTGCGAGGGATTGTAAAGCCAAAATTTAACTTAAATTAGTATTTGGGCTTAACGAAACGATATATTTAGGCTACTGTTAATTAGTAGCTTTTTCAGATGATTAGGTAATTCTACAACATTTATGCTATTTTTTTACATTTGGATTATACTATATCTCCCGTGATGCCAGTCTGGGTAGACCACTCTCAGGCAACGCCAGGAAATACAGCATATTTAATTTTTGAGAGGTACACTAAGGCGGGCAGGATAGCGACCCCACAAGAGTTTTAGGATTAATATCTGTACCTAATATACCTGCAACCTGCTGTAAAAGCTTTAATTTACTTAATTTTCTGCCCCACAATAATCAATGAGTAGGAACCATCGACATCTTCAACTGTGGGGTAAGCAATGAGGTAAGAAAGGTGACGAATGATTTCTGGTAAACCCAAGCCAGAATATTCTCCCAATCGTTGTGATATTGAGCGATTGCGTAAAAGCTGGGTTTCCCGCTTAAATAGAATATTTGACCAGGCTTGACCGACTCGATAATTCACTCTCAAACCATGCTGTTCCAGTAAGCGAGAAAGGGATTGATAGTTAAAAAACTGTTTATGATCAGAATTTGTGGGCAATCCGGCATGATCACGAGGTTCGTATAAAACATTAGGAACCGAACAAATCAGAAATCCACCTGGTGATAAAAGTTGAGCAAATTGTTCTAAAGCTCTGGTAGGATTAATCAGATGTTCCAAAGTTTCAAAACTGACAATAGCATCAATATTTGTAACAAGTTTATCTGCCAATAAACCAGGTTTTTCTAAATCATGTTGAATTATTTGTGTTTGAGAATTATGACACTGCTGTATTGCTTGTTTGAGTATTTCTGCATCTCCGTCTACACCAACTACTAAATCGGTAACTTTTTCTAGCTCACAGATTCCATAACCCATACCACAAGCAATATCAGCAATACAACCTAGCTTAAATTGGCGGAGGTAATCGGCAGCAAATAAGTAACGTCCCAAATGCTCAATTTTGACCCATAAATTCTCGTCGCTTTCATCAAATGGATCAATAGAATCTTCTCCAAAATTGAGGTTAGTGTTGATTTTGGCTGGCAAAATATTTTCCTTGATTGGGACACTGAATTATAGCTATTTGAGTGGATAAAGACGCGATTACTAGCATCTCTATCAGGAAAATTTAAAGCGGACTTTTTGAATTACAGGTATTTTCAGGTAAATAGACCACACGGTAGGGGCGCAAGGCCTTGCGCCCCTAAGATTCAAAATCAGCAACGCCAAAAATTCTGTAACTATGCTCAGTAATTGTTTTCAGAAGTCCAAATTGGAAGTTGTTTAATTTTTTGTAATGTCAGGTCAAGATAGGTAGTGTCATCATTCTGGGCAATTTCTTGACCAAAATACCCCTCATCTCCCTCATGTTCATGATTCCCATTACTGTGTACTATATAGCGTTCTTGGCGACGAGCGCGATTATAGGGTGAACCTATTCATTGCCAACGTACGGGAAAGACAATTCCCCTAGACATTGGTGTTGACCAATTAAAATTTCCTTGGCTACTGGGAGCTTATTAGCCACAATTGTAGCTGTTAACCGGGGCTTAAACATCAAACTTAGGTGGGTAATTGTAGTTTGTGTGCTGGGCTGGTTGCTGGTAGAACTTATCATTGGAGTAATTCAAGTTCTAGTGAAGTGGCTGATAATTTAATAATTTTCATCTGAGTAACCTGGGAACTTTAATGATGATCGAGAAGTCTCTAAGAGAGAAAGTAATTATGTTTTAAATATAAATTTATTGACTTTTATATGATAGCGGTGAAATACTTCTGAATGTAGGCGATTGTACGGAGCGCAGTGCCATAGGCGATCGCAAATATAGTTAGTTGTTGCAACAGGCTAAATATTACCAAAAATCATGTTCAATAAAACCATTTTTCTACTCTCTCTGGGCTTAATCTTATCTACAAACTTTCTGCACACTACCTTAGCCGTTACAGCCGCATCCCCAATGACAATTGCACAACGACGACGATTTACGCCACGCCGTCGGTCTCTGTTGAGATTCAAAGTACCTAATGTTAGGGGTTCACGAAATTTAGAAGCTGGAGCAGCACGCGGACAATGTAGCCCCCAAGGAATTAGCGCAGTTTTGCCAGCTAAACCTGCGACCATGAGAACTAGGCAAATTCCCGTTGAATTAACACTAAGCGATCGCCCAACGTTTTTTGTAAATGTGTCAGAAACAACTGCCAAACAAGCATTATTTTTGCTGCGAAATGAAGCAGGAGACGAAATACTGTTAGAAAAAAACCTAAATTTAACTGCCAATAAGGGCATTATGAGCTATACCCTACCTGATGATTTTTCAGGATTGGAAATAGGTCAGAAATATCGCTGGCGCTTAACCTTGCTTTGTGATCCCAAAGGAGGCGATCGCAGTGGTGATCCCGTTGCTAGTGGTTGGATAGAACGTGTTGAACCTACTCCTGATGTAGCGCAACAATTGGAGTCAGCAACCGAGACAGAGCGGACTGTGATTTACGCAGACAACGGTTATTGGCACGATACCCTCAAAATTATGGCTGATTTACGGTCAGCAAATCCCAGAGATATGACTTTAATTCGTGATTGGCTAGACCTATTTGAATCAGCCGGTTTAAATGAACTCGCTAACAAACCATTAATTCCATTCCATGCGAATAGTTTATAGACTTTCCCCCAGTCGGGAGGTAGGTTTTTAAATCTTGTACTCAGATAGCGACCCTAGCATATTCGTCTTGAAATTTGACTTCAGCCTCAAGGCTTTTGGCAGCTTTTATCTTTTGTCTGAAGTCCGAGATACGGTGCTTATGCACCTGTCTCCCCAAAGTTTTCAGCTAGCTATTTTATAAACTGAAATGGCAGATTCCTCAAATATTTTGGCAAAATTCTGGTTAATATCAAACACCGACTTGACAGATGGATCTCTGACAATGACAATTACTTGTCGCTGAGGGAATTCCTGTTTAATACTTTCTGCGGCCGCATTGACAATAGCTTCGGAGTTCGGCGTTAAAAGAGCGATCGCATTTTGTAAGCGCTTTTTCACCACTTCTTGATCTTGACCGAAAACCTGAGTAGATATCATCCTAGAATTCATCGACCAACCATCGAATTTTTTCCATGAAGGATCTTGTTTTCGTCTGAAATCAGTACTAATGTACAAAGACCGCCGACTTAGTACGGGGATTGTACGAAAAGAGTCAACAACAACCGCATCCACTGGTGTATTAGTAGCAATCCATGAATAGAGTTTATCCATACGCGTGTCATTATGCCGAATCTCAACACCGCTTGTGTGAACAGTATCGGCAAAGTTTATTTGCATAAACATCCCCGTAAACATCAAAACTGTGGGCAGAAAGAGCAGCACAATGATTGGCTTGGCGAACAGAGAGTTTTCTTGATTAAAACTAGCGAAAAATGGCGCGATTAATATACTAATTATGCCCACCAATAGCATGAGAAATTTATACTGAGTTTCTATGGGAATGGTGATAAAAGTATAAAGTAAGGATAAGCTTATAGCTGCGTAAATCAGTGTCAACACTTCAGATGAACGATTGTGCAGTAAAGTTTTTAACTTTTGTCTCTTCACCCACAGAATCAGCAGAGGTAAGCTGGAGACGAGGAATAAAGTGATGAGTCGATTTTGGATTTGAAAGTTGAGAGACATAGCCGCAGTGCTTGCTCTACCTGCATTAATGCTATGAAGATAAGGGCTAGCGATCGCACTCCCGAAAAATACTGCTAGCAAGACAATCAAGATGGATTGCCCATTTTTTCCTCTCTTCGCGATCGCTTGTCCTAAGCAAACAAGAACACAGGATATACCCATAGCTAACCAGTAAATAGGGTATAAAAAAGCTGTAGCGGCGATAGATACACCAATACCAACACCATTAATGTAAGATTTTTCTCGATTGGCAAATAAGCGGATCAAGAAAAAAAGACAGATAAAAAACAGACCAAATCCCAGTCCATTACCATTCCCATGAGCAAACTTATGAAGTGGCAGAACACGCTCATCAATTGGTAAAATGTCGTTACCAAACCGTTTCAGTTCTTGAATAAAAAAGATAGAAGTACAGAATATTGACAGAAAAACAGCGAATATGCCCGTTTGGCGCAGGGGATGAAGAAGTTGTGCCGTCTTAAATATAGCCCATGCAGAAACTGCCAAAGCGAGAATATTTAACAATGCAAATCCTATGGGAGGAGAAATATTTCCAATCTGACACAGCCAACTCACTAAGTAATGATGCGCCCAAGGATATTTAAGAGGATATCCGGCTAATAAAGTATCTTCGGGTGGCACTACCCCATTCATAATATTAAAAACAATGCTGGCGTGCATAAACTCATGCCAATTAATCAATGCAAACTGTGGATTAACAAATATTAGAGTTGCCACAGTCGAAATCAGCAGCACCAACAGAATATAAATAGATTTTTGCCACCGCATACATATAGTAAGGATGAGAGTAGCAATAACGGAAATTATGATTGTAGTAGCTAATTTTATCATTTCAAAGCTAATTTTTATTCGGCTTTATGTGGACGATGGAAAAGAAAAAATGAGAACTATTGCTGATAATTTTATAGTTCAATCTTGAATATTTCCCTTCTATTAAGACCATCTATTTTCAAATAAACATAATGCCGAAATCTTAAAAAGCTTTGTTGTAACCAAGGTGAAGTTTCACACCATTGATAGTACATCGGAACCGCTTTGTTCATTAAAAATGTGTGCCAGCTTTCCAGAATAGCTTCAGTTTGTACCTCCTGAGCGCGAATTTGCCCATTAGCTACCATTGCCATGCGAAATTCAGGATTATCCCTTAATTTAATAAGTCCTGAAAGTGCGACATTGACAGAATCAGCTTCTAAATAATCAAACTCACTTTTACGTTCAGCTTGATAAGCCGACTCACATCCTAAAATTGCCGGAACGTTAGCTCTCCAAGCATTGTATAACTTGGAGGCTGGTTTATTATTGTATCTACATTTACTGAAACTACGTATTGCTAAAACTGCATCCATCTCACTATAGTCATGCCAAGATGCCGTGTCACCAACCGTAATCCAACGTAATCCCAAGGCTTCAAGTTGTTCTTTCCAGCTTGGTTCGCGCAATTCAGGAGCTAAATTAGATATATCACCCAAGTAAGCTATATTTTCAAAGCGATCGCCTCTTGTCTCATCACGCGGAGTCAGTTTCGTTTGAGTCCAAAGTGGTATATAGTGACTTTTCCATAAAGATGAAAGCCCCTTCGATAATGCCTGATGTCTGTTCTGAACAACGTGTAATTGGCAATAGGGATGATTTTTTTTATCATCGCGAAGGCAGATGAGTAATACTTTTGAACTGGGTTTTAGATTAAAGGGTAGAGAAAAAGAATGAGCAAGGACAATTCCTTCATCAGGTAAAGTATCTATTAGTTCACAGGGAAAATTAGCTGCTTTCAAATGGAGATATGTCTGTAGAGTCCAAGATTCTGCACCTGGATACCTGACCTTACAAATTTTCATCCATGACCAGTAATCATTAATACTTTCAGGCCAGCCAATACTTGGGTGATCTTTTTTGGGAATGTAGAAATAAATTAAAGGCAAAGTCCTAGGCACTGTTTTTCATCCTCCGTATTCTCAGCACAAAATTGTCTTTATTCAAATTTAAAAGCATAATCATCTCCTTCGTCGTATAGGTTCGGAAAATGCTGAAGCCTTAACCCAGCAGAGTTTATCCGAGCTAAACGCCCCCTAACGCTTTCAGCGCCGCCAGGTTATATTTGTTATATATTACACTCAAAAAAACCTTGAAAAGCTGATTATAAAGATAATTTAAACGAAGACAGTCTAAAAAGATACGTCTTAATGAAAAACTTTATAAATTCTTTGAAAAATCTTCAAGAAAACAGCAAAAGTAAGTAAACACCGAATCAGGTTTACTCTACAGACGAAGCCAAGGGTAGTAGGAGGATCGGAATCGGAATCAACAAGGTCTATTTTCTGAGGCCGTGTAGAGACACGAACATAATTTCATTATTGCTGCGTAAACTTGCTAATTTCCTCCACCCAACGCCGGCGTTCAGGATGTTCCAGATTTAAAATATCTTCTAAACTCCAATGGAAATGAAAAGCGATACAGGCTACCTCCTCACTCAGCGCCTCTGAGGGGTAGCCTATGATTCCCCCGCTAGGGAAAGCTCCACTTGAAAGTTAGTATTACATTGAGGACACTGCACCGGAATATAAGCATCACCATGCTGATTAATCCGGTTATAAAATTCTCTTAAATAAGCCAAATCCTTTGTAAAAAGATTTTCCAATAAATCGGAATTTATTTCAGTTAAATCACCCAATTTTGTAATCACTCGTGATAACATCACAATCACGGCATAAGCCGTATTTTCCTGAGCATCCCGATTTTTTTGCAGATAAATTTCATCTTTAGCAGTCGCCAAACGCATCACACCTTGACGATGTACATTCCCCTCTGAATCTAATAAACCCCTAGGTAAAATAAATTCAAATTCCGTATAAATTCCTTTAGTCATTGGTCATTGGTCATTGGTAAGTTACCGTCTTATCCCCCTGCACCCTGCACCCCTGCCTCTTCCTACTCCCCACTCTCTTTTTCTTCTAATTCATTAATTTGACGATAAAATTGCTGTAAAAAACTTAAATCACAAGCAAAAAAATTTTCTACTATTGTTGGTGTCACCTCTTCCAACGCTCCTAAACGAGTAATTACGCGAGATAAAATAATTACCGTCGCGTAAGCTGGATTAGATTTAACTCGGAGGTCACGCAATGGCACAATTTCATCCATTGCTTTAGATAAACGCATGACACCTTTACGATGCAAATTACCGTCTGCATCGAGATATCCCTTGGGTAAAGTAAATTCAAACTCAGTTTGTAACATCCGGCGTTATTTTAGCCTGATTAACTCTTCAACTACTACTTCAATTTCTTCAACTTCAAATTCATTAGCTGAAGCATTTAAATCAGTTATTTTATAACTACTAGGCCAGGCACGACGGAACTGAAATCTAGCAACTTCTGTAGCACTTTGATCATAAATTACCAAAGATCCATCTCGACGTTGCTTACCCCAATTACCTTTTTCCACGGCTTGAAACCATTTCCACATAGTCATGGAAAGAGTCATCCCCCGACGCAGCACCAAATTATTAGTTTTGACATTGCCAGGAATTTTAGTCCTAACGACCAAACCAGATTTAGCTTTACCCCACTGCTGGGGTGTAACCTCGGATACTTCTATAACATCATGAGTATTTTTAAAACCTTGGCACTCCATAAAATAACCATCCACTGGTTCTTGGCTACCATCCAGTTTTAGTTCTAGGTAAAATCTAGAATTAGTGAGAATTTCGGGAAGTTTTTCCATGATATTTCCAAGTTCAGAAAAAGATGCTGAGTAGAGACTAAGAGCTAGAGACTAGGAACTGCTAGAGACTAGGAACTAAGATTTCTGACTCAGCACTCAGCACTCAGCACTCAGCACTCTATTACTTGACGCGATGTAATGACTCGTAGGCAAATTCTACTGTTTCTGTGGCCAGACCTTCCTCACCTGCGGCCATTTTAGACGATTTATAAGTCTTGGGCATAACACCTGTTAAATTCCACCGTGCTGCTTCCTCACCGCCTTGGTTATACAGCACAATTGAGCCAGTTTTACGTTCTCCCTTAGAAATGGTACCACCGCCCTTAATTGGTTCAGAGTGAGATTCCACAAACCAATCTACAAGTCTTCTATCTTCTACAGTAGCGACAAAATCTACAGTGATATTCCCATTAGTTACTCCAGTTACTGTAGCTTGAATAACACTTTTTCCTCCTTTAGAGACACCATGAGATTTAGAATCACCAGCAGTTTGCAGAGTGATGCTTATCCCACTTACTTTTTGAACAATCAGATCATCCAAGCCATCTAATTCAAAATAGTACTTGGAACAAGCCAGAATTTCATCAGCAGCCATTGCATAACTCCTCTATATCGATTGCGGTAACTTTGTAGTAGATTATTAAGGTTATTTGTTATGTGGCACGGATAATTTGTTCACAGACAATTTCATAAGTTTCCACACATAAGTCTTTACTGTCGGCAGCAAAATCTGATACTTTATAAGATTTAATCCAAGCGTTAGTCAAATTCCAACGCATTACTTCTGTATCTTCACTGTCATAAGCGACAATAGAACCGTTTTTGCGATTACCACTCCACTTTCCCTCCCCGCCTTCACTTTTGGGCATAGTAGCTTTCATCCAGTCATAAAAAGCCATGTCACCTTCAACAACGTAAACCTCAATAGTGACGTTGGGATTTTCTTCAAAACCGCTAGATGTTGTTTGCCAAAGTGTTTTGCCGCTTTTAGTTGATGCTAGAGGTTTTTCGTGTCCAGCAGTTTGCCCAGTGAAGGATACTTCTGTCACACTTTTAACTAATTTATCGGTCAACCCATCAAATTCTACGTAGTATCTACTATTGGGAATTGGTTTTAGTTCAGGCATTTTTCACATCCTTTAACAAGGGTAAATTTAAAATCAACAACAGCTAAAAAACGCAAATTATCCAGATTTGCCACTTATATTACTTTACTAAGTGCTGAGTATATTTTACTCAGCACTCAGCACTCAGCACTCTTTACTGATTAGGAGACCACTGACTAAAGCGGAAGATGACAAATTCTGCTGGGCGGACTGGACACACACCAACTTCGATGTATAGACGACCTAGCATCATGGTTTCGTGGGTGTTGATGCTGGAATCACATTTGACATAAAATGCTTCAGAAGCGGAAGCGCCAAATAATGCACCGCTACGCCACAGTCTTTCTAAGAAGTTGCTAACGGTACGAGTTACACGCGCCCACAAATCTTGATCGTTAGGCTCAAATACTACCCATTGAGTACCTAGTTCTACGGACTTCTCAATGTAACTCATCAAGCGGCGAACACTGATGTAACGCCATTGTACATTATCTGGTTCTACCAAAGTCCGTGCGCCCCAGATGCGAATACCTCGGTTGGGGAAGGTGCGGATACAGTTGATTCCCAAGGGGTTGAGTAGTTCTTGTTCCCGCAGGTTGGTTTCGTAAGCTAAACCAATAACACCTCTGGGGGTATCGTTAGCAGGTGCTTTATAAACGCCTCTTGTTTCATCGGTACGACACCAGACACCCAACATATGTCCTGCTGGGGGAATCATAATTGGTCTACCACCATTGCGAGGGTTGGGGACCTTAATCCAAGGATAGTAGAGGGCGGCAAATTGCGATCGCCTGTTAAATGCACTCAACCACTGGGCGATATGCTGCGGCTTGACTTGGGTTGGTGCGACTGGCGCACCACCACCTTTACAAGGAGGTGGGTCTAGAACTACCATCCGGTTAGGGGCAGTATTTTCACACATACTGACCATTGCTTCCATCACCCCATGAACTTGATCAAGATCCAAGATGTTTCTTTGATATGCCAGCATCAAGTCAGGGAAGGCAATCATGGTAACTTCATCTATTTCAAAGATACCTTGCATACCTGTGCGATCGTCTCTTACCCCTTGCACATCTCGGGGGAAGCGATCAGGAGTTGAAACCATTGGCGGTGGGCTAACTTCATAGTTCCCATTCGCTGGACGGCGGGAAAGTGGTTGTCCTGGTGTTTCTAAGTCAACCACATCCACAAACGCAGACTCTTGGACTGCTGCTACCGCATAAGTACCAGCCTCCGTTGCGATTTCTGGGTTCATTGACAGGTGGTCGTACTCTTCGAGAATTTCACCATCCCGGCTAATGATGACTTTAAAAAATTCTCCAGTGTTTAAGGGTGGTTCGGCTTCGGGATTTTCTGACGGGCGCGGTTCACTTTCTAAAATCGAAACATTAATTCGCCCTTCTTCCGCCGCTTCGTTATCGTCTCCATCTTCGGCCGCTTTCAGGGCAAACTGTAAAGATGGACGATTCCCTGTAGTACGAATTTTCAGGGCTGTTTCTTCTAAAGGAGGTGGGGGAGTTCCAGGAAGTTTAGTGCCGATACTTGCTACCCAACAGCGGCCACCACCATTAAGGAACCAACCGTTAACAGCAAAGGGAAGATAGGCATCAAAATCTGTGTATCCATCGGAACCTTGTCTAGCAAAGTATTCCAGGTACTCGTTCCACGATGTGACTAACATCGGTTTAAACAATTCAGCATCACCGCGCACATCTTCGGTGAAGCCAATAAAGCCAGCAATATTCGTACTCACACCCTCAATAGGGCGACTACCTCGATCTACTTCCTCAACGTAGACACCAGGTGCAAAGTAATCTAATCTAGCCATAGTGTTCGATTTTCCTGTATTTGCTAAATAACATTTCTGGAACTTTATTCATTAGTCCTAATCGCTTCGACAAAACTCTTGATTTTTAGTCATTAATTGACAATGTAGAGCAGTGCTTTGGTAATGGGTCAACCACTACATGAAATAACGGTAGCCCTTCTCTTCCAATTACTTTTCGCCTTTCCAGCAAAATTACAAGTTACTTTGAAAGAGTTGCTCCTTAGTCATCCAAACCCATGATTTAATTTTTTTTGAGCCACATTTCTCCATTGTTATGAATCAAAATATCGCTTCGTAGGTTAAATGGAATTGTCAAGGTTACATACAAAGCTGGGCGTAATGGCACACTTAAAGCACTCCACAAAGCCGCAGCATCGATGGGATGGATAGCAGAAACGGTGATCGACAATTCGCCATGACCGCGCAGTGTTGGAGGTAACATCTCCTCTCCTAGGGAGTGGTGATTTAACAGTAGTATCAACGCCTCTGACAGCAGACGTTGTTCGCCCAAACTTGTAAAGTCCCAAGCACTGACCAAAAATAGCAGATCAAACCACCTTGGTGGTGCTAAGGTCGATCCCCTGTGCTGGCTTGAATGCTGACAACCGGATGGTTGTTTACAAACATTTTCCCGGATGCTGTAACAATACAAGTTCAGTCTGGGGTTGACTTCTTGAGCAACACTAGGATGGCTGAAATCAATTTGCTCTGTACTGAGCAGGGAAATCCCGCCAGCTAAGATTTCTGCTAAAGTCTGAGTAGCAGCTGGGATCATAAGATACAACAGCAGGGTTCCTAAAATACTCCGTTATCTGCTTCTTGGCTAGATTTTTTACCAGTTAAATCAAGTATAGATGTTTGGGCATCCTACCAAATTTACTGATGTAAGCAGCAGAGAAAAACTACTGTGCTACTTAGCCGATGGGAATGCGGAGGGACTGATTAAAACAAGCAATAACCCTTTTAAATGTAGTTTCTCTAATGATTTGCCACATTTGGGTGATCTATTCATCAGCTTAGAGATCCAGCTAGCCCGTGGTTATTAGACTTTGGTCGAGATTCTAAAATAATTGTTGCAGTTGTGTAATATGTGAACTTGTTAATGTAAGCTAGGTTCGTCCTTATTTATACAGTAATAACCACAAGCTTTGCCGGATGGGTGAAAGATCGTCAGGTTTCTTAAGATACTGAAAGCTTAAACACTTTTTTTGGTTGGTCAACCCGATTTATTGAATTTTGCAGCATTCTCTGCAATATGTGTGTAAGTAGATAAGATTTTGATACTTTGTAACATCTGCCATGCTTATTACTGTTAAATCATGCAGGAGGTCATAGGTGAAAGTTGCTACTCAGACGTTGACTACTCAGATATCTCTACCTTCGTCCACGCAAAATTTACCAAGTCAGTTGTCGGCAGCTGATGTGAGTAGAATTTGCCAAATCATCATACAACAGTTAGAAAACTTACTACCAACGGTGGCTGTCTGGACTGTATATCAGAATCTAGATACAGATAAGAGACAATTAATTTCTCTCGCTGTACCAGATACCGCCAATTGTACAGAGTCTCCGAAATCAAGTGGTTTGACATTCAGAGAGTCTGTATTGGCTATTTCATATCTGCATCAAGAAGAATGGTTACAAGCAGATTTACCTATTCTGAAAATTACCGAGTTAAGCCTACCAGATGCTGATCATGCTTATGTTTGCTGTGTTGGTGAACAAAGCTTATTAGCGGCGGAATATATATTTATTTGCACTTGTGAGACACTATCACCACAACAGCAACAATTACTACTAGATAATGCTCAAATACTCAGCCAGTATTTAGCAATGTATAAAGAGCGATCGCGCCATCTGGCAGAAATTGCGGCTTTATCGGAAACCCTCGGCCGCGCCGAACATCAATTACGTAATCCCTTAGCATTAATTAATCTGTATGCTGAAAATCTCCGCTTGTCTTTACCAGATGGGTGCTTGCAACAACAGGCTAAAATAATTTGTCAAACAGCAGATGAACTTAGTGCTAAATTAACAGATTTGCTTTATCAAGGACAACAAGCCAGTTTACAGATTAAACAGCATAATTTACAAACAATTCTTGCAGAAAGTATTAAAGCTTTACAACCTTGGTTAGAGCAAAAAAATATTCACATTCACTATCCCGATAAACCTGTGAATGTCACAGTTGATAGTTGGCAGATGAAACAGGTTTTTGATAATTTATTGACGAATGCCGTGCATTTTAGCCCGGAAAATGGGACGGTGATTTGTAACTGGCATATATATAATCATGAAGTGTTAATAGAAATTTGCGATCGCGGTTCGGGAATCTCTGACTCAGACTTGAAGTTAATCTTTACGCCTTATTATTCTCGACGTTTAGGGGGTACTGGCTTAGGATTAGCGATCGCTCAAAAAATTATTTTGGCTCATCAAGGCAACTTGTGGGCAGAAAATATTCCTGAAGGTGGCGCTCAATTCTCCTTTACTCTACCCATAAACAGGTCAACGTGAAGTAAAATTTGGCCTCACTTTATATATAGTCATAGTCATATCGCTCAGGACAATGCTGATTGCTCAAAATCTTTACTCAAAGTAAGTTTATACTCAGCACTTAAAACTCAGCACTTTGCTATACCAGGGACAGCATCATGAACGCCAAAAAAGAACCTATTTCCATTTTGCTTGTAGATGATGAACCGCGCTTTCGTCAAGGAATACGCACTTTATTAAACTTTTATAACAATAGTAATGGTGTCGGCTTGGATATTGTAGGAGAAGCAGCTTCGGTTGAGCAAGCACTCAAATTAACAGCCGAACAGCACCCAGCTTTAATTTTGCTGGATTTAGAATTACCTCCAGAAGACGGAATTACAGCACTACTACGTCTAGGAGAATTATCTTATAACGGCAAAGTCCTCATTTTATCAGCACACCAACAAGATGATTGGATATTTAGAGCCATGCAAGCAGGCGCTTGGGGTTACGTATTTAAAAGCCAATTAGCCACCCAACTATGCGAAGCTATTACCACCGTAATTAATAATAAAGTTTATTTACCCCCAGAAGTAGCCACAGCTTTCTTTCGTTTATTCCACTATTACACAGGACATTCCCTAGCGGCTGCCGGCACGAGTATTCACTTAACCGAACGAGAGCGAGAAGTATTAAACTGGTTAGTTCAAGGAGCCTCTAACGAACAAATCGCCGGACATTTATTTATTACTATCGCCACTGTCAAAGCTCACTTAACAGCCATTTTTGAAAAATTAAGTGTCACTAGTCGCACTCAAGCGATCGTCAAGGCTTTAAAGTTGGGTTTAGTTTGCCCGTAGGGAGTGCTGAGTGCTGAGTGGGTAGGGGCGGGTTAAGCAGTCAGTCTGTGGTTTGCCGAAACCTTTAGTAAACCCGCCCGTACAGGAATGACTAATGACTAATGACTAATGAAACATGACAAATTATTTAGCTATTGCTACTGTGACTGCAACACTACAAAGAAACTTGCAGGCGAGTATACAACTAGATGTGGATGGCGCGAGGGTGACAACTGTCAGACCAGACCGTTTGAGTAGTGGTGCGCCGGAAGCTGGGGTTAATTTATATCTTTATGACATTTTGCTGAATCCGGCTTGGCGTAGTGCTGATTTGCGTCAACGTCATTCAGTTGATGAGAAATATACTAAGCGATCGCAAACGGGTTTGGATCTCTATTACTTACTAAGTTGCTATGGTAACGATGTGGAATTGGAACCCCAGCGTTTGATGGGTAGCGTTGTCCAAACTTTGAATAGTAAAACCACTGTTACGTCGGAGATGATTCGGGAGACATTAGCCGACTCAAGTTTCACATTTTTAACAGATTCTAATCTAGCCGAGCAAGCGGAAGCGATCGCCATTACGCCTATAGACTTGAATGTAGAGGAAATCTCGAAAATTTGGACTGTCTTTTTCCAAACTCCTTACTATTTATCCATCGCCTATAAAGTGAGTGTGGTCTTAATTGATGTCGGCGATATTGCCAAAAAACCTTTACCTGTACGCAATCTTCAGCCTCATGTTACACCATATCAACCAGCGATCGCTCAAATCAAGGTAACAGAAGAATCATCCCCACTCCGGAAAACTCGACTAGCAGGATCACCCTTAATTCTGGCTACCAGCACATTACTTATTCAAGGCGACAGGTTAAGTGCAAATATTACCCAAGTCAGCATCGGTAATCTTAAGGTAGTTGCCGAAACAGTCATAGACAGACAAATTACTTTAAATCTGGCTTCCATACCGAGAGAATCCCTACGGGCGGGTGTCCAAAGTTTACAGGTAATTCATCCCCAGGAAAGGGTAATGTCCAATGTGATGCCCATTGTATTACGCCCCACTATTGCAGAAATTACAGCATCTAACATCCAGGGTAGGGGTGATGAACCACGAGATGCGGATGTAACTGTGGTTGCAGATGTCACCATTGATAAAACCCAGCAGGTGACTTTAATCCTAACGGACATTTCAATGGCACAATTTTCGGGATACTCTTGCGATCGCACCAAAAATCGGCGCAATCATTCCCACTCAATTACCTTTGCTGTTACCGATTGTCCACCCGGTACTTATCTAGCCCGTCTGGTGGTGGATGGTGCTGAAAGTTTATTAACAGTTGATCAAGACTCAAACAGCCCGACATTTGAGCAGTATATTGGGCCTGTTGTCGTGATTTCTTGATTGTCAATTTTAAAACCCACTTAAAAAGTTTTATGAAAAATGAGTTAAGAAATCACAATCCTGAATGGCACAAAGCTAACCAGGATTATTTGATGAATGCATTAGCAAAAGTTCGGACTGCATTAGGGCAAACTGAGAGTAGCAACGAAAATTTCACTTCAGAATCGAGTAGTAATAACGCACTGAGTACCCTCTGCCATATCTTTGCTTTATCAGACTTTGAGCGAGATATATTATTGCTGTGTTTGGGGATGGAAATAGATGCTAATTGGGGGGTTTTATGCAGCAACGCCCCAGGTAATCATCCCAAACTACCTTATCCAACTTTTAGTTTAGCTATGGCAGTTTTACCAACTGTTTATTGGCAAGCTTTCACACCGTCTGCACCGTTGCGAAAGTGGGAAATGATTCATATTGGGGAAGGTCAGGCACTCAACCTGAGTCCATTACGAATTGATGAGAGAATATTACACTATCTCATGGGTTTCGACCATTTAGATGAAAAGTTACAGGGTTTTGTTGAACCTTTAACAGAGACAAATGAAACTCAAGTAGCTTCTCATCGGCAGTTAGCTGAACAATTAGCCACAACCTGGGCGCAAACAGTCGGGACAAGATTACCAATTATCCAGTTGTGTGGGGATGAAGTCGGTTCTAAGAGAGCGATCGCCTCTACAGCTTGCGGATTACTTAATGTCAATTTACACCTAATGTCAGCTAAGGCAATTACCAACTTCCGTAATCACGAAATCAATGAATTATTGCGTTTGTGGTCAAGGGAATCAATGTTAACTAATAGTGCTTTGCTGCTGGATTGTGATGAAATTGATATTACAGATCCCGCTAAAGATGCTGTAATTGGTAGATTAATCGAAAATATCTCCAATCCACTGATAATTACCACTGGAGAGAGAAGGCGATCGCTACAAAGTCCCCTCATCGCCATCGAAGTCCACAAGCCCAGCACTACCGAACAAAGAATAATTTGGCAAAATGCCCTCAAAGAAGCAGCACCCAGCCTCAACGGACACGTAGACACCTTAGTTTCCCATTTCAGCCTCAATGCTGCCACCATTCACACCGTCTGTACCGAAGCCAAAGGAAAATCACAAGAAACATTCCCTTGTACAGACGCGATGAATCGCGTCTCCATCCACTCCTCACTCAGCACTCTCCTCTGGGATACTTGTCGTTCTCAAGCGCGTCCGCGTTTAGATGAATTAGCGCAACCAATTGAAGCAGGTTCTACCTGGGATGATTTAGTATTACCAGAATTACAACGCCAAGTATTACGAGATATTGCCGCCCATGTCCGTCAACGGGCAAAAGTCTATGAACAATGGGGATTTGGCAACAAAGGAGGACGTGGTTTAGGTATCAGTGCCTTATTTGCGGGTGCTAGTGGTACAGGTAAAACCATGGCCGCAGAAGTGATTGCTGATGAACTCCGTTTAGACCTATACCGGATTGATTTAAGTCAAGTAGTGAGCAAATATATCGGAGAAACTGAGAAAAACCTGCGGCGGGTGTTTGACGCAGCCGAAACTGGGGGAGCAATTTTACTGTTTGATGAAGCTGATGCTTTATTTGGTAAGCGTAGCGAAGTGAAAGACAGCCATGACCGTCATGCCAATATTGAAGTAGGCTATTTATTGCAACGGATGGAATCCTATAGAGGTTTAGCGATTCTGACCACTAATTTAAAAGGTTCTCTAGATCAAGCCTTTCTGCGGCGGATTCGGTTTGTTGTCCAGTTCCCCTTCCCTGATGCTAGTCAAAGGGCGGAAATTTGGCAGCGGATTTTCCCCCGTCAAACACCTACCCAAGATTTAGATCCCAGCAAGTTAGCGAAATTGAATGTATCTGGCGGTAATATTCGCAACATTGCCCTCAATGCGGCTTTTCTGGCGGCTGATGCTGGTGAGCCTGTGGAGATGAAACATATTTTACAGTCAGCTAAGAGTGAATATGCCAAGTTAGAGCGACCGCTAACAGATACTGAAGTGAAAGGCTGGGTTTGATATTTCGGTTAGGAAAAGGACAGACAATCAATTGTTCAATCATAACTAAGATAAGCTAGGAATAAGTCTATTCACTCTTATTAATAATGGAAGTTCTAAAACTCACCACTAAAACTGATGAATCTGGTTGTTTGAATCTGAATATTCCGACACATTTAGAGGCAGCCGAGGTAAATGTTGTCATTGTGGTGAATCCCGTTTCATCAGTCCAGAAGCCCATATTCAAGTATGATTTCTCTGATTTGGTGGGTCAATTAAACTGGCAGGGAAATGCAGTCACGATGCAAAGGAATTTACGGAATGAGTGGTGATCGCTACCTGTTGGATACGAATGCAATTGTAGCTCTGCTCCAGGGAAATTCTCAACTCATTCTTTTATTGCAAAATGCAGATTGGATAGGAATTTCAGTCATTAGTCAAATTGAATTTCTGGCATTTTCTGGGCTAAGTCAAGCTGATAGCCAAATTTTTCAGCAGTTTGTTCAGCGAGTAGAGGTTATTAATTTAACGACAACTGATACTGTGTTGATTGAGAAAATTATTGAAATTCGCCAACAATTTCGGTTAAAATTGCCTGATGCTATAATTGCTGCGATGGCTAGCCAAAATTCAGCCAGTTTAGTGACGGCTGATCAAGAATTTGCAAAAGTTAATACTATCAAAGTAATTAATTGGTAGTGCGATCGCTTCCTAATTTTGGCGACTTGATCGGGGTGCATCCCAGTTTTTATGTTGCAACAACAGAATAATTGTCATTGCGATACGCAATGACGGCACTCGTAATGACAAATCAATAATGGTGGGTTACGGATTATCGTCCTAACCCACCCTACAAATGGGGGATTTTATTCCTGGGAAGTGCCTTATTGGGTAGAACTCAAACCCGTCTCTGGGTTTTCAGCGAGATTTTTAATCAATCTCTCAAAAAAGGCTAACTGCTCGTTAAATTGTTCAATCTCAAGTAAATATATTAGTTCTTTTTCACCTAACAACTTATCTGTTGGTAGTTCTTCTAGACGTTTGTCAATTTTTGCAAATAGTTTTTCTAAATCTTCTATAGATATGTTAATCTCAGAATTATCTAATGGTTCTCTATATTGTTTAACTTTATCTTTTAATTGCTCTATAAATAATCTTGTCCGTCCCGCCATTTTTGCATAACGTTGAATTAATTTCAGAATTATTACTGGGAATTTAACTTTTGTGAAGAAAGTCACTGCTTCATCAAATACTTCTGTTGCCAAATCACCCAATCTCGTAATAATTAATTTCTTGACTTTTTCGCTGATTTCTTGGGTTTGTTTACGCTGATAAGGTTCCAGCATCTGCAATGCTTGATGTAATTGACCGATTTCATCTGGTGTTAATTTTGCTAGTATATGAGATTGCTTTTCAGGTATTTTTTCCGGTTCTTGCTGTATTTCTGGTTGTGAAGATGGATTAACTGCTAAGTTTTGCTGATTTTCAGCAGGTACGACAGATAACAACTGTTCTTGTTCTTCTGATGCTTGGGGAATATCTGGAGTTAGTTCAATTTGGTTAATTGCTTCTTCTGCCGACACATCCCCATAAATCACAGACATTATCCCCGGTAGGTATGCGTCCATCATCGTCACGTTGGCGTAAACTAACTGTTTAATTAGAGTAAAACTTAGTCTATTACCGTCAACATCTATGCTGGTTTTGTAACGAATTTCTCCATCAATGAAGTCTAGTTCAAAGTTGCCGATAATTATGCCATAATTTGCTCTGGTGATAAATTCGGCTACAGCACTTCGCTTGTTTTCTGGGGATTGGATGGGGAGAATTGAGTAAAAAACCATTTGCTGTTGTTCTTTTCTAGCAATGGCGTAGCAATCACATTGACCGTTTTCACCCTGGAAGCCGAGGCTTAAGGTTTGGTTTTCCGGACTTTCTTGAAATTGCCAATCTTCTTGTTGGAAGAAGTTAACCATTGCCGCAAAAATATTTTCCTCTGAAGCAATTTCCTCGGTTACTTCAGAAATCTTTTCTGCAACTTCTTCAAAAGCAGTGGTCATTTTCTTTATGGTTTCAGAAACCACCTTTTCAGTCATTTCAGGAACATTGCCAGTCAACTCTTCAAAGGTCTGGGTAATTTTTTCAACTGCTTGAGAAATGGTATCCTTGGATATTCCAGAGTGATTTGTATTCGTCAACTCTTTAGTGAAATTGAGCATTGCCTCATTCAGCTTTTTGCCATCAATACCATCTTGGCTAATATCAGAAGGTTTAAAATATGCCCAAACAGTGGAATAGCCTGTTTCACCTTTTTCTTGCTGCTGTTTAACTTGCAGCCCATACCAACTATAGGGCGATAATAAGGGATGATTGGGCTGTTCTTTACTTAACTTTTGTAGATAGGCTACTGCTTGGTTAGAGGTTTTCGCGTGTTTTGTTAGTTGTGGTAATAAATCAGAGTCGAGACTTGCTTCAATTTGGATGTCGGGGGAGGGTTGAAAGCTTCCACCAGATAGAGGAGTGCGAATTTCGGGTTTAAGATTGAATAAAGCTTCGATGTCGATGCGTTGGTAAAGTGCTGGGCTAATTTGGAAGGTAAGACGACACTCACTGATTTTGTCATCCTGTGTAGTTATTGCTAGATTAACCCCATGAATTGTGATCGGCAATTCTGAGGATTCGCACATAGTGAGTTCGCTATTCAAGTGAGAATATTTACGTTGGGTACTCATATTGCCAAAAGCATAGAAAATGAAAACCGTTACTCAAAATCATCCTCATCACTCTGATGATAAGTGCAGGAAACAGCACATGGGTCACACCAAAATCCATAAAGGATACCATTGAAACCAAACTTTCCAAAGGGAGTCATCCCACTATCTATGCTGACTAAGAATTTCATTCCTTGTCCGCAAACTGGACAACGGGGAAAGCGTTCAAAGTTTATCCAGTTTGGATAACCCCCTACTTGATGATTGGAGAATCCTGAAGTTGCTGTACCGCCGCGCCCATATTTTAAAGGATACTCTTCTAACTTCAATGCTAATTCTCCAGGAATCAGGTCAGTTCCTACTTCTCCATCAGTCATAGGAGTTATTAATCCTTTTATCCCGTTTTCCGTAAACTGCACATAAATACAGCCTGGTGAATAACCGCTTTCATACCAAAAGAAAGAGGGATTATAGGAACTTTTAAGGTCTAAATCTAATTGAGAAATATCTAAAGTTAAAATGCGATTAGCTGGTGTATCTGTCACAGGACATTTTGGAACTGGATAAGGAAAGCTACCTCCCATATAATGAGGACTTTCGTCCCGCGAGACAACATAGCCACGATAATTTTTAAAATATACTGAAGCTAAACGCGAATCTGCAAATACTCCCGAACTTTCAATATAGGCATAAACATCTGCTAAGTATTCCTCTGGAATTGTTTTTGACAAAGTTATTAGTGCATCTAATGCCTTATCTGTACGGAAATAGGCTAAAGCTTTTAAATGTTCTGGATCTTCATCCTCACCATAGTTATTAACTAAGTCATTAACCCAACTATCAGATCCTCCTGGTAAGATTAATTCTTGAAGATATTCATCATCAATTTGTGATGCAAATGGCTGTAGCTTTTCGGGAAAGAACTGAGCAACTTCAAAAATAATATTATATAAATCTGACGATTCTGGGTCTTGAAAATACTCAGTGATTAATTTATTGATCACATCATCTGGTAAATCTTTAACTAAATTTGTGACAGCAATCAATAAATCTTTTTTATCATTGATTATCTGCTCAACAACTTGTTTTTTTTCTTGTTTAAGATTGGGCAACAACGCTAGGTAGTTGGCGGGATATGTAGCTTTAGCAGGGTCATTTATATTCAGAATTAATTCTATAGCTTCTGCTACTCCCCTATCAGATAAAACGTTCAGTTCTTTGGTTGTTTTTTCAACTTTCTCATCAACCGAGAGTAATGAATTATTCAGAATTTTTTCGATGTTATTAGCCATTGTTTGTAACCTCTGTAAAATGATAATTTAGAAAATTATGTTAGCAAATATTGGTTTTCTTAATCCTGATTATCGTTATGTTCTCGGTTTTTTACTTGAGCTTGAGGTACTAGATGGCGAAGGACGCTTGCTGCCAACCCCACTTGAACTTGAACCGCTAGAGGGAGAAGTAACTTTCTTCAAATAATCCATGAACATTTTATCAGCTTCATCACTATGAGCAAATACGCGTTTCATGACATTTTCTCTGTAGGCACGCATATAAGCTCCTACAATCTCAGGGTTTAATTCTCCACCTGGTCCTACATTTTGACCTTTAAAATTTTTGCCGGAGGATAAACCTTCAAAAATTGCTTTAGCATCTTCTCTAAATGCCTTACCAAGATCATTAGCATCCCCAGCAATTTGCGGGGGTTGATTACTGCCTCCATAAGTTCTGCTGAGTTCTTTATGAGTTTTATCTTTGAGGACGACAGTAACCCCCTCATCTCTAATTTTAGTCTTCTCCGCCGCAGTTAACTTGCGTCCAAGCTTTGTTTCTTTAGCTTTGACCAATGCTGCCCTAGATGGAACATGATCACCCGTCAGGTCATCTTTTACTTTACCTCTTGCGCCTTTACCACTAGTTGTAGCAGTCTTATAAGGGACAACTTCATATTCAGTAATATCTCCAGTCTTAGGCGTTCCTCCCTTTTTGACTGCTTTCAACTCATCATCAGTGATAAAAGTAGCTTTTGGTGTTGTCTTATCTATGGTTTGCGTGTTGCCGTGTGCATCTTTAAATTCTGTGTTGATCTTACCCTCAGCAATTAGCACCCAAGGATTAACTAAACCTTCCAATCGGAAGCGACGATTTTTAACTCTAATGCGGAACCCTTTGAACCGCATCTTATTTAAAAGTCCTTGACCCAACTCGCCAAGTCTCTTAAACTGTTTGCCAACTCCTGTACCAGCAATACCTTTGAAGAAAACCTTACCTTTCTTGATAACATATTTAACACCCTTAATGACTGCACGAGAAACTTTTCTAACAACCTTAGCTGTACCCTTCGCTACCGCTTTGACACCTTTGGTTGCTGCTTTTCCAGCCCCGAAAGTTAACAACATGGCAAGCTCAATGGCTCCAGCAGCCAGTGCTTTCGCCAAACTCTTACCACCACCTTGAATATCACCCTCCCAGGATTTAGAGAGATAATCGCGCAGATATCCTCCTATTTTTGCTATGGCATCTGCGGCAAACACTATACCTAAAACTTGCATAATCATGGGAAGCGCAGCTAAAACAGCACCACCAGAAGCCACAATCGCAGCAATAATCACGACTGTTGCTGCTATCAATCCTGCGAGTAACTTAGGCCAATTATCAGAGAACCACTGCTTAATTCCTTCTTTCATCAAATCCCATTTAATGCTGGCGCGCTGTTTTGGTGTTAGCCCATCATCGGGAATTTGCTGTTCTTGTTTTTCTCCTCCTGCCTGTTTCCCGGACGTGGCTTCAGACATAATTGCATCCATTGAGCGGCTTTCCTCATTAGATTCAGCCAGCAACACCTCTCCTTCACCGTTAGTTTTCTGCATCAGTTCGTCAGATATTTCGGGCGAAAGCTCCATGTTATTCTCTACTGAATCAACACCCACATTATCTTCATTCCAAGGTGCTTGAGGCATTTCACTAACTTCACCTGCTTGTGCAGTGCCTTCACCTTCTCTACCAGGGATACTCACCCCAGCTTGTTGTGCCTGGGCAATTTCTTCTGGTGCAAGGGGTTTATCCAGATCAACATCACCCCCCATTAGTTCTTCAAGCCCTGCCGTCTCAAACTGATCGGGCATTGCCTTTGCACCTTCAATCAAGTTACCAAATCGCTCAATTAATTCTCCAATTTGACCCGTGATGATCATGCCAATGACGGTAAAAATTCCCTTCACAAGGTCTTGGACAAGTCCGAGCAAAGTATCCAAAGTTTTCGCCAAGAAATCCAGAACGGTTGAAATCGTATTCTTCAAAAAGTCCGCCGCAGCGTTGACTGCTTCTACAGCCTTGTTAACTGTCTGATCGATCATGTCAGTAAACTTCTTGGAGATTTCTGGAAAAGCTGCCAAGGCGACCTGAACAATTGCTTTAATAATTTCTCCTAATGCTTTGATTAATCCTGTAATTACTTGGCGAGCCAAATCGATTACAGCATTAACTAATGTCTTGACTGCCTCAAAAATGGCTTTTACCACCTCGCGCAGAGCATTAAAGATAGCCTCGAAAGCTTTTTTGATTCCTTCCCAAATGCTTGAAAAGAAGTCTCCAACTTTTTCCCAAAAAGACTTGGGTTTGTTAGCTTCTTCTTCAGCTTTCTGCTTCTCTGCTTCAGCTTTTTGCTTCTCTGCTTCAGCTTCCTGTTCTGCTTCTATTAGATGCTGATCCGCTTCTGCCTCGGCTTTGGCTTTTTCTTCATTAATTTTCTGCTGCTGTTCTTTAGTAGCATTTCCAGCTTTTTCTTGGTAATCTTTATCAACATTATCTAGCTCAGTTTGCCAGTTAAGTCGGGCTTGACCAACTTCTTGTTTAGCCTGCCTTTGTTCTGCTAATTGTTTTTGCTTGGCTTCTTCATTTAAAGTGGCAATTTGCTGGTCTGCATCAGACCTAGTATTACCTGAATCTACATCAAACTTATTTTTGCCAATTTTATATTTCTCCTGTTCTGGAGCAATTTTTTCTTGATAGAAAGGAGTTAGACCTTGATTCAAACCGCCAACAACTTCTGGTGGAACTGAAGGAGCTTTACCAAGCTTTTCAGAAGAAAGTTTGGCTGAAGAAAATTGTTTATTTGCCTTGAGGATTTGCTGACTGGCTTGAGGGAAGATATTATTTTCGCCAAAGTTATGCTTGATACCCTGAGATGCCTGAGTTTTAACCTCTTGCACTTGATATTTGGATTCAGCTTGAGTCTGATCCATCTGAGAAGGATCAGTTTCACCACTTAATTCAACCGTGGGGCGTTTTCCAGCGCTGGTCTTAACTTGACTGATGTTTTGTTCGCTACCCTCTCCCTCCGGTGGTGTCTGTGGTGGTGGAGAAGCCGGAGCTTCTGCTGATAAAGATTGTGGCTCGGTTGTTGCTTCTTCGTGTAATTTTTCTGCTGCATTTTCGCCAGATAGGGGTTCTGCTGAAATTGGCTGCGGTGTTTCACTCTGCGGCGCAGTTGTGGGTTCAGCAGATTCTTGGGGTGATAGGCCTGTGGGTGCGGGAATTTCTGGTAGCGTTGATTGAACTTGTTGAGTTTGATTCTCTAAAGCCTGTGCTGAAGCGATTTGAGCTTGTTCGTAGGTGGCGACAGCTTCAGTGGGAGGTGTATTTTTTAGCTGTTCGATAATTTGATCAGCTTCATCAGCACTAATAGGAGCAGCCGCTTGTGCTGAGGGAGCGCTTTGTTGTTCTCCCACCATACCCACTGTAGAGCTTGCTTCTACCCCTGCGCCGGTAGGGGCTGTTGGTTGAACTAGGTCAGCTTCTGGTACGGCTGCGGGGACATTAGTTGAGGGTGTCTCTGCAACGGTTTTTTCTGGGACACCATTGAGATTTGACTCAGGTTGTGCATTTTTAATATCTTTAATTTTAATATCTGAGTTTATTTCAGAAGAGCGATCGCCTGTTTGCTCTGAAGTATTGACATTTTCAGTGGTTTCTGCGTCTGTAGTTTCAGTGCGATCGCCTGTTTGCTCTAGAGTATTGACATTTTCAGTGGTTTCTGAATCTGTAGCTTCAGTGCGATCGCCTGTTTGCTCTAGAGTATTGACATTATCGGTGGTTTCTGCATTGGTAGTTGTGGTGCGATCGCCTGTTTGCTCTAGAGTATTAACATTTTCGGTGGTTTCTGCATCTGTAGCAGTGCGATCGCCTGTTTGCTCTAGAGTATTGACATTATCGATAGTTTCTGCATTGGTAGTTGTGGTGCGATCGCCTGTTTGCTCTAGAGTATTAACATTTTCACTGGTTTCTGCATCAGTAGTTGCAGTGCGATCGCCCTGACCTGTCAGTTCGCCTGTTGCGGAAGCCTGTGGTTGCTCTTTCCCTGCTTCAACATCAGCTACCGGGGGTTTTTGTTGAGGCTGTGGTTGCTCTTGCTTAATTGGTTCTTGACGATTTTGCTTTGTTGATTCCTGAGAACCTTGTTTTTTGGACTGGATAACTGATTGCGCTTCAGGAGATGAGGTAAAAAGGGCTTTTGTCTGGATCTTATTTTGCTTGAATGCTTGGTGAGGATTTGATTTAGGCTGAACAGCCCCTGTTTGCTGCACTACATGAGTCAGTTCATGAGCCAATAACCGTTTACCGTCATCTACTCCTGGATTATATTTTCCCGCCCCAAAGTAAACATCTTGACCATGAGTAAACGCCTGCGCCCCCAATTCCTGATTCATCTGGACAGAAGAACTGTCTGTATGCACACGTACAGAGCTAAAATCATTGCCAAAACGAGGTTCCATGAAGGAGCGTGTCTGCTCATCTAAGGGACTTCCAGAACCTTTTTGACTTGCTAAACGGCTCTCTAAGTTGGTATTTTTTTGACTGGGAATATTGCCTCCAGCCCTGTGTATAAAGCGCTGAATGAATGGGTTAGTAGAGGGTATTGGGTTGGTCTGAGTGCGGTTTTGATTGGACTCTATCTGACGCTGAATCAGTGGGCTGATGGATGTGATTGGCTGTCTAGGGATGTTTAACTCAATCTGGCGCTGAATTAATGGATGAATGTGTCCGACTAATGGTTTTTGCTCAATTGAATCAAATCCTGCTTCCGAATCAGACTGAATTGTTGGGGAATTAGTAGCAGTTAGTGTATCTATTGACATCACTTTTTCTGCCATTGAGTCGGCTTCTTGCTCGTACTTATCCCCTGGTGCGCCTATAGTTAGTTTGGTTTGGAATGGTGATTTTTCCGCATCGTATTCTGAGAAAGCACGTTGAATGGTCCCCCCATTCCCTGAGTTGGCATCTTCATCACCATTAGCTCCCGATTCACTCAGACGCTGGACTTCAACCGCCTCATTCGCTACTTCCTCGGCCTTCTCCAATGGCTCCAAAGTTGTATTTTGGGCTTGGGATAAATCTGTCTTGGCTTGAGGCTGAACCACAAACCGAGGCGGTGCAAACTGACTCGGTGCTGCTTCGCTAGAAGAATCTGAAGAATTTTTGGAAGTTCTGTGTTGTCCGCTATACATTTCTCAATCCTTTAAGTAGCAGCTAATTCAGGCTGATCTAGACTCCTTTTGGGAAGCGGGATGCCACGAGGAACCATTTTTTTGCACTCTTTACTTAGATCAGATATTGACCCGCTTTTTACCTAAAGGTAGGAAATACTTCTATTGTTTCGTAAAACAGTATATACCCTATAGGATATTCGTAGTATTTTCTTCTGAGGAAAATAAACAAAATTCCCAAATCAAAACTCATCTAGACTTTACCAAGGATTACCAATCATTGTAAAAGCTGCCCAATTATAAGGATGAGAGAGATTACCAACGATATTATCTTGTAAATATTCTGATTGTTCTGTTGTTATTTTGATGCTACTTTGAGAACCAATTAATTGATTATCTTCGATTCGCACTTCGCCTCGAATCATCGCCAATTGTGCGGCTCGCAAAGCTTCAGTTTTTGACTTAGCTGTTTTTAAAGAGCGATAAAACTCCGTCATTAACCCCAAGGTTCCTGGATCTGAGGCATACCATAAACTCGCCAAAACTGTATTGACTCCAGTCTTGATAGCTAATCCCGCAAATCCCATTTCAGCTTCTTCATCCCCCGCAGCTGTTTTACAGGCACTTAGTACCAATAACTCCACTGGTAACTTATTCCTATTCCATCCCAACTCAGCTATTTGGTCATAGCGTAATTTGCTGTCATACAACTGGATGTATGATTCTTTAATGCCTCCTCTTTGTTTATTAGGAAAATCGGCATGAGTTGCGAGGTGAATAATTTGATAAGCTGTAGCAGTAGTTTGGGCTTTGAGATTGGTGAAATTAAAGTCCTCGTTAAGTAAATATTTACCTCCTTTAATTTGCCGCACAATAGAAGTTACTTCTATGGGTACAGCACCTAATTCAGTTTGACTTTGATCTACAGTAAATTTTTCGGCTCCCATTGCTAAAACAGGACTATTTCTGATACTTTGAGATCCAGTTTTCGTCAAACTAAAGCTGGGGAGTATTCCTAAACTGTATTTTTCTACCAAAAATTGTTTTCCATCATGAAGAGCAGCTACAGGAAGCGATCGCATTCCTTCATCCATGACAAACATTAAATTATTGATGCCTTGCTTTTGTAACTCGGCTTCTTGAGACGCAATTAGCCATTGGTAAATTTTCTGGGAGCTAGCTAAATAGCTGGTACTCTGAGCTTTTCCCGGATCAGTAATTTCTTGACTCAGTTTTTTAAACTCATCAAGAACTTGTTTTCTCGTCACACCTGATATTGGTTTTTTAACAGGTACACCATTAGCAGTAACAACGCCTATATTTAGTACATCGCTATCTTGGACTGTTTTTAGTAAACCTCTAGAACGTGGGACACCTTTTTGGGGTACAAAGTTGACATAAATAATAGCTGTTTTGATTCCCGTTGATGCTGCAATCTCTTGTAAAATAACCTGAGACTCGGCAGTAGTTTTAATTTTACTTGGGGATACTCCGAGGAACGAGGCATATTGCTGGGTATTTTGAGTTTCTGATTGATTAATAGCTGCTGCTTCTAGTCGTTGACTATTAGTAGTAGTTGTCGATGTTTGATCAATGACTTCAGACTTTACACTTTGCTCTTCTTCTTCTTCGGAGAATGAGGCATCTTGATCAGTATTTTGCTCTTCTGCTTCGGAGGATGAGGCATCTTGATCAGTATTTGGCCCTTTTGATGGGTCACTAGTACAGCACGGCGGAAATAAATAGACCACTATTGTGGGATACTAAATAATAAGCTATAAAAGCAGTTTTAGCTAAGTATGAAGGAATCTGGGTGTGGTAAGATTATCTCCGAAAACATTAAATTTAAGCGATTATGAACGTTTGGAACTCCAGCAGTTGATAAACCGCCATAATACGCCGCAACAGTTGGCACTGCGAGCCAAAATAATTTTATTAGCATCTGAGGGAAAAAATCATCGTGAAATCGCCCGAACATTAAATATAAATAGGCATACAGCTTGTTTGTGGCGAGAGCGATGGTTGTCAACATGTATAAATGATTTAACAATAATTCAACGGTTGCAAGACTCAGAGCGTATAGGCACCCCAGTCAAATTTAAGATGGAACAAGTTGTAGAATTATTTGCGCTGGCCTGCTCACCTCCTGAAGATTATGGACGACCAATCAGCCATTGGACTTCCCGAGAGTTGGCAGACGAAATTATGAAACAAGGAATTATTGAAAGCATATCCGTCCGACACGTGGGAAGATTATACTGAAGTTGCAGAGCTGAAGCCACACCAGAGTCGTTACTGGTTAACCCCCCCCTGTGGACGAAGAATTTGACGCGAAACTTGGTGATATTACTGGTTTATATAGGGAGCAACGCGATTTTGTGAAGTCGGAGAAAAAACAAGCGATCGCAAAAACTG
>NZ_CAWUDG010000027.1:0-54965 GCF_963920885.1 Anabaena sp. CCY 0017 | reverse complement strand
CTTGTCCTCCTCTTTATTTATTAAGGGTTTTACGTTAAGTTGACACCAATGAGCAATGCTAAACCCCTACCACACGGGTATATTTAGTATCAACATAATCATTGTTCAAAGCCGGAAATTGGCTATTTTGGTAAGAGCATACCATGATTAAAATGCTGTCTTGGAGGTTCTACCTCCCATACTATAGAAACCATAGAAATCTCTGTATATGCGATCGCTTCGTACCCAGAGTATAAAAACGAGAGAAATTAACAGCTTTGTCTAGATTGTGCTGTTGTGGAAGCATTTTTAACATTTCCCGAACATATCGAAAACCTCGACAATAAGCCTGAAGATCAACAATGCCAGAGCCAGGATTATCTTCACGAAACTGAGCAAGCTTAAATCCGCCCCTACTCACTCCCCATTTCCCAACTTGTTACAAACATAACTGTCAACTGCCAGACAAAAATGAGATGATGTCAGAAGTAGAGCAAAAGGTAAAGAATTGTTAATTTTCCTCCTCCGGTTCTTGTTGGAGAATAGCTTCACAGTATTGAATGAGAGTAGTCAGGCGATCGCTAATCGTCTTCAGCCTCCCTTCAGCAGTGGATGCTTGGCGCGATCCTTGGAAAAACATCACATCAATTTCCAACAAGCGCAACTGCTTACTAATTTCTGTCCGATAGGATTGTACCCGCGAACTGCCATCAGGCAAAGGCACAATCTGCTGCCGAAACATTTGCTGCAAAAAGGATACACCCTTTCGCAGTTCCGATGCAGTGACTTGGGTAGAAGTGGTATCAGAGCGTACTTGGTCTAGCAAATTTGCTAGTTCCTGATATTTCTCAAGGTTTAGAGACATTCAGTGCTAGTTAAGATAGTATTAGTGTCAAGAAAATTATCTTTTACAATAAAATTTCTCAACTTCTTATTAAAAACCATAAACCTCAAATCACGCTTTGAGGTTTTGTTTGCCATAAATCTATTTTTCAACATAAGATTTTTTAATGGCGGTATGGATAATTACCATAGTCCACTAGAAAATCATTCTCATTTCTTTACTGATGCCTTACAGATAGCATTCTCTGTCCACGATGCTATCCATGACGTTCATCTCTGACTATCTACCGATCACCTTTAAACTTTAGTGTATGAGCAGCATACTTATAAATTCCACAACCGATCTCGCCCTTCCGGAATGGCTGACCAAATGTTTACGAGAATCTTCAGCCTATAGGGGAGAACCAGAAGCAAACCGAAAATATACTGATGCAGTCTTAATTGGTCAGGCTTTTGAATTTGCTTATCAACTGCATGAAGGACAGTACCGCAAATCAGGCGAACTGTATATTAGTCATCCCGTTGCTGTGGCTGGATTGCTCCGCGAATTGGGGGGCAGTCCTGCTATGATAGCAGCTGGATTTCTTCATGATGTAGTTGAAGATACAGATGTGACGTGCGACGATATAGAAAAAAACTTTGGCCCAGAAGTGCGGCTATTGGTGGAAGGTGTCACCAAATTGTCTAAAATAAATTTCACCAGCAAAACCGAAAGCCAAGCGGAAAACTTCCGGCGGATGTTTTTGGCTATGGCGCAGGATATTCGGGTAATTGTGGTGAAACTGGCAGACCGTTTGCATAATATGCGAACCTTACAATATATGTCAGAATCCAGCCGTCGCCGTAGCGCCCAAGAAACCAGAGATATTTTTGCCCCCTTAGCAAATCGCTTGGGAATGTGGCGGATAAAATGGGAACTGGAAGATTTGTCGTTTAAGTACCTCGAACCAGAAGCTTTTCGGCAAATGCAGGAACACGTTTCCGAAAAACGGACAGCACGGGAAGAGAAACTGGCTAAAGCTACAGATATGCTGCGGGAACGTTTGCAGCAAGCTGGCATTCACTGTCAAGATATTAGTGGTCGTCCCAAGCACCTTTATAGCATTTATCAAAAAATGCAAAGGCAGCAAAAAGAATTTCATGAAATTTACGATTTGGCCGCCCTGCGGATTATCGTCCAGACTCATGAGGAATGCTATCGGGCTTTGGCAGTAGTTCATGATGCTTTTCGCCCCATACCCTCTAGGTTCAAGGATTACATCGGATTGCCCAAGCCTAACCATTACCAGTCGTTGCATACTGGAGTGATTGGACTGAGTGGCCGTCCTTTGGAGATTCAAATTCGCACTGTAGAAATGCATCATGTTGCTGAGTATGGGATTGCAGCCCATTGGAAGTACAAAGAAACAGGTGGTTCTACTAGCCAATTGACGAACGCAGATGAAAAGTTTACTTGGTTAAGGCATCTGCTGGAATGGCAAAGTGATCTTAAGGACGCTCAAGAATATCTTGATAGTGTCAAAGACAATTTATTTGAAGATGATGTTTATGTCTTCACCCCAAAGGGGGATGTTTTACCTTTAAGCCCTGGTGCAACCTGTATAGATTTTGCCTATCATATTCATACAGAAGTCGGCAACCACTGTGCGGGGGCGCGGGTCAATGGTCGCATGGTTCCCTTGTCAACACGGTTACAAAATGGCGCGATTGTCGAAATTATTACCCAAAAGAACAGCCATCCCAGTTTGGATTGGTTGAACTTTGCTCGGAGTTCGGCGGCGAAGTATCGGATTAAACAATGGTACAAGCGATCGCGCCGTGATGAAAATATAGCTCGTGGGCGAGAATTGTTAGAAAAAGAACTGGGTAAAACTGGTTTCGATAGTTTGCTGAAATCCCAAGCCATGCAGACTGTAGCTGAAAAGTGTAATTACCATAGCGTCGAAGATTTACTCGCCAATTTGGGTTACGGTGAAATTACGCTCAACGTGGTGCTAAATCGCTGGCGAGAAGTAGCTAAAGGACAACAACCTGCTAACGTTATTCCTTTATTTCCCGGTAAAGAACTACCAACGACCTCAAAAACTGTCCGCGATACGCCTCCCCACAGCACACGCCCTTGTGATTCACCTATTATTGGTGTAGAAGGATTGGTATATCACTTAGCGGGGTGTTGTACCCCCATAGCTGGTGAACCAATTATTGGTGTGGTGACAAGGGGTAGAGGAATTACCATCCATCGCCAAGGGTGTAATAATTTAGAGCCAGTCGAGTATGAGCGCTTAGTACCAGTGAGTTGGAACTCAGCCACAGAACAGATTAGCCGTCCCCACAGTTACCCAGTAAATGTGCAAATCGAAGCTCTTGACCGGGTGGGAGTATTGAAGGATATTTTATCGCGGTTGAGTGACCAGGGAATCAATGTGCGTCATGCACAGGTCAACACTTCCATTGGTCAACCAGCGTTAATTGATTTAGGAATAGATATACGCGATCGCCTGCAACTAGAGCAAGTCTTTACTCAAATTAAGAAAATGAGCGACATTTTAAATATCCGTCGCCTTGGTCAGATTGACGAATAGTAGGGAGACAAAAAAACTGGATTGCTTATTTGGTAGCGTGTGTTAGGGATATTATCCTAACGCACCTATATTTTGCTGACCAGGAAAATATCAAATTTAGTTGGGATTGCTGACATTAATCGACTGCAACATTTTTTCTCGCTTCTTCCGGGCAATTTCTTGTAAATCAACTGTTCTATCAGTTTCATCGACAATTTCACCCGTGATTACTTCCAGCACATCTTCCAAAGTCACAACACCAGCTACGCCTCCATATTCATCAACTACCACAGCCAGATGTTCCCGCGCTGCGATAAAATTCTTCATCAGTTTATCGGCTCGAATTATTTCCGGAACGAAGTTAACTTTTCGAGCTAAGTCAGCAATTTTTTCCTGGTTATTGCCTTCAACCATCGCTGTCAGTAAATTCTGTTTTAAAGTAAATCCAATTACTTGATCAATAAACTCATCAACTACAATAATCCGGGTATGTTGAGAAGCAATAATCTCTTTTTTTGCTTCCTCAAGAGTTAGATGACCTCGGATATATGTCAACATAATTCTCGGTGTCATCAAATCTGCGGCTGTGACATCATTTAATCTAAACACCCGTTGGATCATTTCTGCTTCATCACTTTGAATGATTCCCTCTTGTTGACCAATGTTTGCCAGTAGCTTAATTTCAGCCTCATTTGTAGTTGGTCGTTTTTTGGTTTTAAAAAAACGTGCCGTCAGATTTTCGATAATCCAAACTAAGGGTGTGAAAACTATAGAAAGTCCAGTCACAGGTAAAGCCGTTAGCATGGCGATTTGTTCAGAATAGCGCTCTCCAATAGTCTTGGGAATGATTTCAGCAAAGATAATAATCAAGAAGGTAAACATTCCCGAAAATATCCCTAACCAAGTATCTCCTAATACTTGACTAGCAACACTACCTGTAAGAATACTGCCAACAATATTAAAAATATTGTTCATGATCACAATGGTTGCAATCGGTCGGTTCATGTTTTCCCGAATTGCCAAAAGTGCTACTGCTGAAGGGTTATTTGATTGTGCTAATTGTCTAACTCTCAGAGGAGAAACAGAAAACAGTGCTGTTTCTGTACTAGAACAAAGCGCTGAACCTAAAATAACAACAAATACAATTATGACAAGCTGAAACATATAATTTCCCAAGTATGGGAATAAAATTTAGGGGCTAGTACCGCAAGGCGGAAGTCAAAAGTGAGCCAGCGCGGTCTTGGGGGTTTCCCCCATGAGCGACTGGCGAACCCCGAAGGGGTCAAAAGTCAAAAGTCAAAAAAATCTGTTTCAGGGCTGTTTTGCGGTATTTTATGGTGGTTTCTTGCCGCCGTGCTGCATTATTGATAACTAAATATATGATGGCTTTATTTTAACAATATCTGGAAACGACTCGCCAAAGTTATGCTTTAGGAGTGCATCTATATTAATTATCTGTTTAATTCTCATGCAACAAATATTTCCTGGAGAAGTATTCGCCAACACTGCGGATTTTGATCATGGTATTCGCCAACTCTTACCCCGATATGATGAAATGTTGGAGGTAATTACCCGGTGTCTCCCGACCACAACTCGCCGGATTTTAGAACTAGGCTGCGGTACAGGGGAACTGACTCTGAAAGTCTTTCAGCGCTTTCCCGATGCCGAAATCATTGCCTTAGATTACTCACCACGAATGTTAGAATGTGCCGGCGATAAAATCATCTCTGCTGGATATAAAAAACAATGGACTGGGATACAAGCAGATTTTGGCGAATGGGCTGAAAATCCTGCAAAATTGGATATTGGCAGCGAATTTGATGCTTGTGTGTCATCTTTGGCAATTCACCATCTCAATGATCAAATGAAGCTGAAGTTATTTCAACGAATTGCTGCAAGTCTTAGCCAAGGCGGTTATTTTGGCAATGCAGACCCGACATTACCAGAATCACCTGTCCTAGCAGAAGTTTACCAAACAGCAAGAGAGGAATGGGCAGCCCAACAAGGAATTAATTTAACAGAGGTGCGGGCTAAAGTTGGTAGTAGCAGTCAGCAAGGATACTCCAACCAAGACCAACTCGCTACCTTAGATACTCAATTGCAGATGCTGTCTACATCTGGGTTTCAGACCGTAACAATACCTTGGAAATATTACGGTTTAGCTGTTTTTAGTGCTTGGATGTAAAATTCGCACTTGTAGAGACAGAGACGCGATGAATCGCGTCTAAGATTTATCGCGTCTCATTATTTTGTTCAAATAGTATCCCAGCCTGTTCCTTTATAGCCATAATCAAAAATTTCTGGATGCAAAATTTCTGCCAAAATTTCTAGAGAATCTGCCAGTCTTGGCCCTGGACGATTGAAGAAGGCATTACCATCAGTAATATAAACTCTACCACTGTGGACAGCGTGAAGTTTTTGCCAATCAGGACGTTGAGCGAATAAATTGGCTTCTTGACGAGTCCGATTTAAATCAAAGCCACAAGGCATAAAAATGATAATATCTGGATTGCTCTGTAATAATGTTTCCCAAGAGATAGTAGTAGAGGGCTGACCTGTAAGACTAAACTTTGACTGACCTCCAGCTAAGTTCACCAGTTCAGGAATCCAATTCGCCGCCGTCATTAAAGGATCTGTCCACTCAATACAAGCAACTGTAGGTAATTCTGTTAAAGAAAGCCCTTGGAGTTTGCGCTGACAAATTGTGACACGAGCCGCTAAATTTTCTAAAACGTGAACTGAGTCTACGCCAAATATATTACCTACTCTTTCAATATCTTGCCAAACATCTTCCAGAAGATTAGGATTTAAAGAAACAATTTGCGGTGAGCTGTGGACGAGACTAGCAACAGCTTGTTCTACATCCCCAAGGCTGACTGCACAGACATCACACTGATCTTGAGTAATAATGTGAGTGGGCTGTAATTTCTCTAAGATATCTGTTTTGATTTGATAGATACTTAATGCTGATTGTATCAAATTGTTGACATGATCATGAATTTTGCGGCTGGGATCATGAGAGCTTAAACGGGCTTGGGTACAAATAGGAAGATTTTGGATTTCTGGAGGGTAATCACATTCATGCGATCGCCCCACAATTTCATTAGTCAATCCTAGGGTGGCTAAAATCTCGGTTCCACTGGGAATTAAAGAAACAATCCTCACACTGTTATTTGTCATTGAACTACCTCTAATACATCTACTTTTATTTCAATTCTTACAAACTTTAACCATTACGGTATCTTTCTCTAGGTGAATGCGCTATCGCTCTGGTAGTAAGTATTTACATGGTGAAGTAGTGATTATTTATTCTTAAATACAAATTTAATTGTTTAGTGAACCCATTTGAACGCCTGATCTGGGGGAAGAAAGGAGCAATCTGAGCAAATATACTTGTAGTAGTGATGCTAGTCTGCTTGTTTTTGTCTTCAAGACACAGCTAGGTACAGTTGCGGCTGATTAAATTTCGGTAATTACGAGAAGTTGTATGAACTTTGTAGCCTCAATCATCAAGATAGTTTTAAGATTTCATGAATAAAAAGATACTGTTCGATTGTGAAAAGCAGTATGAAGTAATTGTAGTAATAACAGACAGTTGTGATTTGACTGGGGAATGCAACATACATAGTTTCTGAGCAGGGGCAACAAATGCAAATAATGGTGGTTAAAAATATCACAGAAGATCAGCAGGTAGAAGAGACTTTGCAAATTACCGAACATGAGCGCCGCAGACAAAGCCAGGCGCTAGTGAAATTAGCTCGAAGTCAGACATTCCAAGCCGGTAACTTGAATGCAGCGCTTAGAGAAATTACGGAAACTGCGACGCAAACACTCTCAGTGCAACGGGTAGGCGTGTGGTTATATAACGAAGATTGTTCAGCAATTGAATCTATCGATTTATATGATGTCAGCCAAAAAAACCATACTTGTGGCTGGTGTTTTTTAAAAGCGAATTATCCTGCTTATTTCCAAGCTTTGGAACAAGAGCGCACCATAGCAGTCAACGAGGCCATCAGAGATCAAAGAACCCAAGAATTATTTACCTCTTATCTTGGTGTGTTTGGCATTACATCCCTGCTGGCTGCACCGATTTGGCTGGGAGGTCGTTTGCTGGGAGTAGTGTGTTACGAAAACTTGGGCGCGGTTCGCCAGTGGACTTTGGCAGAAGAAAATTTTGCCGGCTTTATAGCAGATTTTGTTTCTATGGCCATAGAAGCAAGCGATCGCGAAAAAAGTGAGGCTAGCGATCGCAAACAAGCAGAGTTAAACCAAAGTGGATCTCAAACAGCCGCAGAAGCTGGTAGTCAGGCTAAAACTGAATTTTTAGCAACCATGAGCCACGAACTGCGAACACCTCTCAATGCCATTATGGGCTTGTCCCAGTTATTACAACAAGAAATGGTTGGTTCCCTAAATGATAAACAGAAGGAGTATGTTACTTGCATATACAACAGTGGAGAACATTTGTTGTCAGTGATTAATGATATTTTGGATTTATCTAAGGTTGAAGCAGGTAAAGAAGAATTATCTCTATTACCTTTGTCGGTACCAGAACTCTGTAATTTTGTTTTATCTACAGTCCGCGATCGCACCTTAGAAAAAGGACTACAATTAATCTGTGAAATTGATTTAAAAGCAGATGTGTGCATTGCTGATGCCCAACGCGTTCAACAAATGCTACTTAATCTTTTACAAAATGCCATTAAATTTACCACCGTCGGCGAGATATCTTTGACAGTTGAGAAAGTACCTAGAGGCATCAATTTTATAGTTTCTGATACTGGTATTGGGATTGATGCCAATCAGTTTCAATTTCTATTTGAACCTTTTCAACAACTAGATAGCCGCTTAAATCGTCAGTATGAAGGGACTGGTCTAGGTTTAGCCTTAACACGCAAGTTGGCGCGTTTGCATGGCGGGGATGTAACCGTGGTATCAACATTAGGTGAAGGCAGTCAATTTACTCTTTTTCTACCAGATAAATAAAATGGTTTTTTAGGTTATGTTTCTGAATTAATCCCGGCTTTTTTCCATATATGAATCCAAAGCGCCACTGCGAATTATTAGTTGCGGCCAAATTAACAGAAAAAACACCATCCATGCTAAAACAGGGATGGAAACAATCACCGTGATCCAAATAGTTTGAAATATTAACCAACTACCGCTAATCAGTGTTACCCCTGTGAGAAGTATAGACCAAGGCTGGCACCACCAAGGTTTGTAGTGCCAAGGACTTAGAGGTTTTTGTTCAGACATTGGTTTGATATTCAAAACTATCCCAACTGTAGCTCAAAATGGCACAATTACTTTTAGCGTTTTAATTGTTCCCGCCATTCGTCCAAAGAGATATATTTGTTATCTATAACATCTAGGACTTCAATGACATCTCCTGTATTCAAGACACGAAACCAATAAATTGTGGTGTCGTGTTTCGGTTCACCGTCAAACACTCTCACTTTGTAGTAGGGGTCATTGGGCGTAGGATAATCATAAACAATTGCCGCCACTTGTATAGTCCCCTGAGAAAGGTATTGAATTTCTTTCGCTTTGCGTTGTACTAGTGGTAACTGCCAAACTAAGTCGAAGGCGGCTTTTTCATCGATTTTGCTCGTCACAGTAGGTTCGTCTAATTCCACAACTGTTTCTGAAGAATTTAACGCCATCTGCATATAGTTTCTGGGTTTTCGGCTAATAGCTAACTGGTCTACATATCCTATAATCACAGCAGAAGCCACAACAGGAAACCAGATTAATTTTGTCATAAAGACACCTCAGCATTGATTGTGTGTCGCAAATCCGTAAGATTTTGTGGTAATAAATTGTACAACAAAATCAGGCGCACATAAAGAACAGTCTCAAAAACTTGTGCCAAATTGCAGAAAAATTAGAAATTTTTCATCCGAATAAAGCTAAATTATCAATGCTAATAGGAATTATTTTTACTTAGCAATTTTAATTATGATCGGTAGTAATTATACAATGTGTTAAAATAAGCCATATCAAGCTTATTTAACGAAAAAACGAAATATATGCACTAGTAGATTTCCTATGCAGGTATAGATTCTTTCTGGTTCCCGCGTCCCGATTGCCCGGTTTAAATTCTCAGGAAAATTGTTGATTTTCCTGAAGGGTAAGGGCATCAAGGACAGGAAAGCGAATCATGGAGAGTTGATTTATGACGATTGATATTCTGCTGCTATTCGCATGGTTTTGCCGCCAATTTTCAGGAATCGTTGCGGACATAACTGAAGTTTTATTTATTCCCAACCTAATTTTAGGAGCTACATCTATGACAAATCCTGCTGCCGAAGAATTTATTAACTTAGGAAAGATTCAGGCTTCTAATATTACAGTCAAACTGACTGAAGTGGAAGCTGAGACTATCAAAGAAATCCAAACTCTGCTAAGTAAAACAGGACTTTATACAGGTAAAGTAGATGGCATCGTTGGCAATTTAACTGAAAAAGCGTTTGCAGACTTCAAAGCGAGCGTTTGGCTAGATTCTCCCGAATTTTTGGGGACAAGCACTGCGGCTGCATTGCTGGAAATTGCCGTAAATCATCAAGTTATTGAAGAACAAACCCAGGAATTAACACCCTTACCTACATCGTCTTTGGGTACGAAAACTGGTAACAGTATGAAGCTAGTAACTGGTGTTACAGTTTACGAGAATGAATTGATTGTTCCTGGGATACCTCTCACTTGGGGAGAAATGACCAAAGGTTGCGATCCTCGAAGAGCGCCGGAGTCAAAAAATGTGATTAATAATATTATTAAAACAGCTCAAGGCTTTGGCAAAATTCGCGATAAATATGGCATTCCCATTGGGATAAATTCTGGTTATCGTCCACGCGCAGTTAATCGCAGCATTGGAGGTGCAAGCCATTCCCAGCATATCCAAGGATTGGCCATTGATATTCGCCCCTCAGATGGTAATTTTACGCGACTAATGGAAATTTGTCGGGCTTCTGATTGCACTGGATTGGGAAGAGGAATGCATAGAGGCTTCATTCATTGTGATTGGCGGCCTGGTGGTCGAGTAGTTTTTAATTATTGAAAAATTTCAACTATCTCGCGCACTAAAGAAGCTAATTTTTCCGCACTATCAGGAATTGCGATCGCTTTAGCATTTTCTGCCATTTTTGCTAACTCTGTTGGTGATTGTAATAAATTTAAAACCTGAGTTTGCAATATCTTGGTTGTTAACTCAGATTGTTTAAAAGTTAACGCTGCGCCAGCTTGAGTAAATACATCTGCATTATAAGTTTGATGGTCTTCGGCAGCAAAGGGGTAGGGAATCAATATAGCTGGCGTTCCACATACCCCTAATTCTGTCAAGCTACCAGCACCAGCCCGACTAATGGCTAAATTGGCTCGTCTTAATAAGGCTGCCATATTGTCGTAAAAGGGTAATGATATATATTGTGAATGCTTGAGGCTTTCAGCTTCGGGATCGCGATCGCCTGTTAAATGTACCACATAAGCACCCGCATCAAACCAAGCCGCAGCTGACTGGCGCACTAGCTGATTCACTGCTACAGCCCCCTGACTGCCGCCAAAGACTACAATTAAAGGCACACCATCAGGAATAGGTAAATCTAGTGATATATCAAGTCCTTGATCTAGGAACTGAGAACGTACCGGAGTACCTACACAGACAGTTTTAGCACGAGGGAGATACTGACTGGCTTCGGCAAATCCTAAAGCCACCGCATTGCACCAAGGGCCAAAAAATCGCGTAACTTTACCTGGTAAGGCGTTAGATTCATGAAAAACCACAGGTAAACCCAAAGAACGCGCTGCAATCACGCTTGGCCCGGCGATATAACCTCCAGTAGTAACGACACCTTGGAATTTGCCTTGTTTGAGGATTCGCCTAACTTCTAGAATCGCCGCCATTAGCTGACCCAAGATGCGGAGTGTGGATAATCCAAATCCTTGCTGAAACCCTTCAACTGCAATAGTATTCAAGGGGTACTGTTTGGGGACAAGTTGAGTTTCCAGACGATTGGGTACACCCAGCCATTCAATTTCATAGTCTGGCAGCTTTTCGGCCAGTGCGATCGCGGGAAACAAATGTCCACCAGTTCCACTGGCAGCTATTAATAATTTTATCGGTGCGTTTACCATCAAAACTCTACCGTTTAGCGCTTAGGTTATCTAAGATAAAACAATTTCCTGACGTTCTTTACTCAAATCAGTAAACTCTTACCAAATGACTAACATTACTGCCTTATTACTGAAACACCAACAGAAATTTCCTCATGGTATTTGGTTAATTTTGTCTCTGTTTATACTTGGTTTTGCGAGTAATGGGCAACCCGTTCAAGCGAAGACACCAGGACAAACGCAACCCGTTTCTGCTGCTGTGAAAGAATCTCAGATGTCATTAAGACAAAGGCTTCGTCAATCCCGAACAGCTAACGGTGTTTCTCAAAGCATCCCCACCGGGGTAACTCTCCCCAGTAATACGCCCACTGAGTTGAGAAATCTGTTAACCCAAATGGATAGAGCAGCTAGTCAAGGCGATATCAAAGGAGTAATGCAATTATACGGCCCTAACTTCACACATGGAGATGGATTAAACGCCCAATCTCTAGAAAAGTCTTTGCTCGCCCTCTGGAAACGATATCCCCAGTTACGATATAGTACACAATTGCAATCTTGGAAAGCTGAAGGCAATGTGATTGTCGCCGAAACCGTGACTAATATAACTGGCTTACCTTCTGCCAATAGTAACAATTTGGCTCTCAATGCTACTATTACTTCACGCCAAAGGATTCAAGGTGGAAAGATAGTTAATCAAACAATTTTGTCAGAACGTAGCTTAATTACCTCTGGTAACAAGCCTCCCCAAATTAATATCAATTTACCACAGCAGGTCAGAGTCGGGCAGGAATATACTTTTGATGCCATTGTTCAGGAACCACTGGGCGATGATTTTCTCTTGGGAACTGCAATTGAAGAACCAGTCGAAGTTAGTAAATATCTCAATCCCACATCTGTAGATTTGGAATTATTGACATCTGGCGGACTGTTTAAAGTGGGACGCGCACCATCTACGCCTGGGAACCGTTGGGTTTCGGCGGTAATTCTTCGGGGTGGTGGGATGACTATGGTGACTCAGCGTCTGCAAGTTGTCAGGTAAAAAATAGGAAATGGGCGGGTTTAAGCAGTGAGTCTGTGGGGAGACCAAATTTTTAATAAACCCGCCCCTACAGGAGTAGGGAGGATTTTTTGTTTGATTGTTTTCTTGGTATTTAGAGTATTTTTGACGTTTAATTTTTAATTAATCATGATTTCTCTACAAGATAAAATTATTCTGATTACTGGGGCGAGTAGTGGTATTGGTACTGCTTGCGCCAGAATTTTTGCTAATGCGGGGGCAAAATTAATTTTAGCGGCGCGACGATGGGAACGCTTGCAAGCATTAGCGGATACAGTGAAAAAAGAGTTTGGGATAGAGACTCATTTATTACATTTGGATGTGCGCGATCGCTCGGCGGTAGAGTCTGCCATTTCCAGCTTACCTCCTGCCTGGTCTGATATTGATATTTTGATTAATAATGCTGGTTTGAGTCGCAGTTTAGACAAGTTGCATGAAGGCGACTATCAAGACTGGGATGAAATGATTGATACCAATATCAAGGGCTTGCTTTACCTCACCCGTTATGTAGTGCCGGGAATGGTGAAACGCGATCGCGGCCATATTGTGAATTTAGGCTCCATTGCTGGGCATCAAACCTATCCCGGTGGTGGCGTTTACTGTGCCACTAAAGCGGCTGTGAAGGCAATTTCGGAAGGTTTAAAACAAGACTTGCTGGGAACCCCTGTGAGGGTGACATCCGTTGACCCTGGGATGGTGGAAACGGAATTTAGCAATGTGCGTTTTCACGGTGATACTACACGCGCTGACAAAGTTTACCAAGGAGTTACCCCTCTGACAGCCGATGATGTCGCTGATGTGATATTTTTCTGCGTCACGCGATCGCCTCATGTTAATATCAACGAATTGATCCTGATGCCTGTGGATCAAGCCAGTGCCACCCTAGTTCATCGACAAATATGAAGAGTGCATAATTATTTATCGCTCAACATGATGAAAAACAAAAAATGTGTGGGCTGATACAATAATTTCTAAATAACTGTTATAGGCTTTGAACACCCTTTACTTATACCCTTATGGCGGATATTTCCGCTAAAGAAGCACCAGAGCGATAGGGAATTACTCTAACAAGTATAATCAACTTGTGAAATTATCTGAGTAATTTCCTCCGCCCTGGTGATTTACTTAATTTTACTGATTTCAAATAAATAGAGTGCTATAAATTTTTACCTTTTTTACTACTACTAGGATTTTGAGATAATTCTCGTAGGGTTGCTTCTAAATCTGGTGATACCTCTAGAGGTAAATTTCCAGAACGGATGTGTAAATCTCGCTGAGGAAAGGGAATTTGGATGTGATATTTCCGGAAAAGTTCTTCAATGCGGAAGTACAAATTACTTTTGACTAAATATTGTTCACTAGGTTTAGCAGTCCAAACCATCAGTACAAAATTTAGGGAACTATCCCCAAACCCGACAAAGAAGATAGTCGGTGTGGGAATCTTCAAAATTCCAGTTTGTTCAAAAGCCGCATCTAATAGTGCTTTCTTGACTGCACTGATATCAGAACCATAAGCAACACCAACCGGAATTCGCAACCGTGAAACTGGGTTTTTATAGCTCCAATTAATGACCTTATCTTCCAGAAAGCGGGAGTTGGGGACAATAATTGAAATTTGATCTAAAGTTCGTAATAGGGTACTACGACCACCAATACGCTCTACTGTACCTTCTATCTCACCAACTTGGACAAAATCGCCCACTTGAATTGGACGCTCAAACAATAAAATTACACCACTACCAAAATTTTTGGCGATATCCTGGAAACCAAAACCAATCCCCACCCCCAAAGCACTTGCCAGAATTGTAAGTGAACTTAAATCTAAACCCCAAACCTGTAATAATACAATTGCGCCAACGATAATAATTGTATATTTAGTGATCACCGCAACGGCTTCTTGAGCGCCTCTATCTATTCCTGTGAATTGTAAAATTCGAGTCCTCAAAAGGTTTGTGGCTGCACCGGCTAAAATCATCAGTCCTAATAACAGAACTATCAAAATTAGCAAATAAATAACTGAATATTGACTTTGACCTAAAGTTAATATAGGAGATGTTAAAGTTTGAATTAATTGATTAGCCAGACGGTAGCTCCAAATCCGGCTGAAAGGTAATAAATTGGTAATGTAGAGAATGACACTTACCCACACCCACATCCGTGCCGCCAGTAGGGTAAAATTAAATAACAAATTCAAAGCTGTGGACGAACTAGAATCTACATCTGCTTCATCAGGAGATGGGGGTAAGCGTTGTAAAACTTCCTGTCGGGAACGTTTCCATAGCCATCCTAAAAACCTGTGACAGGCAAATGCTAAGATTAAAATGCCAGCACTCAGCAGCAAGGCATTACGAATAAAGTCAATACTGCGCTCTTTTTGAGCTTGCTGTAATACTGTATCCAGTTGCATAATCCAAGCTTCTGCTTGTTCCTGCGGTGTGTTATTCTCCACAGCATCTGCCTGGGTAACAGTCAGTAGATATTGTTCATTTACTATAATTGTTGGTGATTCATTCCGTTCTTGAATGACTACCTCCACTGGTTGTTGAGATAAGACAATCTGACGCAAGCGCGAGTTAATCCAATCTGCCCGTTCTCTGGCTGTAAATTGCTCAGTTTTACCAACTTGAAACACCAAACGACCATCAATGCTAACAGGTGATTGTTCTGTTGCTAAAGCAGGCGCAACTATCAAGAACAGACTGAAAAGAGCAGGAATTAAAAATTTGGTAATCCAGGAACTAAATAGGTGGGATTGTGGTCGGATAAGTTTTCGAGTCATTGAATTTATTGGCTGATTACAAATACTTGAGGTGATAGCCCAGTTGTTCAAAAAATAACTGTGACTAACGGTATCACAGGAATTTACAATCAATTTTTAGATTGTTCGGTTCGCACCTATCAAGATTACCCTAATTTACTAAAGCTGGTTTCATTCGGCTGCAAATAAGCTTGATTTCTGTAAGTATAGAGACTTTTAAGTTAAAAATCTTCCCAAAACCTGACTTAATAGACCTTTTATACCATTTCTTAATGAAGATGTGCAGAAATATAGGACTACTATTTGATTATTGAACAAACAAGTAGGGTGTGTATAGCCCAAGGGGCATGGCTACGCTAAAGCGGTAGCGTAACGCACCAAAGCCTTAATAACGGTGCGTTACGGATTTCATCCTAACGCACCCTACAATACTTATTTTTTTCATAAATCAAACCGGATTCCTATATATGAATAACATTCTCGTAAGAGGAGGCGCGGTGCATACAGCCAATGGACAAAAATACACAATAAACTAAATTTGTTGTGATTTTTTACCAGGCAATAGTAAGAGTGCAAATTGATATATTGTGAGTATGATAAAATAAATTTATCGGTAAATTATATTTTTTTGGTCTGCTATATCTATCTAAAGAAAGAGATAATATTTAAATTTAATATCAGTCTGAAAGTGGCTGGTGTCTTAACGAAAAAGTAGTAAGCTTAAAAAATAGTTCAGCACAATTGCTTTGAATATTTAAATAAGGGAGGCAGCATTGTGCGTTTTGGGCAATGCATTAGCTTACTCGCCATCGTTATATCACTTTATATTCTTTGGCAAATTCGGCAAATTATTTTAATTGTATTTGCATCTGTAACTTTAGCAACTGTGTTAAATCAACTAGTAATATTTTTGCAGAGATTTCGGATCAAGCGTAGTATTGCCATTTTTATTTCAATTACTCTTGTAGGATTAATTTTAGGGGGATTTTCGGCTCTAATCTTACCGCGAATTACACAGCAATTACAACAATTTAGTTATTTGATGCCAATGGCATTAGAACGAATACGTTTATGGAATGATTGGTTATTACGGGTGATTCCCAACAATGTTTTAGAAAATATTCGTGATTTAAGATATCTTACCCAAAATTTAGAAGTTTGGTTAAACCAAATATTGAATAACTTTTTCTTTTTACTTACTAGGTCTCTGAATGTTATTTTAGGGTTGCTGTTTTTTGTGGCTTTGACGATCATGTTTATGGCAAATACTTCCTCTTATAGAAGAGGGTTTATCCTGCTATTTCCTGCTTTCTATCGTCAACGTGTGGATGAAATTATGAATAAGTGTGCTTATTCTCTGGTTGGTTGGATAAAAGGCACACTCATAACTATGTTATTTATTGCTGTTGCCAGTTATATTGGTTTAATAATATTCCAAGTACCATTACCACTGGTTAATGCTTTGTTAGCAGGATTTTTAGAGTTTATCCCGAATATTGGTCCCACACTGAGCGCTATTCCACCAGTTATACTTGCTCTAGGTGATGAGCCTTGGAAAGCTGTATTTATAGTATTATGGTATGTGGCTATTCAACAACTAGAAAGCTTTGTTGTTTTACCTTTGGCAATGCGTAGTCAAGTATCTTTGTTGCCAGCAGTTACGTTGTTATCAATTGTGATCTTTGGCAGTATTTTTGGATTCTTAGGTGTGTTTCTGGCTGTACCACTAGTGATTGTTTTACAAGTTTGGATACAAGAAGTTTTAGTGAAAGATGTCCTGAATAAATGGGATAATTAAGAGAAATAAGCATATTTTTACAGATAATATCTAGAATCTGGTTTGATTTATGTTGGCGTAGCCTGCGCTTGGCGCTTAAAGACACGTAGTGGCGTAGCAAGCTTAAAATGATGCAAGAAATTGCAGGTTGGGTTGACCAAAGGAAACCCCACATCATTGGCGGCGTTGGGTTGCGCTGCGCTTAACTCAACCTACGTTTAATGCACTATTTTAGGCTTGTCAGTCCACTACAATACTTCTTTTTTCATAAATCAAATAGGATTCCTATACTTGCAAAATGCTGTATGCCGGGCTGATTATAAACTACTTAATTCGATTACCTCTGTCAACAATGTTCACACCGGGATCAGTAGTCGTTCTGTCCATGTAAGTCTCCGTATTACGATGACCTGTAGGAAGTACATCGGTAGCCGGAATAGAACTATCAGAAATGTTGTGTACTCTCCATTCACGAATACCCAGACTCATCAAAAGAGCAGCCGCACGGTTAATTTTATCCTCTGGTCCGTCTAGGATCACCAAGTAGTCTCCCCGTGATACTCGCTCACTATAAGCTTTGGCTTCTTCTTCGGGAATACCCAAACCAGTCAGCGCTCCGACAATACCACCTGCGGCTGCACCCAGTCCAGCACCGGCTAAAGTTGTAGCGATCGCACCACCTGCCAGAAAAGGCCCAACTCCAGGTATAATCAAAGCCTCAAGACCTACAAGTAAGCCCCCAAGACCTCCTAAGACAGTACCAGTTGTAGCACCAATCCCAGCACCTTCTTGAGCCTCAGTTTCACCTCTATCTGTGACATCAGTTCCAGCAATTTGGTCACTCTCACCTGTGTCTTTGGCTAAAATAGAAACACTATCCATAGAGAAACCTGAGTCTCTAAGTTGATTTAGTGCTGTTTCAGCTTGTTGTCGATTAGGAAATGTCCCAATTGCACGCTTATATCTTTGAGATACCATTTTTCCTCCTGAAAAAATTAGAACTGTGTCCACACAAAAGTAATTTTTGTAGTCATACTTCTCCCAGGTTCTCTGATAACATCAAATTATTCATCAATCCATAGATTTAGTTTGTTATCCATCACAAGAAGGTAGCCGTATTTCAGCCGCAGTCGTGAGGAGGAGTGTGTGTTGAGTTCTGGGTAAAAAACTTTCCTCAAGGATAGGGGCTGGAAGCAGGGTTGTTCTGTGTCATAAATCCCAAATCTAAAATTGTTTAATTTGTTTAAATTAATAGTATAAAAATTATCCTAAATGTTTAATCGTTTGAAAATTGGCACTAAAATTGGCACAGGTTTTGCGGTAAGTTTGACCATTTTGCTGGGTATTGGTCTCATTTCTTACAAAGGCACTCATGAACTGATTGCTGCTTCGCGGAGAGAAAAACATACCTACCAGGTACTAAATCAATTGGAAGCACTTGGCTCTCAATTAGTATATGCAGAAACTGGACAACGGGGTTATATTATTACCGGAGAAAAACGCTATTTGGAACCTTATGATAATGCGGTGAAACTTATCAATAAAACATTTGAGCAATTAGAGACATTAGCGGCAGATAATATTTACCAACAGCGCCGATTTGATAAGTTACGATCACTTATCAATGAGAGAATGACTCTAATGAACAACTTGATTAACCTCCGAGAAAATCAAGGCTTGGAAGCGGCTCAAAAAGTTATCCTTACAGATGAGGGTAAGAATTTAATGGAGCAAATCCAAACAATTATGAAAGAGATATCTAATGAAGAGACTCTTTTTCTACAAGAGCGTTCTAATCAAGCAAGTCAAGCGGCTGAGAGAACTATAAATAGTATTACTTATAGTATTCCTCTGGTGTCTCTGCTTTTAGCTGTAATTGGATTTGGATTAACTAAGCATATATCAGCACCACTAACGAAACTTTCGCAGACGGCGGAAAATATTGCTGATGGCAATTTATCTGTCAGTTTACCACATAGCAATCGCTTGGATGAAATTGGTATTCTGACAAGAACTTTTAATCAGATGATTGCTAATTTGCAAAACATCACGAAAAAAAATGACCAGCAAAATTGGTTTAATTCTAATTTAGCTGATTTTACCCAAATGCTTCAGGGGCAGAGCAGCCTAGAAAGTGTTTCTCGGATGATTTTGTCGAATCTTGCACCATTGCTGGGCGCACAACAAGGGGTTTTTTATTTAATGGATACGGCTGATAACCAGCCTATATTAAAGCTTTTGAGTAGCTATGCTTATCAAGAACGTAAGCATTTAGCCAATCAGTTTCGCTTAGGTGAAGGATTGGTAGGACAATGTGCCTTAGAAAGAAAAAGGATTCTGTTAACTGAAGTACCTAACGACTACATCCGGATTACTTCTGGATTAGGTGCAGCTTTACCATTGAATATTATTGTGCTACCGATACTATTTGAATCTGATGTTACGGCTGTAATTGAACTGGCATCTTTTCAGCCATTTAGCAATCTGCATTTGACATTTCTAGACCAACTGAGTGAAATCATTGGTGTATTTTTGAATAATATTGCCGTCAATACCCAAACTCAATATTTACTGAATGAGTCTCAAATTTTGACAGAAGAGTTACAAGTTCAGCAAGAAGAACTTAAGCAAACTAATCAAAGTTTAGAACAGCAAACACAGGAATTAGAAAAATCACAATTCTTGCTGAAGCAGCAACAGGAGGAGTTAAAGCAGTCTAATGAAGAATTACAGCAGCTAAATGAGGAGTTAGAAGAAAAAGCCGAATTATTAGAGGTACAAAATCGAGAAGTTGCTCGCAAGAATCAGGAAGTTGAAGCAGCGAGAAAATCTTTGGAAGAAAAAGCCGAACAGTTGGCTTTATCTTCTAAATATAAGTCGGAATTTCTGGCAAATATGTCTCATGAATTGCGAACACCATTAAATAGTTTGTTAATTTTAGCTAGATTATTATCAGATAATGCTGAAGGGCATTTGACTGATAAGCAAGTAGAGTACAGCCAGACAATTTACTCTGCGGGAACGGATTTATTGGAATTAATTAATGATATTTTAGATTTAGCTAAAATTGAGTCTGGAAATCTGGCGGTAGATATTGAACAAATTAGCTTTATAGATTTGCAGACATCAATACAGAGAAATTTCTCTCAATTTGCCCAGGATAAAGGGATCAGTTTTGCAGTTGAATTAGAAGACAACTTACCAAATGTAATTTCTAACGACCCTAAACGCTTACAACAAATACTAAAAAATCTCCTAGCTAATGCCTTTAAGTTTACGGAATCAGGAGGCATAAAATTAAAAATTGGCATGGCTGATAATGTTGACAACAGCGACATTCCCATGATTACTTTTGCAGTTAGTGATACAGGTATTGGCATTCCATTAGATAAACAGAAAATTATTTTTGAAGCATTTCAGCAAGCAGACGGTACAACCAGCCGGAAGTATGGGGGAACAGGTTTAGGTTTATCAATTAGTCGTGAACTAGCTCAACTTTTGGGGGGAAGAATTGAATTATATAGCCAACCACAACAGGGTAGTACTTTTACTCTCTACTTACCTCAAACTTATTCAGGTAGTGAGCGAACTCCAAAGGATGAAGTTTTATCTCCATTAAGTTTAGTGACTAATCTATCAGATAATCTGCCGACTAATCAGCCTCCTGAAATTATAGATGATCGTGAACAAATTCGCCCAGGCGATCGCGTGTTGCTAATTATCGAAGATGATGATAAATTTGCCCGCATCTTCCTAGAAATCGCACGTCAACAAGGCTTTAAGGTGATTATAGCTTTAGAAAGTAAAATAGGTCTGGCTTTAGCGCAGCAGTTCAAACCCGATGCTATTACTTTAGATATCCAAATGCCAGATACAGACGGTTGGTCAATATTAGACCGTTTGAAGCGTGATTCCGAAACTAGACACATTCCTGTCCATATTCTTTCTGTAGATGATAGAAAACAACGGGGGTTACAACTAGGAGCAATTACTTATTTACAAAAACCCATATCTCCAGAAGATTTAAATCAAGCATTAACTGAAATTAAGGGTTTTATTGAGCGGAAAGTGCGGAATCTTTTAATTATCGAAGATGACCCCGTACAAGCGCAAAGTATTATAGAATTAATTGGTAATGGCGATGTCCAAAGTACAGCAGTGCATACAGGAAATGAAGCTTTGAATATTTTGGCATCACAGCGATTTGATTGTATGGTGTTGGATTTAGGTTTGCCGGATATGACTGGGTTAGAATTGATTGAAAAAATTAAGCAGCAATCTAGTCTTTTGAAGTTGCCAATTATAGTTTATACAGGGAAAGAATTAACTCGACAAGAAGACATTCAACTGCGACGACTGGCAGAAACAATCATTATTAAAAATGTGCGATCGCCTGAGCGTTTATTAGATGAAACTGCCTTATTTTTACATAGAGTTCAGGCAGATTTACCCCAAACAAAACGGCAAATGTTAGAGCAATTACGTCAAACAGATCCAATTTTAGCTAATCGCAAAATTCTGATTCTGGATGATGATTTGCGAAATATATTTGCTATTACCAGTTTTTTGGAAAGCTATCAGATGGAAGTATTATTTGCCGAAAATGGCAGAGATGGCATAGAAGTATTACAAGCTAATCCTGATATTCATGCTATCTTAATGGATATCATGATGCCAGAAATGGATGGTTATGAGACAACCCTAGCCATTCGCCAGCAACAGCAATTTCGTTCATTACCAATTATCGCTTTAACTGCCAAAGCTATGCCAGGCGATCGCCAAAAGTGCATTGAATCGGGAGCATCTGATTATATCACAAAACCTGTAGATACAGAACAACTACTTTCTTTACTGCGAGTTTGGCTATATCAGTAATTCTGCATAGAAAGATCCCCGACTTCTTGAAGAAGTCTGGGATCTGAGGCCATATAAATAAATTAACTATGAATTTACCTAAACCTTCCTTAGAGGACATTGAGATTAAATTACTATTAGAAGGAATATATCAATACTACGGTTATGACTACCGTAATTATGCTTTATCTTCACTGAAACGGCGGATTAAAAACTTTATGCAGTTGGAGGGTTTAAGTAATATTTCCGCATTACAAGAGCGATTACTACATGAGCCTAACTGTATAGCTAGATTTTTGCTGAGTGTGACAGTAAATGTCACCTCAATGTTTCGTGATCCTGGCTTTTATCTGGCTTTTAGAAATCAAGTTATTCCATTGTTACGCACCTATCCTTTTATTCGCATCTGGCACGCTGGATGTTCAACTGGGGAAGAAGTTTATTCAATGGCGATTTTACTACAAGAAGAGGAACTTTACCACCGTTGCCGCATATATGCCACCGATGCAAATGAACAAGTTCTACTCAGTGCCAAAAATGGAATTTTTCCTTTAAAAAGAATGCAGGAATATACGCAGCTTTACCTGAAAACAGGTGGTAAGCGGTCTTTTTCAGAATACTACACAGCAGCTTATGACAATGCTGTATTTCGAGCATCCCTGAGAGATAATGTAATTTTTGCCCAGCATAATCTGGCTACTGATAGTTCTTTTAATGAATTTAACGTCATTTTTTGCCGCAACGTTTTAATATATTTTAATCAGATTCTGCAAAAACAAGTACACGAATTATTTTATAATAGTCTTTGCACCTTTGGTATCTTAGGTTTAGGTCGCCAAGAATCCCTCAAATTTACTTCTTATGAGCAGTATTATGATGAAATAGCTCAGGGCGAAAAGCTTTATCGGAGGCTAAATTAGTGTCTTTTGAATTGGTGGTTATTGGTACTTCGTTAGGAGGATTATCTGCACTACAAACAATTCTGGGAAATTTACCTGCGGATTTTTTCGTACCAATTGCTATTGTGCAGCATCGGCATAAAAATTCTGGTGGCACATTGCGGGAATTACTACAAGAACACTCATTGTTGCCGATCAAAGAGGTTGAAGATAAAGACGAAGTTTTACCAGGAAAGGTCTATTTGGCTCCAGCAGACTATCATATACTGATTGAAGCAGGCTATTTTGCTCTTTCTACAGATGAGCCGGTTTCTTATGCTAGACCATCTATTGATGTGCTGTTTGAGTCGGCATCTGATATATACGCTGAACAAGTGATTGGTGTTATATTGACAGGGGCAAATGAAGATGGCGCACAAGGGCTGAAAAAAATCAAAGCACGGGGAGGAATGGCTATTGTACAGGAACCAACCACGGCAGAATGCTCAGTTATGCCAGCAGCAGCAATCTCGGCGGTGAAAGTCGATGGAATTTTACAGCTTTCGGAAATTGCTCAACTATTGGTTACACTTTGTCAAAAAAATAAGTGCTGAGGCGCGATGATCGCGTCTAAACAAAGAAGTAGTAAGTAAGAAAACAGTTCATAGACTATTTAACTAGATCAACTCATGCAACCGGATTCCAAAGTAAATATCCTTTTGGTGGATGATAAGCCGGAAAATTTACTGGCACTAGAGGCAATACTGGAAAGACTAGGACAAAACTTAGTCAAAGCCACTTCTGGAGAGGAAGCTTTCAGGTGTCTGTTGCATCAGGATTTTGCCGTCATTTTACTGGATGTGCAAATGCCGGGGATTGATGGCTTTGAAACTGCTACCCTAATTCGTAGTCGCGGGCGATCGCATCACACTCCAATTATCTTTCTGACAGCCTTTAGTACCAGCGATCAAATGCTGTTTAAAGGTTATGCCCTGGGCGCTGTGGATTATCTGCTTAAACCCCTAGATAGAGATATATTGCTCTCTAAAGTTACAGTATTTGTCGAACTTTTTCAGAAAACACAAGCAGTCCAGCAACAAGCAAGGGAACTCACAGCGATTAATGCGGAATTAAGACAAAGTGAAGAACGTTTCCGTTCACTGAGTACCTGTTCCCCCATTGGAGTTTTTGAAGTTGATACAGCAGGAAACTGTAAATATACTAATCCCTGTTATCAAGAAATTTGTGGCTGTAGTTTAGCAGAAAGTTTAGCAAGGCAATGGATCGAATGTGTGCATCCCCAAGACCAAGCACAAGCGATCGCTAGTTGGTCTGCTTATATTCGCGAAGGTCAGGAATATTCGGCAGAATACCGCTTTCAAAAGCCTGATGGTAGTCAGCCTTGGGTTAAGGTTCGCTCTTCACCTATGTTTTCTAGTCAAGGTGAATTACTCGGTTATGTGGGGACTGTGGAAGACATTACTGAACGTAAGCAAGCTGAAGAAGTTCGCGCCCAAATGATTCGAGAACAGACGGCTAGACAAGAAGCAGAAGCCACAAACCGGATGAAAGATGAGTTTTTGGCTGTGCTTTCCCATGAACTCCGCACACCTTTGACTTCAATGTTAGGTTGGTCAAAAATCCTCCGTGCGAAGAAACTGGACGAAAAAGCCACTGCACGGGCTTTGGATGCCATTGAACGCAATGCAATTTCTCAAATGAAATTGATTGAGGATATCTTAGATGTATCACGAATTATTCGTGGTGAGTTACGGTTGCATTTAACTGTTGTGAATTTAATTTCTGTAATTGAGGCGGCTTTAGAATCGGTGCAACCTCTAGCAGAAACAAAGAATATTCAATTAAATCCTATTCTCGATAGTTCTCTTGATTCGGTTTGTGGAGATCCAACTCGTTTGCAGCAAATTGTCTGGAATTTACTGACTAATGCCATTAAGTTTACTCCTGAAGGCGGAAAAGTAGAAGTTTTGGCTCATACTATAGAATCACGGGTGCAAGATAATTTATTTCCCCATGAAGAAATCAAACTCTCCTCTAATTCTGCCCCCTTAAGGTTCTCTAAAACTGCCTATGCTCAAATCCAAGTGATTGATACAGGTATTGGCATTAACCCAGAATTCTTACCTCAAGTTTTTGATCGTTTCCGACAGGCAGATAGTACCACAACGCGATCGCATGGTGGCTTGGGTTTAGGATTGGCTATTGTGCGTCATTTAGTAGAACTCCACGGTGGGATAATTTCCGCAGACAGTTTGGGTCAAGGACAGGGTTCGACTTTTACAGTGAAAATACCCCTGATGCAAGAAAACATCAATCTTAAAACCGTTGAAGAAAATATGTTGAGTTAACGACTGTTCACTGATGATTGTTGATACACCATAAACGGTTGTGCCGACCTTAATACCGCATCCAATAACCCTGGAAACAATGCCTCTAAATCCTCACGCCGTAACCTATTAATGTGTTGTGTGCCTTCTTTATGAGTTAGCACAACTCCCGACTCTCGGAGGATTTTAAAGTGATTGGACATAGTGGATTTGGCGATCGCAAAATCAAACCCTGCACAACACTGTTCTCCCTGAGTGGACAACAATCGCACAATCTCTAGGCGCACGGGATCGCCCAAAGCATACAGTACTCCTGGCAAGGAAATATCTTTTCGGTCTGGATGATATAAAAATTTCATGGTTGCATTATCGCTTTAAATGCCCTATATTTTGTTTATTCGATAAAATCGAACAATTGAATTAAAGCAGGAGGCAATTATGTCATCCGTTATAAATGTCACAGAAGCCACATTTAAACAAGAAGTCTTGGAAAGCGAAATTCCCGTTTTAGTAGACTTTTGGGCCCCTTGGTGTGGTCCTTGTCGGATGGTGACTCCAGTTGTAGATGAGGTTGCTGGCGAATATGCAGGACAGGTAAAGGTGGTAAAATTGAACACAGATCAAAACCCCACTGTTGCTAGCCATTACGGTATTCGGAGCATTCCCACGCTATTGATATTTAAGGGGGGAAGACAGGTTGATATCGTCGTGGGTGCAGTACTAAAAACTACCTTAGCTCAAACTTTAGGGCAGCACATTCAACAATGATAGCGTAGAGTCAGTAGCTGTGCTGAATGTTGAGTGCTGTAAAATCTAATATCGTAATTATCAGGAGAATCGCGTGAATCCTACCACCCAAATTAGACCTTTAGATGTACCTAACGCTATTAACCAGCGTCGTTCTATAAAAACTTTTAAAACAGACCCCATTGCCCCAGAATTGCTTCAGCAACTGGTAGAGTTAACAGTAGCTGCGCCCAGCAGTTTCAATATGCAGGGCTGGCAAATTGTACTTGTCCAAGATGAGGCACAAAAGGCAGAGTTAGCTGCTGCTGCGTGGAATCAACAACAAATTATTCAAGCCCCTGTTACCTTTGTCTTTGCGGCTGACCCCAACGCCGGGGAGGGAGATTTGACCCCAGTTTATGAACAGGCGATCGCCACCGGAGCTTGGAACGAAGGCACGGTAAACTATTTTAAAAGCGCTATTCCCCAATTTCAAGCCGGTTTGGCAGACAAACGCCGGGAATATGCCATTAAAGATGCCATGATTGCTGCTACCCATTTAGTATTAGCCGCAGAAAGTTTAGGGTTGTCCACCTGCTTTATGAATGGCTGGATTGAGGAGCAAGTTAAGTCCATAATTGGCGCAGATGATGATTTAGCAATCGCTGTTTTAGTACCTGTAGGTTATGCAGCAGAAGCACGCTTAAACCCAGGTCGTTTGCCATTATCTCATAATGTGTCTGTAGGTAAAATAGGAAATTCATATCTAGGATAAAACTAATGATTGAACTTTACTATTGGACAACCCCCAATGGACATAAAATTACAATGTTCCTGGAAGAAGTTGGACTACCATACACAATTATTCCGGTAAATATTGGGGTTGGAGAACAATTTCAGCCGGAATTTCTCCAGATTTCTCCTAATAATCGCATTCCAGCAATTGTTGACCATCAACCTGTCACTCAGGATGGATCTATTTCTGTGTTTGAATCTGGGGCAATTTTGCTGTATTTAGCCGAAAAAACCGGAAAATTGATTTCTGAAAATCTGCGCGATGGGCAAAGCCCCGCCTCCGGCGATCGCGTTGAAGTCCTCCAGTGGTTATTCTGGCAAATGGGGGGACTCGGACCAATGGCGGGACAGAACCATCACTTTAACAAATACGCACCCGAAAAGATTGATTACGCCATTAATCGCTATGTTAAAGAAACAGGACGCTTATATGCGGTGCTAAATAAGCGCCTAGCGGATAGAGAATTTGTGGCTGGCGATTATTCCATAGCAGATATTGCTGCTTATCCTTGGATTGTCCACCATGACAGCCAAAGCCAGAAACTAGAGGATTTTCCTCACTTGAAGCGGTGGTTTGAAACAATTCAAGCTCGTCCGGCGACTATTCGCGCTTACGCCAAAGCAGAAGCATTCAAAAATCAGGAACTTGATCTGGAAAAATCACGAGATTTGTTATTTAACCAGTCGGCGAATACAGTAGAGAACTAAGTCTCAACTGTTATTTATTAACGACTGAAACAAAACATTAACTTTAGTAAATTCAGGGTTGCATATTACCAAGTTAGTGATAACTTAATCAATAGGACACAAAAGAAAAACAACTAACCCCCAGGGTAAATGACTGTGTGTCCCCTGTCATCAACCCAAACAAGTATCAGCAAATCAATAGAAGTGGCAAAAACCTAAATTTATGGTCAAAGCCAAATCCTGAAACGGAAACAGTGAAATTGCTGATGTTGTGAGATGCTCTGTAAACCTTAGTTTTGAACTTTCAAATAATTAACAAGTTTAACAATTGCAAAACCGTGAACCTATAAAAACCTGGTCAACCCGTACCAGGTTTTTTGGTTTTGTAGTAATTTCTCAAATCAAAACTTAGCACTCAGCACTCATGTAAGGGCGGGTTTATTAAGGATTTCGACGAACCAAAAACTAACTGCTTAAACCCGCCCCTACCCTGACTTTTCACGGCATCTGGAAAACCCCGCTTCCATTCCTGTCCCCTGCAAGGAGCTACCGTGTACACACAAGTCGGGAAATTCTCTTTTGGGTCATGAAACCCCACCCCTAACCCCTCCCCGCAAGCGAGGAGGGGAACTAGATTTACGCTTAAATCTTATTTTTAGGACTGGAAACTCTCTTTGGTTCAGGATGTGTGTACACCGTAGCCTGCAAGGAGAGAGGCTTTAAATTTTCCCCCTTCCCTAACAGGGAAGGGGGTTAGGGGGTTAGGTTTCGCGTGAGCTTTTCCACATAACGTGAAAAGTCAGGCCCCTACCCACTCAACACTTTCTTCACTCAGCACTTTGCCATAATTGATAAGACCCAATCGCGGAAAAGTGGGTTCACCTGTTCTGGGACTTCATCATGAGGACAATGACCTGCACGCAGAAAATATTCTGTGAGTTCAGGATAATATTGACGAAACTTTTGGGAACGGTCTCTAGCATTCATCCAAGGATCAGCTTCTCCCCATAGTAATAATATAGAACAAGTTAATTGTTTTAATAACACATCAACTTTTTCTCCTTGGGGAGTGCTAAAAACTGAAACAAATACATCCAAAGCCCCAGGGTCATCAGCCGGACGGGCAATTTCTGTGATTAATTGGTCTGTAATGGCACTTTTATCCAGATAAACTTTTTCTAGGGTTTGGCGTATTACCCAACGTTGTTTGACGTATTGAAATAACAGAAATTGGCTGAAAGGTTGTTGAAAAATCCACTTCACAGAATCACCCAGAAGTTTTTGTAAAGCGGAGGGTTGTTTAGGGGGCTGAATTTGTGCTTGTAATGCTTCAGGTTCAGAAGTTGATTGGTTTTGGCTAAAGGGGCCAGCACTATTGAGTAAGACTAAACCAGCCGCAGCATCGGGACATTGTGCAGCTACACACAAACAAGCATAGCCACCGAGAGAGTTACCTGCTAAGACGGTTTTTTGACCAATAACTTCACTGATAAAATCAGAAAGTTGGTCACGCCACAAATCACCACCATATTGCAATTTTGGTTTTGCTGAACGGCCAAATCCTAACAGGTCGATGGCAAATACTTCAAAATCTTGGCATAGTCCTGTGATATTCTTACGCCAATGGTCTGTGGATGCGCCAAAACCATGCACTAACAGCAGGGGTGGACGTTGGGGTTGTTTTTCTCCCGCCTTGACATAGTAGATATTATGACCCCGCCACTGCCAATATTGACCAGGAATTGGAGTGGTGGAGGAAGCTGTGGTTACTTGCATGATATAAAGAAATATTAAGTGGCTTTTAATAATTGTAATTGTATCTGTTGTACTCCAATGACTAATGACTATTAACTCATGACTAAACCATTGATTACAGGTAAAACTCAACTTTTGGGCGTAATTGGGCATCCAGTGGAACATTCTTTATCGCCAGTGATGCATAATGCCGCAATTGCTCAATTAGGATTAGATTATATTTATCTACCTTTGCCGATTAAACCAGAAAATTTGGAGGTAGCGATCGCAGGTTTGGCCGCGATAAATGTTGTGGGTTTTAGTGTGACAATTCCTCACAAACAGGCAATTATGCCGTTATTATCCGAAATTACTCCCGTTGCTCAAGCTATAGGCGCAGTCAATACCGTTAGCCGCCAAAATAATCAATGGGTAGGCACAAACACAGATATAGAAGGATTTATTGCTCCTTTGCAGACAACATATCAGCAAGACTGGAGTCAAAAGGTAGCGGTAATTTTAGGACATGGTGGCGCAGCTAGGGCAGTTGTAGCAGGTTGTCAGCAGCTAGGATTTGCCCAAATTCATGTTGTGGGACGCAATATGCAAAAGTTAGCAGCATTTGGTAATAGTTGGGGAAATTCACCCCTCGCTGAGAATTTACAAGTTCATATATGGGATGATTTAGCACAACTGATTCCCCAGGCCAATTTGCTGGTAAATACTACCCCAGTGGGGATGTATCCCCACGTCAACGAGTCGCCTGTGAGTATAGCAGATATGCAGAAATTATCCCCAGGTGCGATCGCTTATGATTTAATCTATATTCCTCACCCGACACAATTTCTACAACAAGCCCAAAAACAAGGTGCAATTACCATTGATGGCTTAGAAATGCTCGTTCAACAAGGAGTAGCCGCTTTAAAAATTTGGTTACAACGGGAAACTGTACCTGTAGATGTCATGCGCCAAGCATTGCGACAGCATCTTTGCTTATAGGTCAACAACCATCTATATATTCCAATACAGTTCAGTTAAGCCTAAAAGTCAACGTCTACGTAGGTTGGGTTAAGCGCAGCGCAACCCAACAAAGTCATGGAAATGTTGGGTTTCACTTCGTTCTACCCAACCTACAATTTTCTTAACTGAGCCGTATTGCTATATATTCTCATTCAAGTGGATGTTGCGTAGATATTAACGGTAATTTGACGATAAAGCTGGTTAAACCGTGAGTGCTGGTGACAGTAATTGTACCTTTGAGATACTGGACTAACTTTTGCACCAATGCTAAACCCAATCCAGTGCCGCCATGTTGCCAGCGATCGCTTTGAGGAATACGGTAAAATGCATCAAAGATCCGAGATTGTTCTTGGATGGGAATTTTGACCCCAGAATTGGTAACTGTGATTTCAAACAAGGGAATCTCAGCATCTGTGTTGTTCACGAGTTGGGCATTGACTGTAATATCTTCTTCAACAGGAGTATATTTGCAAGCATTGTTAATTAACTCTGAGACAATTCTGGTTAAGAGCGACATATCTAAAAGGACAGGCGGCAAATCTGCGGCCACGGTAACTTGTAAAGTTTGTTGTTTTTCTTGAGTGTGTTGTTGAAAAGCTTCAGCCAGGTGAGGTAGCCAGTCTTGGAGTTTAATAGTAGTTAATTCCAAGGGATAAAAATCTGCATCAATTATCCGCATATATAGCAAATCATCAACTAAATCTAGCTCTTGTTCACACTGCTCACGGAGGATATTTAAATAACGGTTTACCGACCAAGATGCCGAAGTTGGTACTGTTTGTAAAACTCCTTGTTTATCTAAAATATGTTCTAACATACAGATAGCCATTTTGATGTTTGATAATGGCGTTCGCATTTCATGAGATGTAGTTGCCAAAAAATCCTCTTTCAACTGATTTAATCTTTGCAGTTCTATTAATCGAATTTCTAGTTGTTTGGCTCGTTCATCAGCAAGATTGCGTTGGGCGGTTAGCCTGCGTTGAGTGTCATCTCGAAATACTAAAACCGCACCTGTAATTACACCATTTTTATCTCTTAAAGGTGTAGCGCTATCAGCTATAGGAATAGTTCTGCCATCTCTAGAAATCAGTACGGCAAGACTATCTACATAGATAGTGGTTTCTTGTTGGAGGGCAGCAATGATGGGATTTTCTATAGGTAGTTGAGTTTCTTCGTCAACTAGTTGCACAACTTCGGTCAATAACTGGGCTTTAGCTTGATCCCAAGTCCATCCTGTTAGGGCTTCAGCGACTTGATTAATATATGTAATGTGCATTTGAGGATCAACTACAATCACCCCATCTCCCATACCCCGGAGAACAGAACTCAAAAACTGCTCGCGTTCATAGCGGTTGATTGCTGTTTGAATGGCAACATAAAGTTCTTGTTCTTTGATGGGTTTGAGAATATAGCCAAATGGAGATGTTAAAGTTGCCCGTTCTACGGTGCTTCTATCAGAATGCCCGGTAACATAAATCACGGGAATTTGTAGCGTGTTCCAGATTTGCTCTGCTGCGTGGATACCATCCTGTTCTCCACGCAAGCGGATATCCATCAGAATTAAGTTTGGGCGCAGTTCATTGGCTTTAGTAATTGCGGCGGCTGCGGAATCTACAATATCTACAACAGTGTATTTCAGAGACTCTAAACTTTCTTGTAAATTGATGGCAAGAATATATTCATCTTCCACAATCAGAATTTTTACTGCTGTTACTGTCTGGTTATCAGATGGGATGCTGATCATGTTCATATCTGGTTAGTTATAAAAGAAATTTTAAATTCTGTTCCTTGCTCAGAGTTAATCTCTAGAGTTCCCCTGATCTGTTTAACTAATCCCTGAACTAGCGTCAGTCCTAATGTTGTCAACTTTTGGGTATCAAAGTCTTGAGGTAATCCTACACCATTATCTCGCAAAATCAGTGTTAAATTTTGTCTATATTCCTGATAAAACTTGACATTAATTTCTCCTGAACGATGATCAGGAAAGGCATATTTTAAAGCATTAGAAACTAGTTCGTTAATAATTAAACCACAAGGAATTGCGGTTTCGATATCCAAGCTAGCATGAGTAACTTGAATATTCAGGTGAATGCGGTTAGAACTGACATTATAGGAATCGAATAAATGAGTAATTAAATCGGGAATATATTGAGCAAAATCAATATCGCCAAGTTGTTCAGAACCGTAAAGTTTTTCATGCACCAGGGCGATAGAAGCGATGCGGTTTTGGCTATCTCTTAAAATTGTCTGTGCTTGAGAATCTTCTGTGCGTCTGCACTGCATTTGCAGCAAACCACTGACAATTCCTAAATTATTTTTAACGCGATGGTGGACTTCTTGAAGTAATACTTCTTTTTCTCTCAAAGATGCTCGGATTTTTTCATCGGCTTGCTTTTTCTCGGTGATGTCTTGGTGAACAGCCACAAAAACTTGGTCATACTCAGGATGCTTAAAAATCGACGCGGTTCCATGACACCAAAATGGAGTACCATCTTTCTTGACATTGTGGACTTCATAAGTGGATTCAGTATATTTGAAAATCTTGCCTACAATCTCTTGATAAACTGCTTCAGATGTAGTGTGTTGATCTTCATAGTTAACAATGCGAATATTCTCACCGATTAATTCACCAGACTCATAACCATACATCTGCTCAAATTTAGGGTTGGTATAGACAATAGTGCCATCGCTGGGTTTTATTAAACAAATGCCTTCAGCCATGTTCCGGGTTATGACTGCTTGCAGTTCTAACATTTGTTCAGCAAGTTTGCGATCGCTGATATCTATGACAATACCTAGCATTCGGATGGCATTACCTGCTTGGTTATAAATTCCACGCGCTCTGGCACTTAACCAGTGAATTGTGCTATCAGGATGAATTACCCGATATTCCTCGTCATAGTTGGTATGTTCTGCCAAAGCATGAAATACAGCCTGTTCAACTCGTTCCACATCTTCTGGATGAATAGCTTCTCTCCATAGATGATAAGCAGGCACTGTTGTTTTTGGCTCTAATCCTAATAAGTGATAATGGTTTTTGTTCCAAATCACTTCACCAATGAGAATATTCCAATCCCAAGTACCGATGTAGGTAAATTCTAAGGTGAGTCGGAGTTGTTCTTCACTTTTAGCTAAGGCTGCTTCTGCTAATTGGCGATCGCGCTGTGCAATCTCTTGTGCGGTAATGTCTTGCAGGGTTCCATAAAGACGAACTACCTGCCCTTTTAGGTTACATCCGGCTTCTCCAATACCCTGAAAATACCAATATGAGCCATCCGGTTGAGGCACACGGAGAATTAATTTATAAGATTCACCAGTAGCGAGGGCTTGCTCTACAGCTTGGTGAAGTTTAGCAGCATCTTCTGGGTGATAAAGTTGCAAATTTTCGAGATAAGTTGGTTCTGCTTGTGCTGGATCTCGCCCAAAAAGGCGAAAAAGCTGCTTTGACCATTTAATCTGACCTGTAGCTACATCATAATTCCAATTACCAAGACGAGCGATTTTTTGTGATTCTTCTAGCCGAATTTCATGATTTTTCAAGTCTGTGACATCAACCACCAATCCATCCCAAGCTACCCTACCATCATGTAAATGACGTGGACTGGAACGAAAATGCAACCATTTCATCTGACCACTGGGCGTGTGTATTCGCAGTTGGATATCAAAAGTAGAAAGATGACTGTAAGACTGAGCAATGGCTGCTTGTAGGTGCTGAAAGTCCTGTTCTATAAACTGGCTATATAGCAAACTGGGGTTTTGGAGTACATCTTCGGCTGTGACTTCCATGAGTCTTTCTACCCCAGCACTCAAATAAGAGAAGCGATCGCTTCCATCCAGTTCGCGAATTATTTGATACACTACGCCATTGTGCAGGTTATCCCCAATTCCCCGCAACATCGCTTCTCGTTCTTGTAATGCTAGTTCTGCTTGTTTACGTTCACTAATATCTGTAACTCTGACTAAATGTAGAATCTGACTAGCAACGTTGATTTTTTTAACTGCTAAGTTTCCCCAAAAGAAATTACCCTGCTTGGTAAAGTATTCAATTTCTCGACTCCAAAATCCTTTGGTGTTAATTTGTTCAACGATGGCTGCTACAACTTCAGAGGTAAATGGTTCTTTTTGCAGGCTTTGTCCATCAATCCCAATTAGCTCATCCTTGCTTGTGGCTTCAAATAGTTCTACGGCTCGATCATTGCAGTCTATGGTAAAGTATTTTTCTGTATCCACGAGAAACAAAGCATCAGTAGATTTGTTAAAGACAGCTTCTCTGAGGTCTCTGCTGTGTATGAGTTCTAATTCAGCTTGTTTGCGCTTGGTAATGTCCCCCAGTGAACCAACTAATCGCACGGGATTGCCTTGCTCATCCCAAACTGCTTTGGCTCGTGATTGAAACCACCGATAACTGCCATCCTCACACCGGAGCCGATACTCGACTTGATAATCTGGGACTTGTCGGCATAAATAAGCCTGTTGAACTGTGATTACGCGTTCATAGTCATCAGGATGAATGCGACTGTTCCATTCATCGCTACTATTTCCCACTTCATAACGTTGATATCCCAACATTTCATACCAACGATCAGAACGGAAGGAGATATTTGTGCGGATGTCCCTATCCCAAATAGCCTCATTTGTACCTGTAATCGCTAATTGCCAACGTTCTTCACTGTACCGGAGGGCATTTTCAGCTTTTTGGCGATCGCGTAGTGCGGCTTGCTGTTCGGTAATATCTCGCCCTTCGGCAATCAATCGCACGACCTTACCTGTATCGTCTTTGATAGGTTTGAGGGAAAAGTCAATGGTGGCGATGTTCTCTCCCATCCCCAAGACATCGACCTGATAACGGACAAATTCACCCGCCGCAGCTTGAGCGATCGCAATTTTTAACTGTTCCTGAGTATCTGAAGAAATTGTCCACCATCGAGCTTCCCAAAATGGTCGATTAACCACATCCGAGTGTTGTAATCCCGCAAAATTGAGCGCAGTCTGATTGGCCTCCAGAATTACACCTTCGGGTGTCAGTAGCCCCACAAATTGAAAGGTGAGATCAAAAATGACACGATAGCGTTCTTCACTGTGTCGCAGTGCTTCTTCTGTACGCTTGCGTTCGCGTAGCGCAGCTTGCTGTTCGCTCACATCCTGCACTACACCATGCCAAACTAAATCTCCATTATTCCGCAGCTCTGGCATAGAATTGCCTTGCAACCATTTAAGTTTTCCCGATGGGGTGATGATGCGCCATTCATGGGTAAATGGTTCTAAGTTCTGGGAACTTTGCCTAACTGCAATTTCATAGCCGGGAATATCATCGGGATGCATTTGTTCCGCACAGAGCATGGCATTTTCTAGCAATTGCTCAGGTGTAACTTCATGAATTTTCTCAATGCCGGAACTGACATACTCGAAGTAAACACAGCCATCTGGAGACTGGACAAGAGTGTAAATACTTCCCGGTAAGTTAGCTGCTAAGTGTTGAAATCTGGCTTCACTTTCTCGGAGTGCTTCTTCTATCTGTTTGCGTTCGCTGATGTCGAAATTAGTCCCCGTGACAATCCAGTATTGTCCATCTTCAACATAGCGGGAGTTATAGGTAGCTGATATCCATCGCAGAGAACCATCTTTATGATGAAATCGATATTCTACGCTGGCGGTGCGCCCAGCAAAAATATCTTCATACAGAGGCATAATCACCGTTTCTCGATCTTCGGGATGCACTCCCAACATCCACAAAGTGGGATTAGCGATAATTTCCTGAGCAGTATAGCCAAAAAGGGCTTCAGATCCGGGCGACTGGTAATCACACACCCAATCACAGTTGGCAAAGACGCGAAAACTCACAATAGCAGTAGCGATCGCGCTATTGAGAATTTCCTGAAAATTAATTTGTGATTCTGGAATCCCTGCGTCCCATTCTGACATTTGCTGCTATTACGGAGTTATTTGTAGTTATACCTCCTTAATTGTCGATCATTAGTGACATCACTCCAACCTGTTTGTCTAAAACTTTGCAGTCAGTCCTTCTCCCCTGCACCTGCACCCTGCCCCCCGGCCTCTTCCCCCCTGCCCTTATTTTTGCGGCCAGCGCCAATTAAAACGATTCCATGCGTAGATACCTTGAATTTGGTACTCAGCACCGTTGTAGAGGCGAACAACACAATTAGGCGGTGAATTATCGCCATCATCAATCTCATCAATTTGAAGTACAATACAGGGAAACCATTCCCGCTTACAAGGGCCATTGTCTTGTACCCATTCCCATAGTCCATTGCAAATTTCAATGCGATCGCCTACTCTCAGCTTGAGTGCATCCTCAACGTCAGAATACTTATCAAAATGAAATGACTCTACACGATTCAGCCACGGTAAACCGTAGCGTTGACGAATAAATTGGACATTTCCCGAATCGTTTTCATGTAGCCAATCATTAAGTAATTGCACCTTCCACGTGCGGTTTTGTTGTTCCTTAATTTTGACAAACTGTAAAAACGCTGCTAATTCCTCTGTGGAAAGTTCATCTAAGGGGTTGGCAATATCTGATATCTTCGAGTTAGAGCCTCCCGGAATTTGCTCGATCACTCGCAGTAATATTTGCTTCTGCATATCAGTGAGAGGACAACTAGCTGCGTTACAACTATTAAAGGCTGCTTGCAAGGCTGTTTCAATCTCATCTGGAGTCATAAGTTGATCGCAACTGAGGGGTTTCTTCTTCTAATTATTACAATAGTTTTATGAAAGTCTCCAACCTCTTAGTCATTAAATTGAAGTAAGGTGAGGTTAAAAACAGTGCTAAAGGAACCAGTACCAATTAGTGTTTCTCCGTTGTGACAAATAGTGTTACTAAACTTTGAGATACTGACAGTTGTTTCCTCTGTACAGAGTTGAGTTAAGTTCTGTAATCACCGTGTTTAGATATGGAAAATAATCACAAAATAGCATTTTTATTAAATTCGCCAACTTTAGTTATGCAAAAATATTCCAGCATCATCACTCAGTATGCCAAAGTAATTACTGTCGTCTTTGTTTCCTGCTTGCTCACAGTTATGTCGTGGGTGTATACTCCAGAAGTAATAGCACTGACACAGATAAAACTATTTGATCTTTCCTATCAAGATTGTCCGCCAGAACTGGCAGAAGGATCTGTAATTAGCAGTGGTAGTGCCGCCGCTAATTGTTTTATGGTGAAAGGTAAGGCCGAAAATGCCACATACAAAACAGTCTATGACGCAGATATCTTTGGACGCATCTATGATGCCAACAATAACCCAGTCATGCAAAACCGGACTCGTCTGGGTTCTATTCCCGAAATTCCCCCTGGCGTGAGTGATTTTGACTTAAGAATTAGTGTAGCTGCAAACCAACCGGAACCTTTGCAGCTAAAACAGTTTAAAGCCTCTGGCTTTAGCGGTAAAGTCCGTAGATAATTCGTAATGCCTCTTTTCCTGCGGAACGCTACGCGAACAGAGGAGCTACGCTAACGTAATTCGTAATTCGTAATTGAGTCTCCGGCACACTAAGCGTAAAGCCTACTGGACTCAATACGGTTCAATTAAGAAAATTGTAGGTTGGGTAGAACGAAGTGAAACCCAACATTTCCATGACTTTGTTGGGTTGCGCTGCGCTTAACCCAACCTACGTAGACGTTGACTTTTAGGCTTAACTGAACTGTATTGCTACTGGATTGACAAGCCTAAAATAGTGCGTAAGCAAAATATTGTGGGGTGGGCTTCTAGCCCGCCCCTACCCACTCAGCACTTCCTACTCAGCACTCAGCACTTTTCCTAAAAACCTTGGGCAAAGGAAAGGGCGGTTAGGGTTCTCAGTAAGCCACCGACTAAGTTAAGTGCTACAAAAGCTAAAATGGGGGAGAAATCCATGCCACCCAATGGGGGGATAATTGAACGGAAAAGATTGAGGTAAGGATCGGTTATCTGCCCCAAAGCCGCAAATGGCTGATTATACCAGTTGATTGTGGGGAACCAAGTTAGTAAAACTCGGAAAATCAGCAAATAGCTGTAGAACTGAACAAAAGTGGCTAAAGTGGTAAACAGTAAAATCATGGATAAGTTAGTTTCCTGCTAAGTGTCAAAAATGGTCTTATTATTGATTTTAATTGAGTCCATGTCATGAAGTGTGCGGTTTGCCGCATTAACCACTATTAGCACCCTAGCTCAATATAAACCACTCTCAAGAGTCATGGGTAATAGATCGGTCATTAACTGACTGGGTGGAACTGCCGTTGACGTTTCCCAGTTGCTGTCTCACTTCATCAATTGTGGCATTAAGTTGGGCAATTTTATCTTCGAGCGATCGCCTGGCCGTTTCAATTTCCATCGCTTCATTTTCTGAGGCGTACATCTGCCGGCGTTTGGGAGATACTTTTTTCATCCCCGTTTGACCATTGGTCAGTTCGGCTTCTTCTGCTGTTAATTCCTCATTCTGTCGCGAAACAATCACAGCCCCGACAATACCACCGACAATACTACCAAAAATTGTCCCGGCTAAAAAGCCACTAGCAAAACCATCACGTTGAGTCATACATTACCGCCTTGAAGAAATCTTGCAACTTATAATATATATAGTTCGGCTATTTTCCTTCCCTAGCTGCATACTAGCTTAAGTCCCAAAGATGCGATCGCCTGCATCTCCTAAGCCTGGTACAATATATCCTTGATCATTGACTATTTCATCAATAGTGGCTGTGTAAACATTTAAACCAGGATATGCAGCATTCAGTTTTTGTAAAGCTGGCGGTGCAGCTACTACAGAAACGATTCGAGTCAAAGCCGGGTCAACGCCCCGTTGTGTTAATTCAGACATAGCAAACATAATTGACCCGCCCGTTGCTAACATCGGATCGGTGATTAAAACTCTGGTTTGAGGGTCAAATTTTTCTGGCAGTTTATTCAAATAGCAGCTAGGTTCTAAAGTTTCTTCGTTACGAACTAAGCCCAAATGGTAAATTGAAGCCAACGGCAGCAAAGATTGTGCTCCTTCTAGGAGTCCTAAACCTGCCCGGAGAATCGGTACAACCGCCACAGGTACTTCTGGATTAATCAAAGTAGCTGGACAAGAATCTAAGGGACTCTGCACCATTGTTTCTAGAGTCGGCAACCACTCTCTAGCAGCTTCATAAGTCAGCCATCGTCCCAACTCAGTTATGGCACTACGAAATAATACTGAAGGTGTAGCAGCATCACGGGCAACTGCCAGCCAGTGCTTGATTAAAGGATGGGGTGGAACATAAACACGCAATTGTGGTGTCATAGCCGGAATTAGGCAACTTTATTCGATCAGAACTGAAATTTCATAATACTCTTTCTGTGCGTCCTGCTGACAGCTAAAATCTACAATGCCAAAATTATTGAAAATTTTTAGCGTTACTAGTTGACATATATTCTCAATCAACGCTATATTAATATTTAGTGTTCTCCTCTCTTTAAGGATCGGCAGACGGGATTAGTCAGCAGTAGCGGGCTTGTCCCTCTTTTTATTTAAGAGTGCTGAGTGCTGAGTGCTGTAAAGCCCTGCGGGCATGGGCTACGCTTAGAGCGGTAGCGGGGCTGAGGTATGAGTAGGTAGGGAAGGGGGAAAATTCAAAGCCTCTACCCTTGTAGGGGAGAGGTTTGGAGAGAGGTTTTCCAGATCCCGTGAAAAGTCAGCCTGGACACCGAGTGTTGAGTTAAGAGTGTTAAATATAAACCTGGATAGCACAAACATTTCTAGAAATCTTAAAGAATAAATCACGTATATTTTTTGGCATCAAAGTTATATAAAATACTAACTGATTGGTTAATTTTATTTAGCATCTACTTCTATGTCTCCATCCCTGAATTCTTCATTTGATGTAATTGTTATTGGCTCTGGAATTGGCGGTTTGGTGACAGCAACACAGTTAGCAGCAAAAGGCGCTCAGGTGCTAGTGCTGGAAAGTTATTTAATTCCTGGCGGTAGTTCTGGCTATTTTGAACGCCAGGGTTATCGATTTGACGTGGGAGCGTCAATGATTTTTGGATTTGGGGAAAAAGGGACAACCAACTTACTCACCCGCGCCTTGGAAGCTGTGAACGTCAACCAAGAAACAATTGCTGATTCTGTACAGATTCACTATCACTTGCCCAAGCACTTAGACTTAAAAGTTGAGCGAGTTTATGAGAAATTTTTGCAAAATCTTATTGCTCATTTTCCCCATGAAGAAACAGGGATTCGTCGCTTTTATGACGAGTGCTGGCAGGTGTTTAATTGCCTCAACAGTATGGAGTTGTTGTCACTAGAAGAACCCCGGTATTTATTGCGGACATTTTTGCAGCATCCTTTAGCCTGTCTTGGTTTAGTTAAATATCTCCCCCAAAATGTCGGGGATGTAGCAAGACGCTATATCAAAGACCCGGAATTATTGAAATTTATCGATATAGAATGTTATTGCTGGTCAGTGGTCAGCGCTGACATGACACCCATGATTAATGCTGGAATGGTCTTTTCTGATAGGCACTATGGCGGAGTTAACTATCCCAAAGGTGGAGTAGGACAAATTGCCCAAAAATTGGTAGAAGGCTTGGAAAAAGCTGGAGGTAAGATTGAGTACCAAGCCAGAGTTACAAAAATCATCATAGAACAGGGTAAAGCTGTCGGTGTGCAGTTAGCTAATGGTAAAGTTTATCGTGGTCAAAGGATCGTTTCTAATGCCACACGTTGGGATACGTTTGAAAAATTACTACCTGTAGAGAAAATACCAGCTAATGAAATTAAATGGCAACAAAATTATGAAAAGTCACCCAGTTTTCTGAGTTTGCATATCGGAGTAGAAGCAGCAGTATTGCCTCATGGGACAGAGTGCCATCATATAATTTTGGAAGATTGGCAGCAAATGACATCACCAGGAGGTACGCTTTTCGTTTCCATTCCCACATTGCTTGACCCAGATTTAGCACCAGAGGGATATCATATCATTCATGCTTTTACACCGAACTGGATTGATGATTGGCAAGGACTGTCTGCAAGTGAGTATGAGGCGAAGAAAGAAGCAGCAGCTTGGCAAATTATCGACCGACTAGAAAAGATTTTTCCTGGTTTAGATGCTGGCTTAGATTATTTGGAAGTAGGGACACCCCGCACCCATCAACGCTTTTTAGGGCGTGAAGACGGGACTTATGGACCAATTCCTCGGCGCAAGTTAAGGGGATTATTAAGTATGCCATTTAATCGCACAGCTATTCCTGGACTTTATTGTGTTGGGGACAGTACTTTTCCTGGTCAGGGATTAAACGCAGTAGCATTTTCTGGTTTTGCTTGCGCCCATCGCATAGCTGTGGATTTAGGCTTGAAAAAGTCTAAACGTAGGTTGGGTTAAGTGCCACGCAACCCAACGCTACCAATGATGTTGGGTTTCCTTACGTCAACCCAACCTACAATTTTTTGCATCATTTTCAGCTTGCCACGCCACGACGATACTTATTTTTTTCAGAAATCAAATATGATTCCTATATCTATCTTCTAATGGTAATTGAACCAATAGCTGCATGATCATGGTACTTTTGGGTTTCGTTGAATTCTTGGGTATCAGGATAGATTCCAGCAAATGGTGTAAGTGTCCACTGATTCGATCTGATTAATACTCCTGTATCTGCACCCAGTCCCTGTGCAAATTTAATATACTCTCTTGATTCATTATTCACGTTATAGGCTAAAGTCGCTTGTCCGTAGGCTGCAATTGCTTCTTTGAGTGGAGTTCCTGCACCTACCCCCGCAGCTGTTCTGTAGTTGGGGTTCTCAACCGTGATCATGGTAATTTGAGAGTTATTGGTAATGGGCGTTTCTTGGTCTGCGAAACCTAATAGGTACTGCACGTTTCCATCCTGACTGACTTTAATTCCTTCCCCTAAATCAACCCCCAGAGGAGTTGGTTCAAACGTTGCACCCTCACCTATATTTTGCTTCAGTTGTCCTAACGTCATACCAAGTTTAGCAGTTCCGACACTCTTATTAGTGATTAGCTGATTCTCTGAAGGCGATCGCGCACCTAATTCTTCACAACCATTAGGGACTTGATCTATAATCTGAGAACTAATTAATCTGAGTCCATTACCATCCCAATAGTGTTGCGTTTCCTGGATGCAAGTGCCTGCGCCGATGAATTTATAAGCGTTGGACAGTATCTTTGTTTTGGGGTCAAAATCAGGAAATCCCGCAATTTCTAATTCTAAAGGTGTAATTTTCATTTCCGGTTGGGTAGTATCCACTTCCAGGAAATTGAATGCACCTTGATAAGCAGCCATATAACAAAGCAGCTGTACTAGGTGTTGACCATTGTCGTTAGTATAGACTTGTGAATATTCCAGTGCTGCCTCTGCATCAAAATTGAAAGTGCAAACTTGCAAATTTTTCTGGCGGCTAATAATTTCATTCAGAAGGGCTTTTGATTTGGGGTTACTCTTGTCAGAAACCAGAGAAGGGTTATTTGGTGTTAATGGTAGCTGAGATTCTTGTGCAGAAGTTTCACTATTAGTCGTGTCGGTTTTTTGCAAAGACTGAGATGATTTCGACTCGGTGACGGATGCACAGGACATCAGGCTGGAGGCAATAATGGCAGTTAATGGAATGATTAATCTAGCTATATACATGGGATAAATTCTTTTGTTTATGGATGGCTATAAAGTTTGTTTATGACGCTGAAAAAATAAAATGTTTCTAGCTTGGCTTGTTCTCGCCAGAGTTGCGGAGCAATGGAACTAAATTCAACATTAAGAATACCTAATTTTTCAGCACATTGAGGAAATTTATCAGAGCTTGAGAAAAAAGACCCGCCAATTCGGGTGAAAACTTCCACAACTAAGTAGGTAGGTGGGAAAATTTCAAGGTATGTCATTGCGAACGTAGCGTAGCAAAGTGAAGTAATCGCAAGGGTTTTGAGGTTTTTACATTTTGTTACATAGTTAGGTTTATTTGTGCCTACCTACTTAGATACTATTATTGTTACTTCAACTGGGAAAGTATATTTTCCACAAAATGAATAGGCTGAGTAAATCTAAAAGCAACGCCACAATCACCTTTATGCGTCTATTGGGGCTAATGGGTTGACGAGAAACAAATAGACTAAACAACAGGCATAGAGAGTAAATTTGAATGGGTAGAAAAACAAAGATTAAGCTGATCACAGCTACTATAAAAGCTCTGTCTGCGGTTTGGTCTGCCCATGAAGGCATTTCAATATCATCATTATCTTCAATATCCTGTTCCAGGTCGAAATCAGAAACAGATTGATAGTCTAATTCAGACACCAAAATAGACTTAGCCAAATCTACATTGACTTCGGGAACTTGTAATTGAATCCAGCCCACAGCCACACTCAAATGCCAAGCCACATTCACAGTAGACTCATTAAGTAATAAACACTTTACTCCTTCAGCCTCCAGACGCTGCTTCGCCAAATTAGCCTCCGGAGAATTTGTAAAAGTAGCCACCGTCACAAAACTATTCACCATACCACTCCCTCCTCCGCGCCCCTGGGCGATTACCTCCGCGTTCCTTTGCGTTAAAAATTTAAATCATTTTCACCTGACTAGCAGCCCTTTTAGCCTTATCCCTCGCCTCCAGAACATTTTCACCCTGAGCCAAAGCCACACCCATACGGCGATAGGGATGGGCGCTAGGTTTGCCAAATAGTTTAATATCTACATTGGCGATTGACAAAGCCTCAGCCACACCTGTAAAAGCCACAGTATCAGACTTTTTATCAGCTAAAATTACTGCACTAGCTGAAGCTCTTAACTGTTCTATATGAGGAATTGGTAATCCTAAAATAGCACGTAAATGTAATTCAAATTCATTCAGATTTTGCGAGATTAATGTTACCATTCCCGTGTCATGGGGTCGGGGCGACAGTTCGGAAAAAATTACTTCGTCTTTAGTAATAAAAAACTCTACCCCAAATATACCTGCTCCTCCTAAAGCATCGGTAACTTTTGTCGCTATTGCTTGAGCTTGTAGTATTTTGGCTTCTGTAATACCTGCTGGTTGCCAAGACTCTTGATAATCGCCTCTTTCTTGACGATGACCAATGGGAGAACAGAAAATTGTCGGTGCATTCCACTGTTTAATGGTTAGCAAAGTTATCTCTATTTCAAAGTTAATAAATTCTTCAACAATTACCCTTTGACTATCGCCTCTAGAGTTGGCGATCGCATAATTCCAAGCCTCCTCAACTTTACCCTGAACTGGGACAACAGATTGACCTTTACCAGAAGACGACATCACAGGTTTAACGACATTGGGAAAACCAATTTGCTCAGATATAGTAATTAATTCCTCTAGGGTAGAAGCATAACCATATTTAGCAGTTCTAATTCCTAATTGTTGATGTGCTAATTCCCTGATTCTATCGCGATTCATTGTATAGTTAGTCGCTGCCGCCGTGGGGATAACTGTAATCCCGCGTTGTTCAAATTCTAGTAACTTCTCCGTTCTAATCGCTTCAATTTCTGGTATGATAAAATTAGGCTTATGCTTATTCACAATCGATTCTAATTCATCAGCATTCAGCATAGAAATTACTTCCGAACAGTCAGCCACCTGCATGGCTGGAGCATTGGGATATCGGTCAACGGCAATGACATAATTCCCCAGACGTTGAGCAGCAATCACAAATTCTTTGCCGAGTTCGCCTGAACCCAACAACATTAATTTTTGTGGTAGTTGAATTGAACTTTTCATCAATTTATCTCAATTAAATTTAGATGTTTATTGTAGTCAAAAATTTGGACATTTTCTCAAGTTTTATGCAGTGGAGTTGGTAAACCATCAATACTGATGATATTTTTTTGCTGTTGATATTCTTGGATGCCTTGTTCATCTTTTTTACTTGCCCAATTAACTAAAGATTGCCTTTGACCTTGATATTCATAGAGTGGTACACCCATCCCACAGGAAGTTTGCACCCTCTCAATATCAGCTACAATAATTTGACGAGTGCCTGGTATCTGCGGCAATAAAGCAGACAAAGCTTTCCAGTTTGGCGAATCTGGCAAAACTGTGTACCCCTGACCGTAAAGGCGCAGAATACGCGGAGGTTCCTCAAAAGCACAAAACATGAAGGTGATTCGCCCATTTTCTTGCAAGTGGGCTGAAGTTTCGTTACCACTACCTGTAAGATCCAGATAAGCTACTTGATGAGGCGAGAGGATGCGAAAACATTCCAACCCCTTGGGAGACAGGTTAACATGACCCGTCGCACTCAGAGGAGCAGAACCAACAAAAAAAATGTGTTGACTAGCAATAAAGTCTTGCAGTTCCTCAGTAATACAGTCAAAAACTTTAGCCATAGATTGTCTAAATAATTGGGCAAATATGTTATCTTCTCAGCCTATTTCTTAACTGACCATCAAGCAAGAAATCTCTCTCCTCTGCACCTCTGCGTGAAATTTTCCCCTATGTCCTCACCCTTCCTTACTCCCTTTACCCAACACATAGAAAACGAGATTACCCGCCACGCTGGTGTGGAATTATCTGTGCTGCGCCTCGATACTATGCACCCATTCGTTAACGGGAACAAATGGTTTAAATTGAAATACAACCTCTTAGAAGCCAAGCAGCAAAATTTTACAACTCTGCTAACCTTTGGGGGTGCTTATTCTAACCATATTTTTGCTACCGCCGCAGCTGGTAATCTTTTCGGTTTCCGCACTATTGGAGTGATTCGTGGAGAGGAAAAATTACCACTCAACCCGACGCTGAGTTTTGCTACACAGCAAGGTATGCAACTTGTCTACCTGAGTCGGGAAACTTACCGACAAAAGCACACAAGAGAGTTACAGGAAGATTTAAAACAATGTTTCGGTGATATTTTCATTATTCCTGAAGGTGGGAGCAACTTGAACGGCGTGCGTGGTTGTACAGAAATAATTGAAGATGATGGGGCTTTTGATACTATCTGCTTGGCTTGTGGTACAGGTACGACACTAGCTGGTATTGCACTTTCGCTCAATCCAAGACAACGAGTGATTGGTTTTCCCGTGCTGAAAAAGGGAGAATTTCTCACCCAGGAAATCGAGAATCTGCTGAGTAATTATCTAGACTCTGGGCTAACTGCACCAAATAACTCCCCAGCCTCTTGGGAATTGATGTGTGATTATCACTTTGGTGGTTATGCAAAGGTTAATGATGATTTACTCATGTTTATTCAGCAATTTCAACTAGAATGCGGGATACAACTTGATTACCTATATACAGCAAAAATGTTCTATGGTGTAATGGATTTAATACGGAGAGAAATTTTCTCTAAAGGCGATCGCCTGTTATTAGTACACACAGGAGGCTTACAAGGTAATCTCGGTATGAAACAACGTCTGTAAAGCATTTTCAAGAATTTTCAGTATATGTAACTACTTAAAATAATATACTATTACAGTAATATTTCTGATTTAGACTAAGTAGCAAAATTCATCAAAAATACACTAAAAATTTACTAAATTTATATGAGCAATATAGATCATTAGCTACCGAAAAAGCTAATATTGAAATTGTAAACAAATATTACAAAAATTTGACCGAACTATATACAGCACTTTGTGTAACGGTTTAGTACAAAACAAAATTCTATAACCCTTGTCCCATAAACCTTTTAGATATTTAGGTGTGGTACTTTGAAAAGAAAAGTGCTGTAACAACATATAAATTGTCTAAAATTTAACTATCTCTATAAACCTTTAATTATTTATGCTCTCCTATTTATGCGGATTTTGACTGAATCTGAGTACCAAATAGAAGCTGAACCACAATTGCGTCAAATATTCGCCCATGATAATCCTTTTGCTAAACCGTTTGTGCCGGATGTTCCAGAAAAACTGATTCTTTCTCCCTATAAATATATAATTGAGCCTCCATTAACAAACGCTTTAGTTGCTGCTGCTTTGGAGTTAGGAGAAACAGGCTGTTATTTTTCAATTTTATGGCGGTGGAGATATCCGCAAGCCAAAGAAGCAGAAGAACCATCCCATTGGTATATTCCACTTACAGAGTTTCATCAGGCTTACGTTGGGAGCGAAAATTATCCGCCTCTAATAGCTAGTGAGTTTCCTTTCTTTCAAATGCGGGAGGGTGCTATTTACTCATCTCGTGGAACATGGGGAATTATAGTAACTCATGAATGGTTTGGGTTACTTGGGGGTACATCAAAATTTTTTGAAATTATTCGCTCCCAAATGCCTCATATAGATGAGCAGGTTTTTGAATTTTTAAAACATATCAAATCTGGTCAAGAAAATTCTAGTCGTGGGACAACATTGGAATGGGTTAGACCACTTTTAACACACATTTATGGTCAGAAAACTGTTAATCAGTTATTGCTAAAGTCAGGTTTAGCACGTTCCAAAAAGAAGGGCATAAAGTTTTTGATATAACTGTTATTTTGTATTTTTATTGTTAAATACATCAAATATGTCTAATTATTTTTTTGGCAATGTTATGAGGATGTATTTGATAATGTCGCCAAATTAATTTACATTTATTATTAATTAATTTCTCTGACTTTGTTCCCCAATATTTACACCATTATGGGCTATTTTATCAACTACTCTTTCTTAAAATTTAAGACTTCTGAATATAACACCCTCAGATTTTATCAGTAAAGAAAACTCACATTTCCCTTATTTTTATTGAGTTTTATTTTCTCCGGTTACTAAATATACACTAAAATTAACCATTCTGGTATAAGTGTAAAATACTGTTACTGAGTGAGTAATGAAATACCAGGTGTCCGCTACCATTCGACATAACTTAAATAAAGTAATCCCAGCTGCTAGACAAATTACGCCACTACTAGCAGCCTTACCTTTAGCTTGGACTATAAGTATTGCACAAGTGCGATCGCAGTCAATTATTCCAGCCAATGACAGCACAGGTACTATTGTTACCACTGAAGGTAATCGAATTGACATCACTGGCGGCAGTCTGTCTCAGGATGGGTCAAATTTGTTTCATAGCTTCACCCAGTTGGGGCTAGATGCTAATCAAATTGCTAACTTTATATCAAACCCCAATATTCGCCATATTCTAGGGCGAATTAATGGTGGTGATCCTTCCATTATTAATGGATTAATTCAAGTTACTGGGGGCAATTCTAACTTATTCTTAATGAACCCAGCCGGGATAATCTTCGGTGCTAACTCTAGTTTAAACGTACCTGCTGACTTCACAGCCACTACAGCTAACGGCATTGGTTTGGGAAATAACTGGTTTAACGCTCTTGGTTCCAACGATTATCAGAATTTAATCGGTACTCCTTCTCAGTTTGCCTTTGACTTATCTCAACCTGGAAGTATTATCAATGCAGGTAATCTCAGTGTTTTAGATGGTCATAGTTTAACCTTAATAGGGGGCAATGTAATTAATACAGGTCAACTAACTGCCCCAGGTGGAAATATAACTATTGCAGCAGTACCAGATTCAAACTTGGTCAAAATCTCTCAACCAGGAAACATACTCAGTTTAGAAATTGAGCCACCCAGAAATACTGATGGGCAAATTTTACCAGTCAATCCTTTAGATATACCTAGTTTGCTCACTGGAGGAGCTAAAGATGTAAACATAGGATTATCTAGCAACCCAGATGGTACAGTTCAGATTACAAACACTGGTACAACAGTAAGCACTAACCCCGGAACCACAACTATATCAGGAGATTTAAATGCCTCTGACACATCAAGTCTCAAGCAAAACAGTCAGGGCGGAAATATAAACGTTTTGGGCGATACAGTTAATTTAATAGACAATGCCCAAATTAATGCTGCTGGTAACAATGGCGGTGGCACAATCAAAATAGGTGGTGATTACAAAGGACAAGGAACTGTTCCCAATGCATCCCAAACTTTTGTGAGTAGTAACTCAGTCATTAATGCTGACGCAATTACTAATGGTGATGGTGGAATAGTAATTATTTGGGCAGATAAAAAAACAGACTTTTTTGGTCAACTGAGTGCGCGGGGTGGTCAAACTTCAGGTAATGGAGGTTTTGCAGAAGTATCAGGAAAAGAATATCTAATTTTTAGAGGTAACGCTCATTTAAGTGCTGTTAATGGTCGAGTTGGAACTTTATTGTTAGACCCTATTGACATTTTGATTAGCAATGATGACTCTGCAACCATTCCACAGGCATCGTTGGAAGCAAATTCAGATGATCATAACATCATTCTAAAAGCAAGTAATAATATCGTTATTGGCACGCTGACTGATAACAGATTAAGCTTTCAAAGAAGTGGTGTCAACATTTCTTTTATAGCCGATTCTGATAAAAACGGGGTTGGTTCCTTTTCCATGAATTTAACAGACACTATTGCTGCCCCAAGTCCTCTCAATACTTCCGTCGGCAGAACTGTAACTATTGAAGGAGCAAGTATCACAGTTGGTAATATCAATACTAGAGGGGGAGCACCAGCACCAGGTGGTTCTGTTGTACTTCGGGCTACAGGAGATATTACCACTGCAAATATAGATGTTTACGCAGATAGTCCTGAAAATCCCTTCAATTCTGGCGATATTACTATTATTAGTACAAATGGAAAAATTGATACAACATCAGGTGGTTTAGCTGCTAACGCATCCACTGGTAATCCTGGTAATATCTATCTGGAAGCTCTAGGGGATGTTCTTGCTTCTCGACTAGAGTCTTTTATAGTTGCGGATGGTGGAGGTAATGCGGGCAATATTACAATCATTAGTAAAGAAGGTAATGTTGATCTAAGAGGAATCTCCACAATTCCTGATAGTCTAGGTTTTCCTAATAGATTTGGAATTCTTTCCAATAGTGGTAGTGGAAATCCAAGTGAACCTCCTGGAAATATTAACATTCAAGCTAAGGGTGATGTATTTACAGGAAGAATTATTGCATTTGGTAATAATTTCAGTCAATCGATTAATATTACCAGTCAATCAGGCAGTATTGATACTACAGCCGGAATCATTACCACTCATGAAAATCCAGGTAACGAACCAGATCCAGTAATTCCGCCCCAAATAGCTGGGGAAGTTAATTTAAATGCTCCTAACGGTGATATTCGTGTTGGTAGTATTAGTTCAATTGGGAGATCAGAGAGTGGCTCTATTCAATTTAAAACAGATGGGACTATTGAGGTAGGACAACTAAATACTAGTTCTATTGATGGTAATAGTGGGAGCATAGGATTTTTACCAATTAATAATGATGCCGTCACCAATATTATCCTCAATAACTCTATAAATTCTGGGTCTAATACAAGTGGGAACTCAATTAGATTTGCGGGTCCAGTAACTCTCAATAACGATATATCTATCAATACTGGTTCTGCTGTTGGTGACATTAGTTTTGATAGCACCATAAATGGTAATCATAACTTGGCACTAGATGCAGGTGGTAATATCCAATTAAAAGGAGCGCTAGGAGGAATTACACCTTTAAGTGGATTGCAAATTAATAATGCTAAAAATCTTGAAATTGCCAGCAATATAAAAACGAACAATGGTAATATTACCTTTAACCCACAAATCAACCTAATTGGTTCATCCATATTTGATGCCGGAACTGGTATCATTAGCATCAATAATGGATTATCAGCAGGTAGCAACTCATTAACCCTCAGAGGAGATGACGTTAACTTAAATGGGCAGATAACAGGTAGTAATACCCTGAAACTGGAACCAACTACCACTAGCAGAAACATTGCTATTGGTGCTGATAATTCAGGTAGTTTTAGTTTAAATTCTACAGAGATTGATTTCTTAGAAGGGTTTAGCTCAATCACTATTGGTAGTGATCAAAGAACTGGGAATATTTCAGTATTAAACCCTGTGACATTTAATTCCCCAGTCACAATTAACAATGGCTTGGGCTTAGTTGAATTATTCGCAGATATTTCCACCACAGGACAAAATCTGATTTTCGGTAATACTTTACTTGGTGCAAATGTCAACCTCAGCACAGGTGCAGGTGCAGGTGATATTACTTTTACTGGTACACTTAACGGCAATGAAGATATTACCATTAATACTGGTACTGGCGATGTAGAATTTATTGGTGCAGTTGGTGACTCTAATCCAGTTCAAAATATAGATATTAATGCTGAAAATGTCATCTTCAATTCTACAGTACAAACTACTAATGATGGTAATCTGACAATTACTAATACAGGTGATTTAACCGTTGCTAATGGTTTGAATCTAGATGGTGCATTGACTCAAAACGGTACGGGAGCAGTTTCGCTCACAGGCGATATCAGTACTACCAATGATGATATTAGCTTTACTGGTGCAGTTACCCTCAACGGTGAAGTGACTTTCAATCTGGGAAATGCTGGCATTTCTTTTGCTGGGTTAACAATTGGTAATAACCCATTAACTTTAACAGCAGATGAAATTAATTTTACTGGGGGAGCCAACTCGGTTACAGGTACAAACCAACTGATATTACAACCATTTACCCAGAGCCAGAATATTATTTTAGGAGGAAGTGAAGAAACTGCTGCTCTAGATTTAACAGGTATAGATATTGCCGCTTTAGGTAATGGGTTTTCTGCTATTACAATTGGTCGGACAGATAGCACTGGTACAATCACATCTACTAATAGTGTCACATTCCAGGACCCTCTAATTATTCAATCTCCTGTAGTCACAGTTAATGGCGCAATTATAGGTACAGATGATAGTTCTATTACCCTCAATAGCTCCCTCATTAATTTAAATGCAGGTATCACTACAGCCAATCAAGATATTACTTTCAATGGTAATACTTTACTTGGAACTGAGGCTATTATTAACACAGGTGCAGGCGCAGGTGATATTACTTTTAACGAGACCATAGATGGTAATCAACAACTGCAATTAATTACAGGTACTGGCAATATCAACTTTAATAATTTTGTTGGTAATTCTACACCTTTAAACAGACTAGATATTGTTTCGGCTCAAAATCTATTCCTGACAAATGGCATTGCTAGTAATACAGACTTAATTTTTAATGTCCCAACTACACTTACAGGTAATACTGCCTTGAATGTAGCTACAGGTAACATTATTTTTAATGATTTACTTAACAGTACAACAGGAGAATTTTATACTCTTGATTTAAATGCCGGTGGCGGTAATGTTGCGTTTAATAGTCCAGTTGGTACAGGTATCAATCAACAATTAGGTGCTATCACTCTTAGCAATGTACAGGATGTAGAAATTAACTCAAATCTGCGAAGTGCCAGCTTACAGCAATCTTCTGGTACAGGTAATATCTCTTTAAGGGGAGATATCACCACTACTGATGCTACTGGTGTGAATCTCTCTACAGATGGCAGTATCAATGCAAGTAATATTACTACCAATGGTGGCGATATCAACCTCAATAGTAATAATAGCAATATAGTTGCAGATAACCTAAATAGTTCTTCTGTAAATGGGAATGGTGGAGCCGTTACTGTAAACAGTCCTACAGGTAATGTCACTACTGGTAATGTCGATAGTTCTTCTGTAAATGGAAGTGGTGGAGAAATTACCTTAAATAGTCCTACAGGTACTGTTAACAGTGGTAATCTCAATTCTTCGGGATTAACAGCAGGTGGTGCAATCGAAGTTATAGCATTGGAAAGTATCACATCTAGGGAAATTAACTCTAGTTCTGTTTTAGGTAATGGTGGTAACGTCTTCTTAGATCCCCTAAATGATATTCAAGTGACTTTCATTAATGCTCAAGGTGGTACATCTGGGGTTGGTGGTGATGTGGATGCTACGACTGAGCAATTCTTTCGGACTACAGGAACTTTTGTTGATCAAAATGGGATTTTAAGTAGTATTTCTACTGTTGGTGGTGCGGGTAGCGGTTCAGTGACAATTCGTCATGCAGGGGGTGATTTATTTACTACTTTTGATGTTGGTAATGGTAGTCTTAGTGGTACGGCTGGAGCTATCAATACAGGCAATTTTACTATTGCTCCACTGAGAGTTTTCCCTGGTCCTTATACTTTGGGTAATATTCAAATTATTACTTCTAACCGATTTTCTAAAGCATTAGCAGATTCGGCTCGTGCAGATGAATTACCAGTTACAACGGAACTACCAGACAAAGCATTTCAGGCGGATGAGCATAGGGTGTTGTTTTTAGAAGGCTATTTCACTCGTACTGCTGAAAGATATTTGACGGGTAACCAAAATGCTGCTGAGACTAAAATTAAGAGTCTGGCTCAGATTCAAGATGAGTTACGACAAGTTGAACAGGATACAGTTGGTGTTAAACCCGCAGTCATTTATGTCAAATTTATGCCGGATACCCTCCCAGGCTCTAGTAACCCACCAAATATAGAATTGCCCGATGATCGCTTAGAGTTGCTCGTGGTGACTGCTCAGGGTAAAGTAATTCGTAAGGTGGTAGAAGATGCCAAGCGATCGCAAGTTCTCCCCATAGTTAAACTATTTAGAAGCCGAGTCACAGACACAGGATTACGTAAAGACTATCGAGATGCGGCCCAACAACTTCATCAATGGCTAATTCAACCCATTAAGACAGAACTGAAAGATCAAGAAATCAACAATTTAGCCTTTGTCATGGATTCGGGATTGCGATCGCTACCTGTGGCGGCGCTTCATGATGGGGAAAAATATCTAGTAGAAAGTTACAGCATTGGTTTAGTACCCAGTATCAGTATCACTGATACCCAATATGTCAACATTAGAAATGCTGAAGTTTTAGGTATGGGTGCATCCCAATTCACAGACCAAGAGCCTTTACCTGCTGTACCTGTAGAATTAGAGACAATTACCTCACGTTTGTGGTCAGGTCAGTTCTTCTTAAACGAAGATTTTACTTTGAAGAATCTGCAAGCCCAACGTCAACAAAAACCCTTTGGGATTATCCACTTAGCTACCCACGGTGAATTTAAACCAGGTTCCCCCAGTAATTCTTATATTCAATTGTGGGATACCAAGTTACAAATGGATCAACTACGTCAATTAGGCTGGAATAACCCCCCAGTCAGACTAGTGGTGCTGAGTGCTTGTCGTACAGCTGTAGGAGATACAGAAGCAGAGTTAGGCTTTGCTAGTTTTGCACTTCAAGCTGGTGTCCAGTCTGCATTGGCAAGTTTGTGGTATGTGTCTGATGAAGGTACTCTAGGATTGATTACCGAGTTTTACAAACAACTCAAACAAGCCCCCATTAAAGCCGAAGCACTCCGACAGGCTCAAGTAGCTATGCTCAAAGGGCGGGTACGCTTGGAAGATGGTCAACTCAAAATTTCTAATCTTGATGTCGATTTACCCTTAGATATCGTAGAACTGGGTGATAAAAACCTCAATCATCCATATTTTTGGTCAGCTTTTACTGTGATTGGTAGTCCTTGGTAATAAGGTAATAAGTGGGAAAACCCGGTTAGTTCATTTTTTGAAAGTCTGCCGACTGGCTTTGATTGGCTACATTTGTAGAGCATACTTGTAACCCAATGTATATCTACATAATAATGTTGCTCAGAATATAGATTCAAGTCAAGAACCCAAAGTCGCTTTAGAACAAGCATTACAACAAGCACATCAGAAAATTGCCTCTATTCCAAAACCAGGGGCAGATGTACCAAAATCTGAACCTTTACCTCAACCGCAAGTTGAGCAAGTTGAAAAACCTGCGACAGAAACACCTCCGGTTACACAGACTCTTCAAGTTCAAGATGTTGCTGCTGATGTTCCAGTAGCAGACAAACCCGAAGAAGTTGCACTTGTTGAAGTTACTCCTGAACCTGTGGTAGAAACTTCAGAACCAGCAGAACCGCAAGAAGCAGAAGTAAAATGGGAGCAACGCGATTTTGTGAGTTTGGACAAAAAACAAGCGATCGCTAATAATC
>NZ_CAWUDG010000026.1:0-60537 GCF_963920885.1 Anabaena sp. CCY 0017 | reverse complement strand
AGAGCTATGAGGCTTATAGAGTCTGTCTTGTAGCTGATTTTGTCCCCCCTTCAGGGTTTGAATACCAACGAAGTAGAACGAATGCAAAAAGAAGCAGAGATATTTGCCGAAGAGGATAGAAAGCGTAAAATACTGGTTGATCTTAAAAACCAAGCAGATAATTTGTTGTTCAGTTACGAATCTAGCCTCAAAGATAATAGTGAATTTATTGGTGAGCAAATGAAGGTTTTAGCCAACGAAAAAGTTATTCAGCTTCAAGCTGTAATGGCTAATCCCAAAATTTCACTCACAGAATTTCAACAGTGCTTAGATGATTTTCAGCAGACTTTATTTGCCATTGGTGCTGATGTATACAACAGAGCAAACGACCCAGAAAATAGTACTGAAGTGGAAGCAGTGTCAAATAATTTGTTGGTATCAGAGTTAGAACAACCGTTGAATGATACAGCAGTATCACAATTAAACTTTGATTTTGATGAGGAAAGTACAGTACAAGCTGATTATGAAGCAATAGATTAGTTATTGGTCATTGGTCATTGGGAAGTCATAATCTTTTCCCCCCTGCACCCTGCACCCCTGCCTCTTCCCCCCTGTTCCCTAATTTTGCTAGATTGTAGAAGTGAATTGCTGTAGGCCAGACAATTGACAAATACTTCCTGAGTGGTACAAGCCCCTAGATTTATCTGTGGGTCGAACCAAAATCCCAAATCTCACATCCGAAATTGTATGGCCATTAAATGCAGATGGGAGGTTTTCCGCACCTCATTGTGCGGCTAGCCCCTATAGTTCATGAACGGGATTTTTTCCCTCTGAGTAGCACAATTGTAAAAGAGACAGTTTACACCTCTGGATATATCGACCTCTGCACGGGTGAGGAAACTCCTCCGAGTAAGCCGAGTCATAGAAAGAGGAAGTCCCAGAATGACTTCTGGGAATCTCATCGGTTTTAGCCGTGAGAGGATGTCAATTTTTGTTTCTGCCTAGTTTCTGGCGAGCCGCCTTCCAAAGAACACTGCTTCTCAATCAGGCTTACGCCAGATTGAGCAAGTCATGTCTTAGATTAAAAAATCTCATCGGCTTTAGCCGTGACAGGATGTCAATGCCTTCTACTTTCTTCCTCCTAACTTTTACTTTTGCTATATGGCCCGCGACTATTATGAAATTCTGGGTGTCTCTCGTGACGCCGACAAAGAAGACATTAAACAAGCTTACCGCCGTTTAGCCCGGAAGTATCACCCAGATGTGAACAAAGAACCGGGCGCGGAAGATCGGTTTAAGGAAATTAACCGCGCGTATGAAGTGCTTTCTGAGCCAGACATTCGAGAACGTTATAACCGTTTTGGTGAAGCTGGTGTTTCAGGGGCGGCTGCGGCTGGCGCAGGTTTCCAAGACATGGGCGATATGGGCGGCTTTGCCGATATCTTTGAAAGTATTTTCAGTGGCTTCGCTGGTGGCGGTATGGGTGGTCCGACCACGCAACGGCGGCGCAGTGGGCCAGTGCGGGGCGATGACTTAAGGCTCGACCTGAAGTTAGACTTTCGAGAAGCGGTATTTGGCGGCGAAAAAGAAATTCGTATTTCCCATTTAGAAGTCTGTGATGCCTGTGGTGGTTCGGGTGCGAAGGCAGGTACTCGCCCTCGGACTTGTTCTACTTGTGGTGGTTCGGGTCAAGTCCGGCGTGTGACTAGAACCCCCTTTGGTAGCTTTACTCAAGTCTCCACTTGTCCTACCTGTAACGGTACGGGAATGGTCATTGAAGACAAATGTGATGCTTGTGATGGTAAGGGGACAAATCAAGTACCGAAGAAACTCAAGATTACCATTCCGGCTGGGGTGGATAATGGTACTCGTCTCAGAATCTCCCAAGAAGGTGATGCTGGTCAACGTGGTGGACCTCCTGGGGATTTGTATGTCTATTTATTTGTTAATGAAGACGAAGAATTTCAACGGGATGGCATTAATGTTCTCTCAGAAATTAAAGTTAGCTATCTGCAAGCAATTTTAGGTTGCCGTTTGGAAGTCGAAACGGTAGACGGGCCAGTGGAATTGATTATCCCGGCTGGTACTCAGCCAAATACAGTCATGAAGCTGGAAAATCGGGGTGTACCTCGTTTGGGAAATCCTGTGAGTCGTGGCGACCATCTGCTGACATTATTAATTGATATTCCTACGAAGGTGACTCCGGAGGAAAGAGAATTGCTAGAGAAGTTGGCTAAAATTAAGGGAGACCGAACTGGTAAAGGTGGTCTAGAAGGATTCTTGGGAAATTTGTTTAAGTAATGAATTCTTCTCACTTTTCAAATGCCGATGCTCAACTTGACTTACGTGGCACTCCTTGCCCGATTAATTTCGTGCGGACAAAGTTATGTTTGGAAAAAATGCTGCCTGGAGGTTTGCTCGAAGTCTGGCTAGACTCTGGAGAACCGATTGAGCAGGTTCCTGATAGTTTGATCATGGCAGGTTATCAGGTGGAGCAAATTACAGATTGCGTGGGTTATTTTTCTTTGTTGGTACGCCGTCCTGCTACTGCCCAATGACAACAGTGGAAACTATGTCTACTAATGGACAGTTACTTGGTACGGTGCTAGCCGTGCAAGCCAATTTTTATCGCGTGCAGTTGGATGTAGGAGTAGGGGAGATCGGCGAGTTAGATTATCCTCATTTTTCTCATCCTTTGATGCTTCTCTGCACCCGCAGAACCCGGTTGAAAAAAATCGGGCAACAGGTGATGGTGGGCGATCGCGTGGTAGTAGATGAGCCAGATTGGGCTGGTGGTCGGGGGGCAATTTCCAATGTTTTACCCCGTGAAAGTTTATTAGACCGACCAGCGATCGCCAATGTTGACCAAATCCTCCTGGCATTTGCGGTGACAGATCCACCTCTGGAACCTTATCAATTAAGTCGATTTCTGGTAAAGGCTGAGTCTACTGACGTAGATGTGCTTTTATGCCTGAATAAAAGTGATTTAGTCTCACCAGAGGAACAACAGAAAATAAGCGATCGCCTATTAGGTTGGGGCTATAAACCCCTATTTATGAGCGTCCAAAACGGCATTAATATTGACGAATTACTTAACCATCTAAATAATAAAATTACTGTCATTGCTGGGCCTTCTGGCGTGGGAAAATCTAGCCTGATTAACGTGCTGATACCCACTCTTAACCTGCGAGTGGGAGAAGTCTCTGGCAAATTAGCACGAGGTCGCCATACAACGCGCCATACAGAATTATTTGAATTACCTGGGGGTGGTTTGCTGGCCGATACTCCCGGCTTTAATCAACCTGACTTGGATTGTAGCCCCGAAGAATTAATTTATTATTTTCCAGAAGCCAGACAACGTTTAGCAGTGGCTAGCTGTCGTTTTAGTGACTGTCTGCATAGAGACGAGCCTGATTGTGTGGTGCAAGGTGACTGGGAAAGATACGAACATTACTTAGAATTTTTAGATCAAGCGATCGCACATCAAACTCAAATGCACGAACAAGCCGACCCCGAATCAACGATGAAAATCAAAAGCAAAGGTAAGGGTAAGCAACAGTACGAACCGAAGTTAGAAAGTAAAAAATATCGTCGTGTTTCTCGGAAAACACAGGTGCAAGAATTAGAACAATTGTATAGAGAACCCGAAGATTAGAGTGCTGAGTGCTGAGTGCTGAGTGCTGAGTGTTGAGTGCTGAGTGAGGAGTGCTGAGTGCTGTTAGCGGGGCGTTTAGCCCGTACATGAGTGCTGAGTGGGTAGGGGCGGGTTTAAGCAGTAAGTCTGTGGTTTGTCGAAATCCTTAGTAAACCCGCCCGTACATGAGTGGTCAACAATCTGGAAAAAACCTAGTTAAATATCTTAACAATATAGCCAAGTAGAAAACTACAGTCACGCACCCCATAAAGTCTTAAAATACTGTTAATTTCGCCCAACCCTCGTTCTTACACTTAAAAGTACTACCCTAAAATCACTATGGCTATCGGCTACGTCGCGCTTGTACTTCATGCACATCTGCCCTTTGTTCGTCACCCAGAAAGTGACTATGTGTTGGAAGAAGAATGGCTTTATGAAGCCATCACCGAAACATACATTCCTTTATTAAAAGTATTTGAGGGCTTAAAGCGAGACGGTATCGACTTCAAAATCACCATGAGTATGACACCGCCGCTAGTGTCAATGCTCCGTGACCCCCTACTGCAAGAACGCTATGACGCGCACTTAACCCAATTAGAAGAACTGATAGAACTGGAAATTGAGCGTAATGTCAAAAATGGGCATCTTCGTTATTTAGCCGAACATTACGCTACTGAGTTTAACGAAGCGCGTCAGATATGGGAACACTACAAAGGTGACTTAATCACAGGTTTTAAGAAATTTCAAGATAGCAATAATTTAGAAATTATCACTTGTGGTGCTACTCACGGCTATTTACCACTGATGAAAATGTATCCACAAGCTGTGTGGGCGCAAATTCAGGTAGCTTGTGAACACTATGAGCAAAACTTTGGCCAAGCACCCAGAGGTATTTGGTTGCCAGAATGCGCTTACTATGAAGGTGTGGAGAGAATGCTGGCGGATGCTGGTTTACGCTATTTCCTCACTGATGGACATGGGATTTTATACGCCCGTCCTCGCCCCCGCTTTGGTACTTACGCGCCGATTTTTACAGAACCTGGTGTTGCGGCTTTTGGTCGAGATCATGAATCTTCGCAGCAGGTATGGTCTTCTGAGGTGGGCTATCCCGGTGCGGCAGAATATCGGGAATTTTACAAAGATTTGGGCTGGGAAGCAGAATATGAGTATATTAAGCCCTACATCATGCCCAATGGTCAGCGCAAAAACACGGGCATTAAGTATCACAAAATTACTGGACGTGGTTTAGGACTTTCTGATAAAGCTCTCTATGATCCTTATTGGGCAAGGGAAAAGGCGGCTGAACACGCTGCTAACTTTATGTATAACCGGGAACGCCAAGTAGAGCATTTAAACGGTATTATGGGTCGCCCGCCCATTATTGTGTCGCCTTATGATGCTGAGTTATTTGGTCACTGGTGGTATGAAGGCCCTTGGTTTATTGATTACCTGTTCCGGAAATCATGGCATGACCAAGGAACATATCAAATGGCTCATCTGGCGGATTATTTGCGGACAGAACCAACTCAGCAAGTTTGTCGCCCTTCGCAGTCTAGTTGGGGTTATAAGGGTTTCCATGAGTATTGGTTAAATGAAACAAATGCTTGGATTTATCCACATTTACACAAAGCGACTGAACGCATGATTGAAATTTCGCACTTAGAAGCTGAAGATGATTTGCAGGAGAAAGCACTGAACCAAGCGGCGCGGGAACTTTTACTAGCGCAATCTTCTGACTGGGCTTTTATTATGCGGACGGGTACAATGGTTCCTTATGCTGTGAGAAGAACGCGATCGCACTTGATGCGGTTTAATAAGCTCTATGAAGATGTTAAAGTCGGTAAGGTCGATAGTGGTTGGTTAGAAAAGGTGGAATTAATGGATAACATTTTCCCTGAACTCGACTATCGCGTTTACCGTCCTTTGTCGTAATCTTTCTGAAGATTGAGTATCAATTAACTTCATACCCATATCCCTGGCTTCTTTGAGAAGTTGGGGATTCATCGTTTTGAATTCCGGCTCCTTCTCCTTAATAAGGAGAGGGTTGGGGTGAGGTTTTATTTATTTATTCATTCTCTACGTTAAATTAAAGTAAGTTGGGGATTTAATCCCAGGAGCAATTGCTATGGATATACTGATTGAATCTACAAAAGATTTTGAACAAGATTTAGAGCAATTTAGTAATACAGAAAAATTTAAGATTATTAAGAAACTAAATCGATATGTTGAGTTACTGTCAACAGATACAAATTTATTTTATAAAAATAGCACGCAATTAAGAAATATTAGACTTAATGAAAATTATGATTCTTCCATATATTCTCTGAGAATTAATGACAAAATTAGAATTATTCTTACCATTGATGATGATCCCATTTTTGATCGGACTGTAATCACTTTATTTAGAGCCGTCAAGCCTGAAGATGCACCAAAAGCATATAATTCAGTTGCAGAAACTCTTTACCAAGATTTCACGGTAGAAAATCAAGATATTGAGGTTCATTCTAGCTAATGGCACAAATCAAGCCTCTTTTAGATGAGTATGGTGTGATTCATGAAGCTATCAAGATTTTACCAGAAGATTTAAAACTGAATTTTCTTCAAGCTTTAGCCGAACTAGAAGATAATGAGTGTCATAGAACTAGAAGTTTTCCTAAAACCAGGCTCCATAAAGTTACAGGTATTAAACAAGCAATTTACAGAGCCGATATAGATAAAATATCAGGATGGCGGATTCATATTCAATATATTGAAGGAAAAATACATTTAAAGGACATCATTGAGGGTCAACAACATGATGATGTGATTAAAGTGATTAAATCAAAGCGGGATAGATATGAGTAATTTGTAATTCGTAATTCGTAGTTCGTAGTTCGTAAAAATTATTGGGTTACTGAATTAATACTTTATAAGTAGGCGAAAAAATCTTCGGGAACTAATCTTAATTTACCAGATTTAAAGTCAGCAATATCTACCCATAGTGCTTTATGTTGATGGTTTTTTGATTCAGAAAATATTAAGCTTTCTAGTTGATAGAATTTGGAATCAACGAAATCACATTCATAAAGTTGAATGATTTCGTGTCCTTGCTTACCGTTACAAATAAATATACTTTCTATGCAACCTACATAGTTAATATTTGTTAAGTCTGCTTGAATTTCTTCTTGAAATTCTCTTTTTAAAGCAGCTTGGCTAGTTTCGCCAAAGTCAACTCCGCCACCTAAAGCTCGATAGTAAGTTTCTTGTTTGAGGGAATCGTAGCCTTCAGAAACAAAAATGCGTTCACCATCCCGGATCAATCCTAAAGCTAATACCCGAATTTTTCCTAGTTTGCTCATCTAAAAATCTCCGGGAATCTGAAAAAGGTGTGTTTTTAGGTTGAGGTAATCCAGTTAATTGTCATCGTATATAGCGTGATTGGGGTTGTCACTATCCTCTACAGGCCAATCTTCATTTTCGCCACCGATGTATAATTCCTCTATGGCGACATATTCCTGATTTAACTGTTTGAGAGCATTGATTAAAATATCCAATGCGATCGCATCAGCAGTTCCCATGTCAAACCAACAACGCGCCCACTGTCCTTCATACTCCAATTCGCCCATGTTGTGCATGAGTGCCAATAAGCTTTTATCATACCCTTCTGGGTCATAATTCATGTAGCTGATTTCTAGTCCAGTTTCTTGGACTTGGAGATTTTCCGCATTAAATGCGCCTAGTTTACCCAAATAGAACCAGGAATTAAAAACTTCTTCGATGTATTGCTTTTCACGTCCAGAAGGAACTGTCGTGAATTTTAGCCAAATCCACACATCAAAAGGGTTAATTTCACGGAACTGAATTTGCATGGTGCGGGAATATCTAAATTATTGTCCTGAGAATAAGCATATCAGCAAGAATACAAGAAAGACGCGATTTATCGCGTCTCTACAATCAGGCTATTCAACTAAACTATTCAGTTGGTTAAAGGTATTGTTGCGTTCACGTTCAATTTGTCTGACTAAATCGGCGGGAAGTTGGGATCTTTTCGTCAAGGCTTTGTCGAAATTAACCACCGCGTCTTGGATAATGGAGCGACTTTTAGCTTGTTGTCCCTGTTTTCTGAGGATTTGAGCTTTGAGATAATATAATTCTGGGTGATCAGATGTGGTTTTTAAAGCACTGTTTACATATTCTAAAGCCTGAGAATACTGCTTTAAATCGCGATAGGCTAGGGCTATACCCCTATCTGCTAAGTATTTCGGCCCAGCATTTGCTTTTAACCGAGCGATCGCATCATCGGGATTAGCAAAGGGTAAATTGACAGATAGCATCAAATCCATGTAGCCTTTGAGCAAATTTAGCTCTGGATCTTGAGGTGCGATCGCTTCGGCTCTGTCTAAATATTGATAAACTTGTCTCAGCCGAGTTAGGGCTTGGGGCGCACCTCTAAGTGTACCATCACGAGCAATAATTGTTGCGCCTTCAAAAAAATGTCCGACAGCAGTGTATATATTGCCACGTAATTCGTCTGTAGCAATCAATTTTTGTCCGGTTTCTAGAGTTTTCTTGCTGTAAGTACCGAGTGTAGCAAAATCTTTATTTGCATAAGCTAAGGATGCCTTCATCGCATAAGCTAAAGGTTCATTTGATTCACTTGAGGTGGCTTTTTGGAGGTAACTTTCGGCTGCTGGATAATTACCCTGTTGAAAAACTGCTTTAAAAGCTGCTTCGGTATTGTCGCCAATATTACGAGGCTGGTTAGTACGGAATGGATCACCAGCTAGAGAGGGGCTAACCCAAAAATTAAGTGCGATTGCAGCTGCAAAAGTATTCTGAGCCAGCTTTGAGAGTTTCGCAAACCCTATATATTGAGGAGTATAAAACCGTTTAGTCATTGTCACCCTTCAAAAAATGGTGGTTAAAATTGTTGTATCTGTTACTTGAATGCTCAAGAAAGTTAACTATAATTTGTGTCGGTTTTAGCCTGAACCTGAATATTCTACACAGGTTGACTGCGGTTATTGTGCCATGTTCCCATTTTTGTCACCTTTGTTAAAGGTGAAGTCTGCCACAATGTATAAAAGGATCAGGGTGGTTTTTTGCAGTTTGTATCCGGTTTTCGCCAAAAAAACTTGTAATTTCCCGGAAATTCAGACTGAAATTCAAAATCTGTAGAGACATTGTGACAAAGCTTTTGATCATTTTCTAGTTACTCTTAGGAGTAATCCGCCAATTTTTTAATAGTCCTAACAAATGCTTTATCTCAGAAATATAACGTATCACCCCGCAGCCAGCCCCACCGCGATTCTGAAATCAATTAATCTGGAATTAGCACCCCATCGGCTAGGTATGATTATTGGTCCGAGTGGTTCCGGTAAAAGTACCTTATTAGAAATTTTGTCTGGACTAGCCGAACCAACTTCAGGTTCACTGTTCTGGCGGGAACAAGAACTTATCCCAGAACAGCTACAACAATTAGCGGGGTTATTATTTCAGTTCCCAGAAAGGCACTTTTGCGGTGGTACTATTTTAGACGAATTGCGTTTAGGGCATCCTGAGTTAGGTTCAGAGCGAGTCAGGGGAGCATTAAGCGAAGTAGGATTAGAGCATTTATCGCTTTCCGCAGCACCTCATGCTTTGAGTGGTGGACAGCAAAGGCGTTTGGCTTTGGCTGTGCAATTAATTCGTCAGCCAAATGTACTGTTATTAGATGAACCCACAGCCGGGTTAGATTGGTCAATGCGTCGGCAATTGGTAAACTTATTAGCGAAACTCAAAAAAGATTGGACGCTGTTGGTAGTGACTCATGATGCTGGAGATATGCTGGCGATCGCAGACCAATGTTGGACACTGAACCACGGTGAATTACAATCAGTAGACCCGGCAATACTAAAAGCGAAAGAAGCCGAAAAAGCTGTTTGAGAAGGATAACTGTTGACCAATGACCAATAAATAATGACTAATTCCACAATTCCATTATTGCCAGAAATGGCAAAAATATGGCAGCAAACCCTAAATTGGCAACCCAACGAACAACAGCAGCAAAAATTTCAGCAGCTGTATGAATTAATTGTATTAGGTAATCAAAAGTTAAATTTAACCCGCATTACCGACCCCCAAGAATTTTGGGAAAAACATCTTTGGGATTCTTTACGAGGAATTGCACCAAAAGGGCAGTTTATTCCATTTCTCTCAGAAAATGCGGCTGTAATTGATATTGGTACAGGTGCGGGTTTTCCAGGAATTCCCGTGGCAATTACCATGCTTAATTGTAAAATGACTCTGCTAGATTCAACCAGAAAGAAAATTAATTTTATTGACGAAAGCTTGACTCAATTAACTCTTAGCAATGCTAAAACTTGCATTGGCAGAGCAGAAGAAATAGGTCATCATCCCCAGCATCGCAAAAGATATGATGTGGCTTTAATTCGTGCTGTTAGTAATGCGGCTGTCTGTGCTGAATACACTTTACCATTACTTAAACAGGGTGGTTTATCTGTAATTTATCGTGGTAATTGGACAGAAGAGGAAACTAAATCTTTGCAAAATGCGGTTAACCAATTAGGTGGTGTAATTGAATCCGTAGAACAATTTACAACTCCTTTAACTAATAGCGTTCGTCATTGTTTGTACTTGCGAAAAGTAGTTAATACTCCAGCTAGTTTTCCTCGTGCTGTAGGTATACCAACGCAAAACCCTTTGTCATAAAACCTCACCCCAACCCTCTCCTTTCCAAGGAGAGGGAGCAGGAATCATGATATTTTATAGATTATTTCATGAATAATTGCAAATATTTATGGTAATCCTAAAAAACTTCTAATTGTGCGATCGCCTCCGGTAGTACTGACTTTTCACGGTAAGTCCTCAAACCGCGAAACAACAGGACTTTTTCCACAGGTAAATTCTCAATAGCTCTAAGTTAATGAAAATAGCTAACGTAAAAATTAGGTTTTGAGAAAAGCTTAAAATGGCGTTTTCCAGATGCCGTGAAAAGTCAGCCCGTAGTAGGGTGTGTTATGGCTTTAGCCTAACGCACCGTCTTCTGGGTCTTGGTGCCGTACTCTCCTCCATAACACACCCTACGTGTGTTTCATAAATCAAATATGAGTCCTATAGATATTTCTTTATATTGGTAAAGATTGCGTAAATTTTCAAGAAAATAGTGTTCTTACGGATACCTAAATAAAATGCATTGATTATTATGATGTTAGTATCAAAGCTAACAAATTCTATTTATATGCACTCTTCTAATAATTGCTTATCCAGCGTTGAGCATCAAGACCTCAGCTCAAGCTTTTGGAATTTATGGCAAGAATATCAAAACTATTTGTACCGTTGTTGCGTAAAATGGATGGGTAACGCTGCTGATGGTGAAGATGCCCTCAGTCGTGCCATGCTCAAAGCCTGGGAAAAGCTACATGATTCTACTGTGGAAGTTAAAAACTTTAAAGCTTGGATAACTAAACTAACTCATAATCTTTGTGTAGATATCCATAGAGAACATCATCGGGGTGCAAAACAAGTTGAAAGTTTGGAAGCAAAAGGTTTTGAATATGAACAGGAATTAGCTAGTCTGGAAGAAAACCCAGTTCTTGTTGTTACACAACAAGAACTGAAAAATTTTTTTTGTCTTGCTATTGATGAGTTATCCCCTAGACTGCGAGAAAGTTTTATTCTGCACTTTGAGGAAGAACTATCATATAAGGAAATTGCGGAAAAACTGAATATTTCTTACGATAACGTCCGTAAGCGAATTTCCCAAGCACGGGCGATTTTGAAACAGCGATATGAGCAGGATTTTCTTGGGGTAGAAGATAGATACTCTACAGATTTATACGAGTGTAAATCTCAGGCTTTTTCCCAGTCTCTAAAAAAGAAGATATTTCAGAAGACTCTGCTAACAGAAGCCCCTACTGGTGAAACTTTAACGTTATCTGATGAGTTAGAACCAGGACGAATTTTGCATCAGGAAGAAGCGGCTGTGATTTTGCGGGTTGTTGTGGTGGATAGTCAATGTGATGGGGAGGTTGAAGAAATTGATAAAATCTCTGATGTCAATGAAGAGTATCTACCTTTATTGGATGTTGGGAAATTTTGGATAATAGGAAAACATAGATTATCTAATCTTGTAGAATGGTTCAATTTTCAGGGCGTGAAAAATGCCCAGCCCACAATCATTAATTGCATATTAATTTATATTCATTTCATTTTATTTACAAGTCTTTTGGCAAAAATAGTCCATGATATCTGTGATAGCTTGCGTGGCGTAGCCATACCTGCCACTACTGCTGTTTGAGGCTTTGCGTAGGCGTAGCTTTCTCGAAGAGTAACCCAACGAAACCAAGGATTGTTGGTATTAGGTTTTGTTACCCTACCCTAGGGGGAACGCATCTACCTACCATTTTATTTTCTGTTTGACAACAGAATAATGCTGTAGTGATCTCAGTGAACAGTCTCAGAAATTTGTGCAGTTAAATAATTCACAATTTGTCTTTGGGAAACGTCTAATTAATGTAGGAATAAAAAAACTAGTTTTGGATACCAAAAATGATGAATTTGCGTCGTCTTGCTTTAGTTAGCGGTTTTGCTGTTCTCAGTGCTTTGGCTTTTAGCCCCAAAGCCCAAGCCCAGAATGCTAACGTTGATTTTAGTGGAGAGATAGGACCTGCTTGCATCATCAACTCTACCGAAAACGGAAGATTGGAGAAGAACTTAAGCGGAACTAGTCTTAATACTATTTTACCGGGAAATATCAATGTTAGTTGTACTGACGGTACAACATTTACCATCACCTCCATTACTGACAATGGTACTGTTCTATCAACCGGAACATACACTGAGAACATTGATTTTATAACTGCGCGAGTTCTAGATGGTGGAATTCCAGTTGTTAACGGGGATCTTTCACCTAATGGAGTGGGCTCAAACTTCATTATCAACCCAATTGGCACAGTAAGTGAACTTCAGCTAGGCCCTATTACTGATAAAGACTACGCGGTTGAACTAGCTGTTACCAACACTTTTAGCGGTATTGCACTAAATAGTGGATACTACAAAATCCGTGTAAACGTTGCTTTAGCTCCCCAGTAACTTAAAGTTATAAATCTTTGAGAGTTGGAAATATTGTAGGAAGGTTGCATAAGCGCCTGTTTTAAAAAGTATAAATACTCTTAATTCAGATTTAACAACCTTTCTACAATGCTAGTAGTTAAGAGAAGACTCAATCACTCTGGAAGTTACGAATACCGAGTAAATATTTTTTAAACTCCGCAGTGATTTTTGAAAAAATTAAGAGCTTAAATGTTGAAAAAATTACCGAATATCCTACCTTTATTGTGTTTTTTTGGTGTTGGTTTCACCCCCATACCAGCCTATAGTCAACAGTTATCTGTCACGCCTTTAGTAATTGAACGCCAAGCCGAATCAGGACAAGCGAGAGGAGTTATTGATGTTTCTAACGCTTCTGATAAACCATTTCGAGCCAGAGTTTCGGTTGCACCCTTCACTTATAGCCGGGAAGGACTCAAGGTTTTAGAGTCTAGCCCCAATGATTTAACACCCTATTTAGTATTTTCTCCCCGTGAATTAGTCATTGCACCCGGAGAAACACGTTCAATTCGTTTCAATGCTAGGCTGCTTCCTAGTTTACCCCAGGGCGAATATAGGGCAATGTTCTCCATTGAAGAGCTTACAGAAAATAATGATTCTACCGCAGAAAATGAGGTTAGTCTTGCTGTCACGATAGTTTCAACTATCTTTGTTAGAAATGGTGAACTTGCTCCTATTCTGAAAGTAGAGAATGCTTTTTATGATGCTAAAGCAAAAGAGATTAGATTGCTAGTTAATAATACAGGTAAAGCCACAACCCGTGCCAAAACTGAATGGAATTTAAGCCAAAATGGTAAACCTGTTAATTCTGGGAAGTTAGAAGAAACTACCATTATTGCTGAAGGTGATAGATATATCAGAATCGCCTATCCTCCTCAAGGAAAAACCCTGACACCAGGTACATATCAATTTTCGGGACAACTGAAATGGGATTTTCCTAACAAAGGTGGAATTTTACCTTTTAATGTGAATTTCAGTGTTTCTCAAGAAGATATCAATACGGAAACCAAACCTTCTCAGACTCCAAGAAGATAATCAAAAATTTCTGTTTATGTTTGCTGTGTGATCATAACTTCTATCCTTTGGAATTCATATCAACAACTGGCTTTAACTTCAACTAGTAATAGTGTTAATCCTACTATTGCCGAAGTTAAAGCTTTACATTCTTCTCCACAACCAGAAGTAAATCAAAACCCGTCTTTCAGTTCCACTAGTAATAGTGTTAATCCTATTATTGCCGAAGTTAAAGCTTTACATTCTTCTCCACAACCAGAAGCAAATCAAAACCCGTCTTTCAGTTCAACTGATAATAGTGTTAATCCTAGTATTTCCGAAGCTAAAGCTTTACATTCTTCTCCACAACCAGAAGCAAATCAAAACCCGTCTTTCAGTTCAACTGATAATAGCATTAATCCTACTATTGCCGAAGTTAATGTTTCTCCCCCACTAGAAATAAAATTACCCAAATTTATTATTTTACCAATAGGAATTAATGTTGGTAAGCGCAATATTTTACAATCTTCCTTTGTGCGAGGTTACGAAGATGGAGAAAAAGCAGTTAATTTCGCTGATTGGTTAGTTTCTTGGCAAGATTTAACTAGAGCCTTAAACCTGAATATTACTACTCTAGCTGATGGGGAATTAGAACTCAGAGGAGTGGGTTTAATTAAACGCATTCAGCCCAATGAATTAACTCCAGACCCAGAATTGGGCTTAGTTATATCTATTGCTAAAATTGAGGAATTATTAGAAGTTAAAGCCGAATTTGATATTGCAGCTTATGCAATTATCTTTAAACCCCCGTGGTTAAATTTTCGAGGTAGACAGAATACTCTGCAAGAAATACCAGTAATTTTAGAAGGATTACCCATTGTTAACGCTCCTAATTTTACCTTATCAACTATAGGACAACAAATCAATATTAATGGTAGAGAAAGTAGTAATCAATTAACTTCTCAAGGTAACTTCACAGCCATTGGGACAATATTCGGAGGAAGTTGGTTTTCTCGGATTAATCAACCAGATTTACTTGATAATACCAGTTGGCAACTTCAAGAAGGACAATATTTAAAACAAGGTGATTTTAATGATTATGTAATTGGTTCTCAACCGAGTTTTTGGCAAAATCAAGGTAGCGGCGATTATTGGGGTTTTACAGCCATTAAAAGATTTGGCTTTAAAGCAGATAATCTCAATGGTGGAGGATTTACTCCCTCTCAACGTTTGCAAAGTAACACAATTAACCGTATTATTGAAGGAGCAGCAGCACCAGGAACTCTAGTACAGCTAGTTTCTGGAAATGACAGAAGAATTTTTGCAGATGTATTAGTTGATTCTTCAGGAGTTTATCGCTTTGATAATATTCCCATTAGTGGTAGTGGGGTAAATTATCGAATTTTACTCTATGCTAATGGACAATTAGCCAATATTCCAATTGAGCAAGAACCGATATTTCTCAACCTTCCTGGACAATTGACTAAAGGAACATCCAGCCTGATTGTATCTGGTGGTTTAAGCAGACAAACCCGAATTAATGACTTTTTTGGCGACTTAACCGATGTTCGCGGTGGAATTGCTTATCGTCATGGTGTTTCAGATTCTTTGACTTTGGGAGCCGGAATTGTTTATGATCGACATTTATTAGGATTAGTAGATATATTTTATCAACCTAATAACTTTCCCCTCAAACTAGCTTTATCTGCTTTACAAACACCAGAAAACTTTAAATATAATGCTAATATAGAATTTAAACCCTCTCCTAAATTAAATTTAAATTTATCCAGTAATGAAAATTTTCAAAGCTTTAATTTAAATTGGAGTGCTGCACCAGGTATAAATATAAATAGCACTGGAAATAACTCAAATAATTTTATCAATGCTGGCATTAACTTTAACCGGAATTTTAGCAATATATTTACTTTCTCTAGCCTCAAAATAGATAACAAAGGACAATTAGATTTATCATCTAATGCTCGTTGGCGTAAATGGAATTTTTCCGCTAGATCCAATGTAACTAATACAGCATTAGGATTAATATATGATGGTTCTATTTTTAATTTACCTGGGAATGAGTCTTTAAACTTAGGTTACGAAAGTACTAATTCTAACAACAGCACTAATAATTTATTAACCTTAAAATGGAAGTATCAATCACCATATCGCCAAAGCGATAGACGTTCTGTTTGGGATTTTGATTTAGGTTATGGTATTGGTTCCCAAGGTAGCGGTTTGTTAGCTTCTGTTTCTACTGTTGCGATTCCGGGTTTGTCTCTACGTTTGCGTTACGATGGAGTTTCTACCACTTCAGATACAGCTTCCTATCGGATTGAACTAGGTTCAGCAGCCAATTTTAGCCCTAATTTTAGCCCCGCAGATACTCGATTTGAACGGTTACGCAGTGAAGGGGGAATTTTTATTCAACCCTTTTTAGATAAGAACAATAATGGCATTCGAGATAATAACGAAGAGATTTACACTCAAGATATTGAGCTATTATTACTTCTCAATAATAAAAAATTTAATCCTACCTTCTCAAATATAACAAAACAAGGTGTTTTGTTAAAGCTTGCACCTGGTATTTACAGAATTGATTTAGATCCGGCTGGATATCCTATTGACTGGAAACCTGCTCAAGTTTCTACTGCTATAGAAGTAGTTGCAGGTAGTTATACAACTTTTTCTATACCTTTTGTTGCATCCTATACTTTAGCTGGAACTGTGAAGGACTCAGCAGGAAACCCCATTGCTGGTGCTAAAGTTGAGGCGATTAATCCTGATAAAAATTCATCGGTGATATCTATTACTAATAGTGCTGGTATTTTCTATTTAGAACAATTACCGTTAGGTACATATCAGTTACAGATCAATGGTCAATCTGCGGAACCTCAGACAATTACAATTAATCCAGATGACCAAACTTTGCAAGAATTAAATTTAAAATTGCCTTAAGTAACATTCAATGTATATTAATAAATATAAAACCTCACCCCAACCCTCTCCTTACTAAGGAGAGGGAGCAGGAATAATGATATTTTATAGATTATTTAATGGAACCACAGAGACACAGAGGACACAGAGAGATTACAAAGAGAGGTCTTAACGAATGATTTGGGACTGCTAAAGTTCTGGTTTCTGAGTGATTGATTGTACTAAATTGTGCAAATTAGCAGCAGTTGTTTCGGGTTTTCCATTTATGGGAAATACTAAAACACTTTTAATATCTTTGTTATTAATTATGTCTCCTAAACGATGAAATTGATTGTCACTAATGCCAATTCCATCCACATCTCTCACATATTTTAATTCTTCTTGGTAATTTTCATCATTATAAACTTGAATAAACACTCTATCAACGTTCCAGTTTGGCCAATCTGCTGCAAAATATCTTTTAGCCCAATAAGGGTTATGATGGGAAATATCAAAACTAACTTTGGGGTTAGCTTGTTTAATTCCACTCACCATTTGTTGGACAAACTTTGTTAAATTAGCGGTACGGTCTACTTGTCCTGGTAGTTCAGCATGATAGCCTAAATAATCATCCCATTGCACTGCATCAATTTGGGGATATTTGGTGACAAATTCTACTGAGATATTTTTAAAGAAATTAGCAACTTCGGGTATCTCTACATCTAAAACATAATGTTCAATATTGGAGTAAGTTCTATCCACACCAGGAACTACCCATCGGCGCGCGATCGCCAAATCAAAAATAGGACTATTTTTATCGATTTTAATTCCTTTTTCAAAGTACGCATGAACTTCCATATCTTGCTTATGTGCTTCATCAATCAGCCAATCTAACCATTTATCTTGAAACTTATTAGGACAACTTTTAAACCCTAATTTTGTTTGCATGACATCGCTGTTATACATTGTACAACCATTACCCCAAACGCCATGAATGATTGTATTAAAGCCCTGAGAACGATATAAACGCACTCGTTGGCGAATGGTTTGTTCGTTAGCGTTATTAGTAATATGGTAACGGCTGAAATAAATCCCTCTAATTGCTTTTTTCTCCCAAGGCGTTTGAGGTAATGCTGTTTTTTGCTGAGGTGTTATTGGTGGTGAAGCTGGTTCTGGTTTCGTTTCGGGTTTTACTGTGTTTGTGGGGGTGGGAATGGTTGTGGGTGTGGGAGTAGGAGTTAAAATAGGGGTGGGACTTGGATTCAAAATCGGGATGGCTATTTGTTGATGCTGAGATAAAAGGTTTGTCACAAGATTGGTGATCATGTCTCGATTACCTTTTTGGCTCAACAACCACCAACTACCTCCTAAAAGCAATAAAATTACTGATATGGGAATATTCGCGCATCCACACCCCTTTGGCTCTTTTTTCGGTTGCGACATGGTATATGCTTACTCCCTGATGATCTGCATCTATCTAATATGTAGCATCAACATGGATCGCTGCGATTCCGGGAAAACTCTTAATTGTGCGATCGCCTACAATAAATAAAATCCGAAAATCGCCATAACTATAGGTTTGAGTAATAATTTTATGGATGTTAAGAAAAATGACACAAGAACTAACTGACCTCAGAAATAGCATTTTACAAGGAAATTACGCAGATGCTTTGGCTATTGTTGACGAGTTAGAGGGGATGAGTAAAAAGGCGATTCTGCGGCAAATTAAATCTTATCTTAAGATTTTATTGATCCATTTAATACAAAATCAAGTAGAACAGCGATTAACAAATTCTTGGGTAGCTTCTATTCGCAATTCCATACGCGAAATTCAAGAGGTGAACCTCAAAGAAAATAAAAAATCCTATTATGTCAATCAAGATGAATGGGAAACTTTGATGGAGGAAGAAGTCATTGAAGATGCGATCGCTGATGCTAGTGTGGAGGTGATGAATGGGAAATACAGTCAATTTCAAGTGGCTAAAATTATAGATAGAACCAAGTTAATCGAAAATGCTTTGCACTTTTTAGCTCTTACTTATTCCTATTCCGCCAAGGAATTACCTGCAATTGTCGCAGAAAGTTTAACTCAGTTACCGGGTGGTGAAGATTGGAAAGCCGGGAGATGGTAAGCCATGACACAGGAATTAACTGACCTTAGAAATAGCATTTTACAAGGAAATTACGCAGATGCTTTGGCTATTGTTGACGAGTTAGAGGGGATGAGTAAAAAGGCGATTCTGCGGCAAATTAAATCTTATCTTAAGATTTTGTTGTTCCATTTAATTAAAAATCAAGTGGAACAACGATTAACAAATTCATGGATTGCTTCGATTCGCAATTCCATTCGAGAAATTCAAGAGGTGAATCTCAAAGAAAATAATAAATCCTATTATGTTAATCAAGCTGAATGGGCAAATTTGATTGAGGAAGAAGTGATTGAAGATGCGATCGCTGATGCTAGTTTGGAAGTGATGAATGGTAAATATACTCGCACGCAATTATCCGCAAAACTTGATAAAAACGAGATTGCAACTACAGCAATTAGATTTCTAGCTTTAACTTATAGTTATTCAGCTAAGGAATTACCAGCAATTATGGATGATTATTTGAGTCAGTTACCAGGAGGAGAAATTTGGAAATAGCTATGCATATTTAGGATGATGGTGGGTTACGCTATCGCTAACCCACCCTACAGTTAACCAGAGTTAACCAAAATGTTGAATTATTGCGTCGGCAAATTCAGAACATTTTAAGGGTTCTACTGGTGGTTCTAGCAATCGGGCTAAATCGTAAGTAACTTGACTGTTAGCGATCGCATCCCCTAAACCTTGTTTTACCAAATCGGCAGCTTCTTGCCAACCCATAAATTCCAGCATCATCACACCGGAAAGAATTACAGAACCGGGATTAATTCGATCCAAACCGGCGTGTTTGGGTGCAGTCCCGTGGGTAGCTTCAAATATGGCACAGATATCGCCGATATTTGCCCCTGGACCCATTCCTAAACCGCCGACAATGGCCGCAGCCGCATCAGACAAGTAATCGCCGTTTAAGTTCATTGTGGCCAGAATCGAATACTCATCCGGTCTGGTTTGGATTTGTTGGAAAATACTATCAGCAATCCGGTCATTGACCATGATTTTTTCCTTCCATTGACCGTTACCGTGGGTTTCCCAAATTGTGCTGAGAACGGTTTCAACTTCCTGGACAATTTGCGCTTGTTTCTCTGGTGTCAGGGAATCATAACCTGGATCAACCTCACGGGCGTTGTCTGCGGCGGAAATATCAGGATTTTTGTCCTTATTGCTTAAAATCCAAGATTCCCGTTCGGTGACGCATTCAGCGCGAAATTCACTGGTAACTAATTCATAACCCCAATCACGGAATGCACCTTCGGTATACTTCATAATATTGCCCTTATGCACCAGTGTTACCTGTTGCTTGGCTTTAGGCAATAACAAAGCGTGTTTCATCGCCCTACGTACTAAGCGTTGAGAACCTGTTTTACTGATAGGTTTGATACCAATCCCTGAATCTAGGGGAATTTGCTTTTTGCCATGTTCTGGGGTGGCGGGAATCAGTTCCTCATTGAGAATTTTAATTAAGCGATCGCCTATTTCACTACCCTGTTTCCACTCAATCCCCAAATAAATATCTTCCGTATTTTCCCGATAAACAATTACATCGAGTTTTTCTGGGTTTTTGTGGGGTGAGGGTGTCCCGGCATAATACCGACAAGGACGCACACAGGCATATAAATCAAAAATTTGCCGTAGCGCTACGTTTAAAGAACGAATTCCACCACCTACGGGGGTAGTTAAAGGTCCTTTAATCGCGATACCATACTCTTTGATAGCGGTTAATGTATCCTGGGGTAAATACTGGTAAGTTCCGTATAATTCACAAGCTTCATCACCAGCGTAAACCTTAAACCAACTAATTTGACGTTTTCCCTTGTATGCCTTGGCTACCGCCGCATCTAGCACCTTTTGGGTAGCAGGCCAAATATCTATACCTGTGCCATCGCCCCGAATAAAAGGGATAATTGGATTATCAGGCACAATCGGTTCACCATTTTTAAAGGTGATTTTTGTTCCAGTTGTGGGGGGGTTAATCTTGTCGTACATACTTCAAACATTCCTGAACGATACGCCACCCGCCAAACAATCTTGCTTTGACAGGCTGGCTAATTTTACTGTGTCTTTTGTTCACCAAGTCACCAGGCGCAGATTTTCCCCTTATTCCCCTTATACAGTTTTTGGGGTGAACGAAGAGGCAGGGGGAAATGAACCCTTTCTTCATTGCTTCTTCTGTAAGCTATGAAATTTAGTCATAGCTTGCGTGGTGGTGTAGCCATAGCCATTGCGATTTTGTACAATTGCCTCCGGCACTGCGCGTAGTGCAATCAAAAATAGTAAACTACTTTTCGCTACTAGTGCTTCACCTCAGAGAACACACGATAGCCAACCACTTTTTCACTGAACGCTAACAGATTAATGGCATGACAGACCCAATGATTTTATCAGGCACTGCTGACATCGACTCCCTGCGACAATCGTTAATTGCTGGGTCTCTTCAAGTCCAACAACAAATCATCCCACAGTTGGCTAACTTGGGTAATGAGGGATTCGATGTGTTGATGGAATTTTTACAAAAACGACGCGAAGAACCAGCAACTTGGATTGATGGTAAAGCTTACCAAGTCCTTTACAACTCTGATGCACCTCAAGTTCAAGATTTCCTGCTTGACTGTTTTCCTGAAGGAATTGTACCTCTAAAATCAGAGTGTGGGATTGATTACAATCCTTTGCAACAATTACTCGCTGTCCAAGACTTCCAAGCTGCTGACCTCGTGAGTATCCAAAAAATGTGTGAACTGGCGGGGCCAATGGCTGTGCAGAGAAAATGGTTGTATTTTACGGAAGTGGGAAATGCGCCCATTGTTGACTTACAAACTATCAACAACCTCTGGTTAGTCCACTCAGAAGGTAAATTTGGCTTTTCGGTACAGCGAGAAATTTGGTTGAGTTTAGGCAAAAACTGGGAAAGTTTATGGACTAAAATCGGCTGGAAAAGCGGTAATAACTGGACGCGATACCCTAACCAATTTACTTGGGATTTAAGCGCCCCTAAAGGTCATTTACCCCTGTCTAATCAACTGCGAGGGGTGCGGGTCATGGCGGCGTTATTGTCTCATCCGGCTTGGGCTAAAAGTACGAAAATATGAAAGAAGCGTGGCAATGATACTGTGAAAGGAGTTGATTCGTCTTCATCCGCAGAAATTCAAAGTTAAATTGTATCGGCTTATGGCAAAAGTTCATTTAGAAGACATTAGACGTAGATTCAACAACGTCACTGCTATCGAGGATATTACCTTTGAGATTCCCGATGGAGAATTTTGGGTGTTAGTGGGGCCGTCTGGTTGTGGTAAGTCTACAATTTTACGCACGATCGCTGGGTTGGAATCTGCTACATCTGGTAATCTATTTATCGGCGATCGCTTGGTAAATAATATCCCCGCTAGACAAAGGGATATAGCGATGGTATTCCAGAACTACGCCTTGTATCCCCACATGACGGTGGCGGAAAATATCGCCTTTGGCTTAAAAATGCGGAAAGTTGACCCCAAGATTATTCAAGAACGAGTGGTGAATGTGGCGCGATCGCTTTCTTTAGAACATCTACTAGACCGCAAACCCAAACAACTTTCTGGGGGACAGCAACAACGGGTAGCATTAGGACGAGCGATCGCCCGTGAACCACAAGTATTTTTACTTGATGAACCTTTGTCTAATTTAGATGCCCAGTTGCGAGATGATACTAGGGCGGAGTTAAAGCAGTTACATCAACAGTTAGGCATTACCACGATCTATGTCACCCACGATCAAGTTGAAGCAATGACTTTGGCTGATAAGATTGTGGTGTTAGATCGGGGTAGGATTCAGCAAATTGGTGATCCTCAAAGTATTTATGCCCTTCCTGCTAACCACATGGTGGCAACTTTTTTGGGTAATCCCCCTATGAATATTTTGCCAGCTATCTACAAAAATAATGTTTTTGATGTTGGTGGACAGTCGTTAGCTGTTCCAGCCGTTGTGAAGGAAAAGGTGCAGTTACGCCAAGGTCAAAGTTTTGATTTGGGGATTCGTCCTGAACATATCACGATTAACGTTGACTCTGCCCTCAATAATGAGCAATCAGAACCATTATTTGTAGAAGTTAAGGTAGTAGAACCTTTGGGAAGAGAAACCTTGATTCGGGCGAGTTTACCGGGTTCAATGGCGGTGTTAAATATTCAGACAGCTGCTGATATTCGTCCGCGTCCAGGCGATCGCTTGTCTTTGCAACTTGATTTAAATCAGTTGTTTGTGTTTGATACTGCTACTGGTGACAGAATCTCGCCCGCATAATGGCTTGGTGATAAAATTTAGCTAGAAGGTACAAGTTTAAATCCTGTCGCATTCAGGATTTCTTTGTCGCCTTGCTTGACTATGAGGGTAGAGGGACCATTCCCATCTTCTATAATCACTTGTGACCAAATATATCGATAATCTCCATTCACCCAACCCATCACACATTCACCACGCCGACAGCTAACTTTACCACCTGTTAAGTTGATACATTTGCCTTGAGCATCACATCCTTTATAAGTCACATTTCCGGTATTGTTTACCCCTGACCAAGAGTCGCTATTACCAATGGTGATTGTCCATTTACCATTACTGTAAGTAGATGAATTACTAGCTTGGGGTTTAGTTGGTGTTTTTTCTCCCAAAATTTCCATTTGAGAAATTATTGATTCTTCACGACTTTTACCGCACGGTTCAATACTTTCGCAATCATTTAATGATGCGATTTCATACGATAGACGTACTTTCTGATTTAAATATTTTTCTGATTCTGCACAAATTTCAAAGGATGCACCTACACGATGTTCTTTACCCTGTTCATCTACTATGGTGGCGTAGCAGATAATATCACCTGTGACTAATTCTTTAACTGTACCAACTTTGAGTTGATTATTAGCAACTGCTTGAGTTGGATTATTACTGGAATTTCTATTTCCTGCTTCTGTTGTTTTTTGTTTAATTCTAGTATCTACCTGGGAAGGTGTAGTTTCATTAGAAGTTGTTGCAGTCTCTTGTTTAGATTCCGTTTGAATTGTTTCAACAGTATTACTTGTAGTTTCATTGACAGTATCAGTGGGCAAACTACCGCAACTTGTAATCAAGATTGAAGAAACAATTAAGGCAATTGTGGGGATTAACTTGTTCATATATGTTTTTTGGAAAATCTAAATATTACTCGTGTCATTTCCGATATAAGCCAACTACAGTGTTAACGTCCATAATTTCGGACTGAATAGGTAAAAAAGTAACAAAAATTTCTTGTACAGACGCGATTGATCGCGTCTTGTGTAGGACTTACGCATAATCTACGTTTTCTTGGCGTTCTTGGCGGCTTGGCGGTTCGATAAATCAAGATTTTTGGTAATTGTTGCGTAAGTCCTGTTGTGTACAAACTTGATTTATCGTGTTTCAGCATTACTCAATGGCTGAGGCTGAGATGTTGCCAAATCACCAGGAACAAATGCCCCATTTTCAGTGATTATGGCTGTAATTAACTCAGCCGGAGTCACATCAAATGCGGGATTGTAGAAATCCACACCCGAAGGTGTCAGCATAGTCTCGCCAACTTGGTAAATTTCCTCTGGGTTACGTTCCTCAATGGGAATCTGACTACCATCAGCTAAGGCAAAATCGACGGTAGAAAAAGGAGCTGCAACGAAGAAAGGGATATGATGGGCTTGAGCTGCGATCGCTACACTATAAGTTCCGATTTTATTCGCAGTATCGCCATTAGCAGCAATGCGGTCAGCACCCACAACTACAGCATGAATTAAACCCTGTTTCATACAATGGGCAGCCATACTATCAGTAATTACCGTAACGGGAATACCTTCTTGAACACATTCCCAAGCCGTAAGTTTTGCCCCCTGCAAACGCGGACGAGTTTCATCAGCAAATACACGTTCTAAACGTCCTTCTCTCCAAGCAGAACGGACAACACCCAATGCTGTACCGTAACCAGCAGTAGCCAACGCCCCAGCATTGCAGTGAGTTAGAATCGTCAGCTTTTCAGGAGTGCTAGGTAACACTGTCAAACCATGATCACCAATAGCCTGACAGGTTTGCACATCTTCAGCATTAATCGCTTCGGCTGTTTGCAAAAGCTTCTGTTTAATTTCTGCTACAGTCCCCAAACTTTCGTAAGCAGTCTTCATCATCCGGCTAATAGCCCAAAACAAATTAACTGCTGTGGGGCGAGTAGAACGCAACAACTCAGCCACCTTTTCTAAGCGTTCTAAAAACTCATGCTGATTTTCCGTCTCAATTTCCCGCGCCCCCAGATACATCCCATAAGCAGCAGCCACACCAATAGCCGGCGCACCTCGGACAATCATAGTTTTAATCGCCCGTGCCATATCATCACTACGGTGAATCTGCACAAAAGTATACTCATTAGGTAAACGAGTTTGATCAATCAAAGAAACCGAATCATTCTGCCAAATAACAGGATAAAGCATAAAAAACCAGATAAATAACTCAACTCTTCTCTTACTCTCTGCGCCTCTGCGTGAAACTACTGCGGAAAATACGCTATAATCATTGCCACTTCAGGATGACTACGAGCGATCGCCTCCGGTGCATGACCCAGAAGAGAGAACAACTGAGTTTTTTGTTCAACAGTTCCATTTAACACCAGCAGGTCGTTAGTTTTAAGTAACCGCGAAACTTGGCGGACAAAATTCCCGCGCACCTTTTGAATTGGTGTATCGGGTGGTATCTGAATATCAGTAAGTTCCACAGATACTCCTCTGACTGGTACTACGTGTAACAATTGTAGCGATGCTTTGAGTTCTGTAGCCAAACTTTTAGCTAATTGGATACTTTCTTTAAAAGAACTAGCATAAGTCTGTTGGGTCGTGAAAGCTATAAACACACGCCTTGTATGCTCAATTGGTAATGGAAATCGACTGACTAAAACTGGTACAGAACTGCGATTTACAATCTTATCAATCACACCGCCAAATAAATTTTCCTGATAAGTAGAGTAACCCTTCCAACCGCAAACAATTACACTCGCTTGTTTTTCTTCGGCGACACGGGCAATACCCTTATCAATAGATTCATCAATGCGACCAATGGGAGTAACATTAGTCACAGCAGCATGGGCAATCATTTCGGCTGTTGATAATAACTGCTTTTGTCTGGTTTTATCCTCTGGGGAAATAGTGGAATTCTGCTCAAGTAAAATGTGAAGCGGTAGCAGAGTTCCTTTAGCCGATTTTGCGAGGAGAATCGCCAATTGTAGGAGATTATCTTCAGTGCTGGGGTTAGCAACTGGGACTAAAACGCGATCGCCTATGGTTCCTGTCTTCGGGATTTGAGTTGTGACTTCTCCTGGCTGCATTTTTTGCCCCCATTGCGCTGTCACCCAAGGAGAAGCAACACAGGTCACTAAAATCATGGCGATCGTGCCATTTACAGTCAATTGGTCAACTAACTCAATATTAAAAGCAACAGTAATCGCCGCTAGAGTAGAAGCCGCCTGAGCTACCGATAGCCCAAACATCACCATAATATTGTCAAAATTGAATCCAAATAATTTACCCGCGCCCCAAGCCGGGATAAACTTGGAACCAAGAGCAGCACTCACCATCACACCTGATACTACAAGCGCTCGTGGTTCTTGAAACAGAATGCGGGGATTGACCAACATTCCTACAGAAATCAGGAAAAACGGCACAAATAACGTATTGCCAATAAATTGAATCCGATTCATTAAGGGGCTAAGTTGCGGTATCAGTTGGGTAATGGCAACTCCAGCTAAAAAAGCCCCAATAATTGGCTCAATTTGGATTAATTGTGCGGCGTAGGAAACCACAAACAAACTAGCTAAAACAAAGGTAAACTCTGCCCCTTCGTCATGTCCAAAGCGCTGAAAAAACCAACGTCCCAAACGAGGTAATCCCCACAAAATCAGGAAGGTATAAATAATCAGTGAAGGAATCAAGAATAGCCAAAACTGTAAAGTTAAATTACCTTCATGCGCTCTCACCACCACCGCTAACACTAAAAGTGCCAAAATATTGGTAATTAATGTCCCGCCCAGAGTGGTAGTCATCACTTGCGATCGCATGATACCCAGTTTGCTGGCTACAGGTAATGCTAATAGGGTATGGGAGGCAAAACATGATGCAACCAGAATAGCGGGTAACAATTCGTAGCCAATAGCCATCATAGCTCCAGTACCCAATGCCATAGGTACACAAAAAGTCGCCAGCCCAAAAATTACCGCCTTATCAGCGTTATATTTCATGTCATCCAGGCTAGTCTCCAGTCCCGCCATGAACATGAGAAATAATAAACCCACTGTACCCAGTAGGATAATTGTGCTATCTCGTGCCAACAATCCCAGCCCATTTGGCCCGACTACAACCCCAGCCAAGATTAAACCCACAATTCCCGGTAGGCGAATCTTCTCAAATAGCAGGGGAGCAATGAGCATAATCCCCAAAATCATCAAAAACACCGGCACAGGGTCTTTAATCGGTGTTGATATCAGGGTAGTCATTAATAAGTTAGTCATATTCTGCCCTTGGGTTGCGATCTCATCTAGTCTCATAGCTATTATTCAGGCACTATACTTAGCTGCACTGACTCAAATATTAGTACCTTCTCAAAAGTTCGATCACATTAAGAGCGCTTTAATATAACGCGCAAGTCCCCTCCCTCACTGTACCCATAGGGTAGTGAATGGGAACTACTTCCTTTCTAGTTGGGCATTAAAATTAATAGTAATGTTACTTTGACCAAGATGGGATGTAAAGTTATTATAAAGTGATGAACATTATTTTTTATCATAATTAACTCTGGGAGTTTCGGGATCAAAATTAATAGAATAAATCAATACTGTAGCCGTATTTCTCTATGAGATAGTCAAACGTAGTAATTCAGAGGTAAACGTATATGACCCAAGGCTTTGTCTATGTTCTCCTTAATCCATCTTTTCCAGATCAGGTGAAAATTGGACGAACAGAGAAAGACTCTGAAATTAGAGCAAGAAAATTATGGACAACTGGTGTTCCAACTCCTTTTCTTGTTATTTATGATGAGTTGGTATCAGACTGCGAAGTAGTTGAAAGCCATTTACACGAGAGATTTGCAGCTTACCGTGTTAATTCATGTCGAGAGTTCTTCCGAATTCCCGTTCGTGAAGCTAAATGATAATGGTGGGTTACGGACTTGAGTCCTAACCCACCCTACTGGCGTGACTTTATCCTGATATTTTAAATAGATTAGATCGTCTTACAAACAGGTTCTCAAAGATTTCTCAAAGCGATCATTGGTTCAACCTTTGAGAATTGCTCACAATAGTTAATTAAATTACTGAATGAATAAGTCTTTAAATTTTAGGGACAATTCATGAATTGCCCCTAATTTATAAACAGATGTCTAGTCTTAACTAGACAACAGGAGATGCTTGCTTTTGAAAGAAAGCAGCCATGACTCTTTCAGCGATTTGACGACTAGTTAAACCTAATTCCGCCTTAGATTCATCTGGTGTCGCATGGTCTACCAACTCATCGGGTACACCAATTCGCTTAATTGGAACCACAACATCAGCATCTAGTAATGCTTCAGCCACAGCTGAACCAAAACCACCCATTACACAGCCTTCTTCCAAAGTGACAACCCGGCCGATTTGCTTCGCCAATGGCAAAATTAATTCTGTATCCAAAGGCTTGACAAAACGGGCATTAATCACAGTGGCTTCAATACCATGTTCGCTGAGAATTTCCGCTACTTGCATACTGGGATATACCATAGTCCCGTAACCGATGAGTAACACATCATCACCGTTACGTAGAATTTCTCCCTTACCAATTTCTAAAGGTTCCCAGCCTTCTTCCATCAGGGGAACACCATAACCGTTACCACGGGGATAGCGCATGGCAATTGGTCCACTGGTATGATTAATGCCAGTTACTACCATGCGTTGTAGTTCGGCTTCGTCCTTGGGTGCCATCATCACCATATTGGGAATACAGCGCAGATAAGCGATGTCATACATACCTTGGTGTGTGGGACCATCAGCACCAACAATGCCCGCCCTGTCTAAACAGAAGAATACAGGTAGGTTTTGAATACAAACATCGTGAATTATCTGGTCATAAGCCCTTTGCAAGAAAGTGGAGTAAATAGCCGCTACAGGGCGCATTCCTTCACTAGCCATCGCCGCAGCTAGGGTGATAGCGTGTTGCTCCGCAATACCGACATCAATATATTGATTGGGTAGTTTAGCTTGAAGTTTATCTAAACCTGTTCCCGTAGCCATTGCGGCGGTAATACCCACAATTTTGGGGTTTTGTTCGGCAAGTTTGACTAAAGTGTGGGAAAAGACTTTGGCGTAAGCCGGGGGTTTGGGCTTACTTGAAGGAACCGCTTTACCTGTGGTCAAGTTAAATGGGCTTTGGGCATGATAGCCTACTTTGTCTAGTTCAGCGATTTCGTAGCCTTTACCTTTAACTGTAATCACATGAACCAAAACTGGCCCTGTCATTTCATGTGCTTGGTTGAATGTAGCAATTAATTCTTCTAAATTATGCCCATCCACTGGTCCAATATAAGTAAAACCTAGTTCTTCAAAAACCGCACCAACTTTGGGAACCGCTAAACGCTTCATTCCTTCTTTGATGCGTCCGAGTTCGGGAGACAAAGATTCACCAACAAAGGGAATTTGCTTAAACTGTTCTTCAAAATTATCTTTGATAAACTGCACGGGTGCGCTGAGGCGCATTTTATTCAGGTAGCGAGGAATTGCGCCGACGTTGGGAGAGATGGACATCTCGTTGTCGTTGAGAACCACCAGCAGTTTTGTTTTAGGTAAGTGTCCCGCATGGTTGATGGCTTCTAACGCCATACCACCAGTTAAAGCACCATCACCAATTACGGCTACTGATTTAAATTTTTCTCCTTTTAATTCTCCCGCTAAAGCCATACCCAAGGCTGCGGAAATACTGGTAGAAGCGTGTCCAGCACCAAAGTGATCGAATTTGCTTTCACACCGTTTGAGATAACCAGCAACTCCAGCTTTTTGTCTGAGGGTATGAAAGTCGTTGTAGCGTCCTGTCAGCAGTTTGTGGGGATAAGCTTGATGTCCCACATCCCAAATGACTTTATCCCGATCCAAATCCAGTGTCTGGTAAAGTCCTAGTGTTAACTCTACAACTCCCAAACCAGGGCCGAGATGTCCCCCACTTGTGGCTACGGTTTGTAGGTGCTTGTCTCGAATCTGACGGGCGATTTGTTGCAATTGTCGGATCGACAAACCATGCAACTGGTTAGGATGGGTGATTTCACTCAGATGCATATTATAGTGTGTTCCTCTCTAAACTCTACTTCTAACATTCTTTGATTTTCCCACGGTGGGGATGCTTCTAAAATTATCCGCTTCCCTTTACAGTGATTCAGGGCTACGGGTAACACCAGGAACTATTGGCATTTCTGGTTGTGGCTGCTGTCTTTGTAGATACTGACTCAACAGATAAGCCATGTCTCCACGGGTCATTGGCCGTAATGGGGAAATATTATTTTGGGCATCTGTGTTAATAAATCCTTCCGCAACTACTGTCGCGATCGCTCTTCTAGCCCATACTGGAATTAATGCTGCATCTGGATGCGGCTGAAGTAGTTCCTTTACGGTGTCATCACCAAATTGAAATACACCATAAGCTTGGGCAAAAATCGCTAAACCTTCTGCCCTAGTAACTCTTTGATTAGGGAAGAATAAATTGCCTCGATATCCTCTCATAATGTCAGTTTTAAGCACTGCCTGAATATCATTAAATGCCCAATGAGAACGGGGAACATCTGGCAAAATTTTAGCCTCTTGTTGTTTAACAGCTTCGCGTTGATCAAGTTTAAATGCTTTCACCAAAATTGCAGCTAGTTCTGCACGATTAATCATCCTTTCTGGATAAAAGTTTCCATCAGGTGAATTTGTCATTAAGTTAGCTGTAATTACCTGTTGAATTGCTTCAGATGTCAATTCTTCAGTAGGTTCCAGCGCTCTAGCAGCACTTAATGGCAGGTTTTGCAGTAGTAATACTAAGGAAAAAGTACCTAGCAACTTTCGCATATTGATCATGATTTTCATTTGGCTACTCTGCATCTACAAACAACTCAGAGACTCACCTTTGTGGGTGATACTCAGAATATTGACTTGGGCTGATTGACGCATTTTCGCTTGACAAAGTTGCCATTATTAGGTAAAGAGCTAGGGTAACGGTTTTTAGTTAATAAATCATGGCTGACTAATTATATGGGTGGACAATTTTTGCTAATTCAAATTTGATTAAGCTTGAGCTTTTTTGATTTAGCCTGCATAGTCTATACTAACTAACTTTATTGGGACATTTCAGATTATTAGTGTTCAGATTAAATCTAAAATACTCCTATTTGAAAATGTCAGGTTAGTTTGATCAGCACGACAGAACAAACCCTAAAAGTAGGGCAGTGAGAATTTATCACGGGATATCCACAATTGAAATTAAGTAATCATTATAACGACGGTCAAAATAATTTTACGTGGTATTAAATTTGATATTTAAGCCAGACAAATATTATAACCTAACTGCCTTGATGCTGTTATGTAGCTGATAAATTAGGTATTTTGCGGAAATAATGAGAAATTTTGGGTGAGTGAATTAGGAATTGCCGAGGATGTAGTATAGTCGGCCGTGATAGACCATTTAGTCAATATTTCAGGAGTTTTGGGATGAGCGCAACAGCAGACCCAGTAAAGTTGATGAAGCAAGAAGTTGGTAAAGCCGCAGCTGCCCTGGTAAAATCAGGCTCGATTGTGGGCTTGGGTACAGGATCAACCACAGCTTATACTATTCAGTTTTTAGGCGATCGCATCAAATCCGGTGAACTTAAAGATATAGTGGGTATCCCTACCTCTTTTCAGTCAGAAGTGCTGGCGAAAGAATACGGTGTACCTCTGACTACCTTAGATGCTGTTGACCACATTGATATTGCCATTGATGGGGCTGATGAAGTTGACCCCCAAAAGAATTTGATTAAAGGCGGTGGTGCAGCACATACCCGCGAAAAAGTAGTAGATTACTTAGCAGAGCAATTTATCGTTGTGGTTGATAGCGGTAAGTTAGTCGAGCGTTTGGGTTCTTCTTTTGCCGTACCTGTAGAAGTGATACCTATGGCAATTACCCCTGTTACCAACGCCATTAAAAAACTCGGTGGTAAACCGGAACTCCGCATGGGTGTTAAAAAAGCCGGTCCAGTAATTACCGACCAAGGCAATATGGTATTAGATGTCAGATTTGATTCTATTGACGACCCCGTTGCCCTAGAGAAAACACTGAATAATATTCCTGGTGTTTTGGAAAATGGTATCTTCGTCAATTGTGCCGATGTAGTTCTAGTGGGCGAAGTTAAAGACGGTCAGCCTTTAGTCCGTCAACTGTAAGAGAGACTGGGAACTGGGAAAGCTTGTAGGGGCGGGTTTAGTCACTTTGAATGATTCTGTAAACCCGCCTCTACTGGGGAAGGGGTGAAAATCTTGGTCATCGCCCTAGTATTAGAGATTTTCAACTCGTAACTGAGTATCCGAATTTTTCCATGCTGTAGCGAATTCGGTTTGTACAAGTTTTGCAGCGTCATCTTTTCCCTGGGCTTGCAAACTGGCTTGTAAGCCAAATAGAGCGCGTCCGTTATGGGGATATTTCTCTAAATCTTCACGGAAAATTCTCTCAGCTGCTGCATAATCGCCTTTAGCTAACAGTACACTCCCCAATGCTTCCCTTGTGGGTAAGTACCAGTCTGGTGGTTCTACGTAATCAAGAGCATCTTCTGCTGTCACTGCTTGCTGTAGTAATTTAATGGCCGAATCGTAGTCATTCTGGGTTCTGGCAATTTTGGCATCTAGCACTTTTGCAGCAATATCTAAAATCCGATTAGCTGGGGTTAATCCAATGGTTGCTTCTGCGGGAAGTTTTTTTGTTGCAGCTACTAATGCTTGGCTTTCACTGACTGCATCTTCTAAGTTACCTGTAGCTGCCTTAGCCATACCACGAGCAAAATGCCAGAGTGCATTTGTGGTCGGTAATTTGGCATCAGGAGGTGGTGTCTTTAAAATGGCATCCCAGTCACTAAACCGCACCTGAACCAGCATTTTATTACCCAGAAAACCCTCAAGCATTGGTAAATAGGGGTCAATAGAGGCAACATTTGTGACTAATTTATCGGCAGCTTTTAGGGCATCCTCATATCTGCCTGCCATGCTGCTGGCTACCATCAGAAAATGTACGTTGTGATTGTAGTACATCTGGGGGTAAATACCCTCAACTTGATGATTACGCAGATAAATATCATCTTGCGCGATCGCCTGCTGATTTGACCGCATTGCCCCCTCATAATCTCCCACACGAAAATAAATATGGGCAGGCATATGTACTAAATGTCCGGCGGCGGGAACCAGAGTTTCTAGTCTTTTCGCACTTTGCAGGGCGCGTTCTGGGTGCGGTGATGCTTCCACTGTATGAATATAGTAATGATTCGCTCCAAGGTGGTTCGGATCACGTTGGATGACTGATTCTAAAACAGCAAGAATTTCTGCTGTATCTGACTCTGGTTGACCATCTTTATGCCAAAGTTGCCAGGGATGTAAATCCATCAGACTTTCAGCGTAAAGTGTAGCTGCATCTAAATCATCAGGGTAGCGCTGAACTAAGTTTTTCATGGCTGCGGCATAATTTACAGCCAGTTGAGCCAAATCTGCATCTGGTTTGTTCGTGTAACGCTTTGCTAAAGCAGTGATATAGTCTTGTTCTGGGACTGATGCTTGAGGAGAAAGTGTTAAAGCTTTCTGTATAGCTTGATAAGCGACTTGTTCCCGTTGAGGATCTATATCTAAGTTAATATTCGCACCTACACCCAAGGCAATTCCCCAATATGCCATTGCCATTTGCGGATCTAGTGCGGCCGCTTCCTGAAATGAACGTACTGCTTCATCATGGTTAAAAGCGTAAATTAAATTTAAGCCCTGATCGAAAAACTTTTGCGCTTCTGGATTATCGGTAGTAACGACATGGTGGTGTGTTCCCAGTCCAGATATGAAATTATCGGGCTGTTTTGTTTGAGCAAGTGCCTCTGAGGGCATGACTAATGAGAGTATTAGTAGACAGACTATTAAAAAACACTTCATTTGTGAGGCTCCGGTTTGACAAGTTTGCCATATAAATGTAATTACAAACTGTAAAATCCCCAAATCTCTTGGTATTCCTCAAACCTTCGTTACAACCTATCCAAAAGCTATCCAACGGAAAGCTTCACCATTGTTTAAGACAGTCAGTAATCACCTTAACTGCCATATTAGCTCCATTTTCGCTTTGAATAATTTCTCCCAATAGTTTGGCTGTCTGCTGTACCTCCTTGTTTAAAACATACGTAATAGCCGCAGATAGTTTTTCAGCCGTCAGCTTTTTTTTGGGAATCGGCTTCGCACCCACACCAAGTTCATAAACGCGCCCTCCCCATAAAATACTTGTCATTCAGAAAAGTTAGCGCAAGCGTTTGTGAAAGCAGGAGTGCTTCATGTAATTGCAGTTTTAAACTTTGGACAATTTCTTCTCTCTTGTATTAATTGATTTCATCATAAATAAACGTGATATAACTAAGAAAATATTGAAATAATGTGGAATTTTGCAGATCAATTTTAATAGCATATTCTGATTTGAAATATTAATTCTTTCATTTTCTGAAATATGCAGTAAGCAAATGTCTAATTTCTTAAAAAACCGTGATTCTTCAACATCAAGAACTATGGGCAAATCTTTTCTGATAGAGTTGTTGACCTTTTTTATGGTAGAGATATAGTATTCACGAGCATCTAGCCCAAGCAATGCAAGGAGTTTATCGTTACTCTTATACTTGAAGTATGTCATACTAAAAATCAACAGCAAAAAGAACTTGCAGACTAATCTTGCCCTTAATCCATTAGAAAGCTGTATTTGCGATTTAATAATTGTACCAAAAAAATCTCCATGTCGATTCTCATCTTCACTCCATGATTTATAAAAGCTAAAAAGAGGATAGATGGAGTGTTCAGGATGAGACTCTAAATGTTCAAAAATAGTTATGTAATAACAGCTAGAAATTCTCTCAGACAGATAGGTAGAGTAAATAAACCATGAAAAAGGTAGAAAAATATATTTTCTATGTTCTTTGTTTAGAAAATCTAATCCAGGTTTGATATAAAAATCTAAGAGAGCTTTATTTAGAAAGCTAGCGTGACGGGCTTCATCACGAGACATCAGGGAAAATCCATCTGAAAGGATGATGTTTGTTTCCTTAAGTTGATATGATAACTCTTTGTACAGGATGAATCCTGAGTACTCAGCAGCACAGTACATTTCCAGAAGTTTAATTATGAGTTCTCGCGCCTCACCTTGAATGTGGTCCCAGGACTGATTAAATCTCTCGTCACGTATATACTTGTCTTTAGTGTAGTCGCTTGTTAAATTAGCGACAGCAGTATTAAAGGCTTCTTGAAAGCTTAAGGTATCAATATTAGAAAATTTTCTGATGTTAGTTGTATAAAATCCTGGGGAAATGAGAGTTTCTTTCGCTAAAACCTCAATGTTTGACTGTGTGTTTTCAAAATATTCCATATTCTAAACTCCAGTATTAAATATCAGTCTCGATAATACTTCCAGAAAAGAACCTTCTTTCAAATGATTTATAGTGTCTAATCTACTAGGTAAGAAAGAAATTTGACAATATGCCTAAAAGTTGCCGGATGAGGATTTGGTATTGATGATCATACGCAATGGTAATACACTCTATTATGTGTACATTCTGGTAGCTTTTTCTAGATATGGATAGATTCTAGCTGACAGTTACATCCCCCCACGTTGTAAAATCAGGCGATGACCAAACCGCACTCGACCGTAATTCCCTCTTGCACTTGGAGCCGTCCCATTGGCTTAGGCTGGGACAAGCCCTATACTGTTCGCTACGCTAGTAATATTGATGATGGCCCTTGGCACGGTATGCCTTTAGGGGGCTTTGGTGCGGGTTGTATCGGTCGTTCTTCACGAGGAGACTTTAATCTCTGGCACATTGACGGCGGTGAACATACGTTTCAAAATATCCCCGCTTGTCAATTTAGTGTATTTGAATCTGATGGGACATCTTCTCAAAGTTATGCTTTGGCTACTGAACCACCCAAAAATGGTAGTCTCGCAGCTTGGAAATGGTATCCAGCATCTACAACCACACAGTCAACAGGAACTTATCACGCCTTATATCCCCGTAGTTGGTTTGTCTACGAAAATGTCTTGCAAGCACAGTTAACTTGTGAGCAGTTTTCACCAATTTGGGCAGAAAATTATCAAGAATCTAGTTATCCGGTGGCGGTGTTTAACTGGAATGCTCATAACCCCACAAATGCACCAATTACGCTGAGTATTATGCTGACTTGGCAAAATATGGTGGGCTGGTTTACTAATGCATTGAAGTCTCCAGAAGTGCAGATACGGGATGATGGTAGTCCGGTTTATGAATATCAGCCACGTTTAGGCGATAGTCAAGATAATTACAATTTAATAGTTGAAAATACAGAATATTTTAGTTGCATTTGTAGCCGGGTCGTTGATGATCAGTCAGTAGAGGAAGGCGATGGTAGTTGGTGTATTGCGACTATAAAACATCCCCAAGTAGAAGTATTTTATCATACTCGCTGGAATCCTGCGGGTACTGGATCAGATGTGTGGGAAAGCTTCGCTGCTGATGGTTCTTTACCTAATTATCAAGATGCTTCTCCGGCGTTAGAAAATACACAAATCGGGAGTGCGATCGCACTGCGTTTTACTCTCCAACCAGGGGAAACTTTAGACATTCCTTTTGTCTTATCTTGGGATTTTCCTGTAACAGAATTTGCCGCCGGAATTAATTATTACCGCAGATATACAGACTTTTTTGGTCGTGGTGGTAATCATGCTGAGGCGATCGCCTCTACTGCCCTGACTCAATATCAAACTTGGTATAAAAACATAGAAAATTGGCAACAGCCGATTATTGACAGAGAAGATTTACCCGACTGGTTTAAAATGGCTTTATTTAATGAGCTATATGACCTCACAAGCGGTGGAACTCTCTGGAGTGCAGCCTCAGAACTTGACCCCATTGGACAATTTGCGGTGCTGGAATGCTTAGATTATCGTTGGTACGAAAGTCTGGATGTGCGGTTATATGGTTCCTTTGGGCTATTACATCTGTTCCCGGAACTGGAAAAATCGGTAATGCGGGCGTTTGCTAGGGCAATTCCCCATAGTGACGACCATCAGCGTGTAATTGGCTACTACTACACTATTGGGGCAGATACCACCACCGCAGTTCGTAAGGTCGCAGGTGCAACACCTCACGATTTAGGCGCACCGAATGAACACGTTTGGGAAAAAACTAATTATACCTGCTATCAAGACTGCAATTTGTGGAAGGATTTGGGGAGTGATTTTGTCTTGCAAGTATACCGAGATTTTCTGCTAACTGGTGCTGATGATGTCCAGTTTTTGGCAGATTGTTGGGCGGGAATTGTGCAAACTCTCAACTATCTAAAAACCTTTGATTTAGATGGTGATGGGATTCCTGAGAACTCTGGCGCACCTGACCAAACTTTTGATGATTGGCGGTTACAGGGTGTGAGTGCTTATTGTGGGGGGTTGTGGTTGGCGGCTTTAGAAGCGGCGATCGCTATTAGTGATATTTTATTAACGAACCACAGAGGAGCCACTGCGGTCTTGGGGGTCTCCCCCATGAGCAAGTGGCGTAGCGCAGAGGACACAGAGGAGTTAGGACAGAGGTATCGGGTTTGGTTGGCGCAGTCGCGTACTGTATATCAAGAAAAGCTCTGGAATGGGCAGTATTTCCGCTTAGATAGTGAGAGTGGTTCTGATGTGGTGATGGCGGATCAATTGTGTGGACAATTCTATGCGCGGTTATTGGGATTGCCGGATATTGTACCAAGCGATCGCGCCTTGTCTGCTTTACAAACTGTTTATGATGCTTGTTTCCTCAAATTCTGTGATGGTGAGTTTGGGGCTGCTAATGGTGTGCGTCCTGATGGTTCCCCAGAAAATCCCAATGCTACCCATCCTTTGGAAGTCTGGACAGGGATTAACTTTGGATTGGCGGCTTTTCTCGTCCAAATGGGGATGCAGGAGGAAGCATTGAAATTAACAGGCGCTGTGGTGCAGCAAATTTACCGCAATGGTTTACAGTTCCGCACACCGGAAGCGATTACCGCATCTGGAACTTTCCGGGCTAGTACCTATCTGCGGGCGATGGCAATTTGGGCTATTTATCTCGTTATTGATTCTAAAAGGCACATTAGGTAGGCATCACAGTACCAAAATGGGGAAATTGTCCGCTAAAGTTCAAACTAACACGGGGTCAACTTTTAAAGAATTGCTTTCTCCTCTCAAATTCCTCAAATAACTATGCTTATGCTGCTAGTTTTCAGGAGAAATTGTCGTTTCAGACCATTGAAATTCTTTAGCGGACAAAAAAGCCTTTTTTAGGACGGTGATGCCAGATATAACTCATCACATTCAGGGGCAACAAGCACAACTATTGCAATTATTATTATTATTATTATTGCCATCACCTTTACTATTACCGCAACCGCCGAAGAAAGCAAAAATTATGACTATTATCCATAAAAGCCACCACCAAGACCACTCTGAAGGTTTGTCCGCGGTAGTCTGATTATTCTCAAAGGTAGATGTTGGTGTATTATCTGGGTGTGGAGTATTGTCAACCACCTGAGATATTACAAGTTCAGAGCTATACAAATGATTTGAATAGTTATGAGTATTAGCAATCACTGGTAAAAAGCTACTCATTGCTAGGACTAGCATAAATGATAACAGTGCTATTAGCATCGATTTCAACCCAGGCAATCGAAGAAAACTAAAGGATGGTTTGGGTATAATCCAGTAGGAACGAGTGTTTACTCGTGTGAACTGAACATTGTTATCGAATTGGATATTTAATGGCTGCCAAATATCAATCGGTGGGCGCTCATTAAATATTTTTTCATAGCTAATCAGCGTTTCGTTATACCACCTGTGATGCTTTTCCTGCTCGCTATCACCGCCACGACTAGGATGATGATGCAATGATTTATGTAAGATTTGTCCACAAAAATCATCCCAGTATGAGTGCGTGTAGGTTAAGTGCAAATGCCAAACTTGATCTACTTTAGCAGAAGGACTAACAGGATGCCCAGCGATAACGGCAAGAAAGACAAACTTTTTGTATTCTTTAATAACACGTTGGGTATATTCAGTTGTCCAACCGTTTTCTTTTGCTAATCGATGAGTAAATGATAAAACTGCATCAGGATCATCTAGAGAAAATATTTGAATATTTTGATAAAGCTTAATTTGTTGATTATTCATCATTGTTTAAAGTATTAAAAGTGAAATATTTAAGACCAAAATACAGGCAAGGGCATGAAAAGTAGAGCCAATGAATGAGTGTTTGAAAGTTTTTTTGTGTAAGCTCTAATTGTGGATTAGATAACAGCAATTATTTTCTTTTCGGTAAAACACATAGCAATACCTTTCTCGTAATAAGCAGCTTCATTGATAAAAACTGGATATACAGTTGACTTTCCTTGATAGGGAATTGTCTGACCATCAAATGTTAAGAATAGAGGATCATTAGGATTCAAAGCCTCATAATCTTGAAACTGAAGCTGAGGATGGATAAAAGCTTGAATTTCTCCAATTTCGTTTTTAGGATAATCAATTGATTCTATGTATTCATATAGAGTGAGAGTATTTTGTAAAAGTGGAATTTTTCCTTGGTTATACTGTTCTAAATAATCTAAAATTGCCGAAATTAGGGCTTCAGTTTTTAGAAATAATTCGGCATTTAAAACACCTTGTGCCACAGGACCGACTTCTATCGCCATACCAAATTTACCAAGCGATCGCAGCGAATTTAGACTGCGGCCGGATTCAGCAGAACTATAAATTTTAACTGCGGGATTAGTGACACTAAGGTATGTAGCTAGTTGCAGAATAAAAGGTTCTTCACTATCTATAATGATACTCAAACCCATATTGGCAGTTGTACTATGTAAATCCAAGATCAGGTCAATAGGGGTTTTACCATTGGGGCCAAACAATTGGTCAATTTTTTTAGCTTGCAAATCCTCGTAACCAGAAAGTGTTGTATTCTGTAAATCTTGACGCAGAAAGCAGCGATTTAAATCCCTGTCAATGTATCTTGTGACTGCTGCAAAAGCTTGAGGATTAGCAAACAGCGTATGGGTTTCAAAACTGGATCTGCGAATTAAGTTAAGCTCTTGTTCATATTTTTTCATCAAGTATGCTCCAGTGAACTCATTCCCATGTGTTCCCGCCGCAATCAATACCCGATTGACTTTGCTATTAAGCTTCATTTCTGGTTTTTAAGTAGTAAATGGTTGTGTTCTCCTGAACATAACTTAGAAAACAATGATATAATCATCTTGTTTATGCAACATTCCATGATTAAAACGTCATAATGCTGAAAACACAAGCACTTTAGCCCTATGAATAACCCGAAACTGCGCGATCGCAAATGGTCGAATTGGGATGAACTCGAACTGCGTCATTTGAAGTATGCGATCGCTGTCAGTGAGAAACAGGGATTTACCAGCGCTGCGGCATATCTGGAAATCGATCAGGGATTTTTGAGTAAACAAATAAAGTGGTTGGAAAAAAAAATTGGCTTTCAGCTATTTGATCGCGGTCATCGTCCATTGACATTAACAAACGCTGGACATGAGTTTTTGCAAGCAGCTCGTCAAATTTTAGAGCAAACTGAAAATGCAATTGAATTAGCTCAACGTGCCAGTCGGGGTGAAACAGGACGATTAAATATAGGCATCAACACCTCTATCGCTAACACCAAACTACCCGACATCCTTAAAGCATTTTATGAAAAATTTCCCAATGTGGAACTCGTATTATATGAACTAGCTTCCTATGACCAAATTGAAAAACTGCAAAAACAACAACTTGATGTAGGCTTCTTTCATTTACATAATTTGCAGAATATTAACATTAGTCATGATAATGTTTTAACTTCTATGTCGATTCTTCAAGAATCATTGGTGATCGTTTTACCGGAAAAGCATCGTTTGGTAAAACAAATGAGCATTTCATTAGCAGCACTGGCAAATGAGAGATTTATCTTACCACCACATAGCCTACTCTATGGCTTGCGTGATCAAATTGATCGACTGTGCATGGATGCAGGTTTTAAGCCAAAAATTAGACAAGAAGCCGCATGGATATCAACCGTTCTCAGTTTAGTTGCAGGTGGAATGGGAATTGCATTACTTCCGGCTAACGTTCAAAATACTCCCCGCACTGGTGTAGTCTATCGCTCAATCCAAGAAAAATGTCCGATGTTAGAAATCGTTGCTGTTTGGCGACAGGATAATTTGTCTATGATTTTAAAAAATTTCCGTGAGGTAATTGGGAATTAGCCAACAACAAGTAGTTATTGCGTATCGCTAAAGCGAAAGTTCCGAAGCGAGGAGGGGAACTGGATTTCCAGTTAAATTCTGTTTTTAGGGCTGGAAACTCGCTCTAGGCCTACTGTGTAGACGCAACGATTTTGGTAACGCTTGCTCAGGGTAATCTGTAGCTAAAAATACATAAGACTCGGTATTAGCAATTTTCAGTTTTATTTTCCGGGTGTTTCAGGAACCAAAAGAACATATAACTAGGGTTAAAAAAAGATTTCCTATACTTACAAAGTAAAACTGCTTTTTGCCAAAATACAAAGGTTGCTAATTTTATTCATCCAAATAATTAGTAAACTTTCTATCAAATATGATTTGACATCAGAATGCAAAAGCATCTGGTGAAAAGTTTGGCGTTCATTGCATTTGGGTTTTGTGGTAAATTCTAATTTTGACCATTATTGTCTAAAAAAGCCTAAAAAGATGAAATTTTATAATTTAGTGATTAATAACACCCTTACTTCTATTTTTACTATAGCGATGTTCATAAAAGTGAGAACAGGGTTGATAGGTCAAAGCCTTAAATTTAAAAAACTGGCTTTATACTCAGTACTTTGCGATAAACTCCAAAATTTCCTTCCTTTCTTTGTGTCCTTCTCCCAAGGGGAGACGCTAACGCGAATGCGGTATGCGCTGTGCGCCCGCTACGCTAACGTTCCTTTTGCTCATTCAGAGTTCGGGGAGATATGAACAACAATACCAGCAATCAACAATCTCCTACTCCAGCAGCCTCTATCCTCCAACTTTTACAGATAGTCGCAGGGGATACAAGTGTGGGGTCAGACTTTAGCCAAGCTTGGGTGATTCGAGAGTTTCAAGCCGGTGAGGATTTGAATGGAGACATTGAAGATACCAGCAATTGTCTGTATTTAATCTGTCAGGGACAAGTACGCTTGTGGGGTTTTGATGTAACTCTGGGGCGGGAAGTCTCTACACAATTATTATTCGCCGCGCAAACTTTTGGGGGAGAAAATTTATTTTGTGATCAAACTTTACCATATCGAGCGATCGCCACTAGTGCAGGTTGTGTAGCGCAAATAGCTATTGATGACCTGAGAAAATGGTTACATTCTATACCTAATTTAGAAAGTGACTTACAACTATCAACTTATCAGCAGCAAGCACTGATATTTTTTAAAACATATACTGAATGGTGTTCTCTCACCAGTGTCACTCCAGAAGAATTATTACCATACCTGATAGCCATAAAGATTACATCTGGTTTATCTTTACTAGAAGCAACTGCACAAGCACAGGGACACTTCTGGTTAGCAGGAGGCAAAATTGACAACTCATTACAGGTAGGAGATAGCTGGGTATATCCCGATGTTACATTTAATGATGGCATTGCCCAAACGGATTTATTAGTTTACTACCTGTCAACAGAAGATTGGGAAGCGGTAAAAGCTATAGTACCTGAAAATCAGGCAGCAGAAGCAGAATCAACTAATTCACCAATCGTCCAAATACCGCTTCCTGTTCCCCAGAGTAGTGAACACTCAGAGGATGATCCCGATGTAGAAGTGGAAGATATTGATGTTTCCCAAGGGAGAAACCAGCCACAATCCAGCGCTAAGTTATGGACTAAATATCCATTTATTCCCCAACAAAGTGGATCAGATAGTGGTGCAGCTTGTTTGGCAATGATTAGCCAGCATTGGGGTAAGCGCTGGGGACTCTACACCGTGCGAAATTTAGCCCAAGTCGAGCGCATGGGTGCATCTCTCCACGGTTTAGCCGCAGCGGCCGATAACTTGGGATACGATGTCCAAGCAGTGCGGGCTAATTTTGATAAATTAGATACTTATACAAATCCTTGGATAGCGGAGTGGCAAAAAATTAACTATGTTGTAGTTTGGCAAGTTAAAGGCGATCGCCTCTTAATTTCTGATCCAGCTATAGGTAAGCGGTGGCTATCCCTGGCGGAATTTACAGATGGTTGCACCGGCTACGCTTTACTTTTAAGCCCTACTAAACGTTTTCATACCCTGAGTAGCAGCAAAGTTTCTCTGAAACGTTATTGGGATACATTGCGACGTTACCGCAAATTACTCGGTCAAATTATTCTCGCCTCAATATTGGTGCAAGTAATTGGATTGGCTACTCCCCTATTTTCCCAGGTGGTAATCGACCAAGTAATACCCCTGAAAGATTTTGATACTTTAAATATTTTCGTGATTAGCTTCTTGAGTTTAGGTATTTGGCGCACTGTCTTAATTACACAGCGTCAATACATTTTGGAGTATATTGCCAATCGCATCAACGTTAACTTAATTGGTCATTTCATTAATCATACGTTGCAACTGCCGTTACAGTTTTTTGCATCACGCCCCATTGAAGACATTCTCAACCGTGTTCAGGAAAATAGTAAAATTCAATTATTCCTGACTCGTCAAGCTGTTAGTGGCATTATAGAACCTTTAATGGTGGTGATTTATCTGGGGCTAATGGCTTATTACAATTGGCAACTAACTCTACTGGTGTTGCTGTGGATATTCTTTATTGTCATTGTCAGTCTAGTTTCCAGTCCATTCCTCAAAAAAGCTTCACGGGAAATCGCCCAGGAATCAGTCGGACAAAATTCTTCGATCAGCGAAATGATCGCTGGTATTGTCACAGTCAAAACCGCAACAGCCGAATATGCAGTGCAGATGCATTGGGAGCAGCGTTTTCAGCAGATGTTGAAGGTGCGGTTGCGCGGGCGGAAGTTGGCGAGTAATTTACAACTGATTAAGAGTGGGGTTCATCATCTGGGTATCACAGCTATTTTATGGTTTGGGGTAAATCTGGTGATTAGTCAACAGATGTCGCTGGGGAAATTTGTCGCTTTTAATCTGCTGGTGAGTAATATTGCGATCGCAGTTGTGGCGTTGCTAGAGTTGTGGGATGAGTTCCCAGAGATCCAGGATTCTGTAGAAAGGTTAGAAGAAGTTTTAGCTTCCCAACCAGAAGAAAATTTTCATCAAACACCTCTCCCAGCCATACCTCCGATTCGGGGGGAAGTGCAATTTGAAAATGTTTCCTTTGCTTACAACCCCGATGAAGATCACGAGATTTTACAAAATATCTCTTTTCAGGTGAAACCACAGCAAACTATTGGCATTATCGGTGAGAGTGGCTCCGGTAAGAGTACTTTAGTGAATTTGCTGGCTGGTTTATATCGTCCCGACGCAGGGCAGATTTTGATTGATGGACAAGATATTTCCCTAGTTTCGCCCCAATCGTTGCGGAGTCAGTTGGGTTTTGTCCCACAGGAATGTTTTCTGTTTTCTGGAAGCATCTTAGAAAATATCACCCTGTACAGTTCTGAGTTTAGTCCAGAACAGGCGATCGCATCTGCCCAGTTAGCAGAAGCACACAACTTTATCGAAGCATTACCTTTGGGGTATAACACCCCAATCGGAGCCACAGGTATCAAGCTTTCTGCTGGACAAAAACAAAAAATTGCGATCGCTCGCGCCTTGATTAGGAACCCAGCTATTTTAATTTTGGATGAAGCAACTAACGCCCTAGATGCTGAATCAGAACGACGATTTCAGCAAAACTTAGCCCAAATGAGTCAACATCTGACCACCTTTATCATCTCTCACCGTCTATCTAGTGTGCGTCACGCCGACTGCATACTCGTCTTTAACAAAGGTGTGCTGCTTGAACAAGGTACTCACCAAGAATTAATGGCAAAAGCTGGTTTTTATCGTCACTTAGCCCAACTGCAATGATCAGATTGGTGATTTTCTTCCGGATCAACTTAGTAACAAACTCGACAAAATAAACTTCGCCGATTTCTTAAAATATCTCAATGGCGTTCAGGCCAAACCTGCTACATAATACGTTTTTCCACATCCTTTTGAGGATGTTTTATTTTAACTAGTGTCTGCAAATCTCAAATTTTGGGTAATAATACCATGAAGCATTAATAAGTACAAATTATTCTTTGTGCTGAGTTGCTAGAGCTTCAGGAAAATAAACGATCAGATTCGGGATTTTTTGCAGATGCACTTAGCCTACAATCCATTGCTAGTCAGCAATTACGGTTACATAGAACCAGAGAAATATCAACAATAGCTAGAAAATATTTTCAATAAGGACAGAAGCCGCAGATATTATGAGGTTTTTGATGTTATTTATATTGCTGTAATTGTCAGTTGTTTATTCATCTATTTAGTGGTAAATTTTCTAGTAAGTTCCTCAAGAAACAAGTCTCAAATGCATTTTAATCGAGGGGTTTGACCCCCTCACTGATTAGAGACTAAATGATATAAAATAGACCTAAGCAATAGAAAATTAGGGATAAAAAAGCTCAGTGAATTTAATGATATCTATCCTAAATCAAGCGATGACATTAACAGTAGACAGTAGTATACTTAATAAAGTTAGTCCTAAAGTTCTCCGATAAATAATTATTTATTTGCGAGAATAAACTGAATTTTCTTATACAAATGCTCTGAACTTTAGAGCTAAAATATACAATAAATTTATCAGGGAAAACTAATTTAATTAGCATTTCCAGCATTCAACAGGGGTCAAAGCTGCATCTACCAGGATTCATATAAAGCAGTACATAGACTTTTAATTGAAGGTCAGCTAATGGAAAGAATCTTCAGGTCAAATGCAGTTGTAACCTCAAGTCAAGGGAGAAGTTTACACATGAAAATTTACGATTTTTATTTTTACTACTATTTAGTTCTGCTTTTCTTAGCCAAACTCAAGCAACTAAGACAGACGCAGAGAACCGCAAAACTTTCTGTATGTAATTGTTAATAAAATTTTTTTTGCTATTCAATAAACTGTAATTCAAGTTTTACATCAAAAACAACGCACTTAGACTAGTCTTATCAAGGATAACTAACACTATGAATCACAATATTCCTGGAATTAGTAGTAACTTCAATAAAGCAGTAAATCCTCAACAATTCGATCAAATAGTAGAAGCGATTCTTGCGGGTAAGTATTCCTGGGCGTGTGTGTTAATGCTACGCATAGTTGGTTATAATCCTTTACACTACATCCCCTATCGCACTTATAATCGATTACTGAAAGATAACACTCAAGTTAGCAGAACACAGCAACAGCATAATCAAAATATGAACACTAGCAGGTCTAATACCAATGGTTCAGCTAGTTGTTTGAGTAAAATTAAAGACTTTGCTTATATGGAAGTAGTGGGAAAGCAAACAAATGAAATACGTGGTGGCGGTGTAGATAATTAATTAACCCCATTAAATGTTTACAATCAAAGGCTCTATTCCTCAAGTTAGGGATAGAGTTAAAATTTTTGTTACCTGTTAACTGGGTAATTTACCATTACCTTATGTGCTTAAATAAGCCTAGTTTATAACAAGAAAATTGGTTAATAAAAACTGCCAAAATGGCAAATATTAATTACAAAAATCATATAGATTATAAATAGCTACTAGAGTAAGAGGTGATTAAATAAAAATTCAATTAAAAACATGAAATGAATATCTGATTATGAATCATATCTAACTGATTGCTGTTGCTGAAGTAATCAGGATCTCAGGGAGTAAATAACTCCTAAACCAAGACTGATGATTCCCGCGTTACTATTGGTGGTTCTTTTTTTCCAGGAAGTCTGAGCAAAAAAAAATTAGAGTCGCGTCTCCCCGCAATTTTAAATTTTCATGCTGGCTATTGAGTCTCTAGACGTGGAGAAACTGAATAGAGCTTCTTGACTGCATTTGGTGTTATATATGCCTAAAAAACTAATATTTAGCATCATAAGCAGCCGTGGAAAAAGAAAAAGTAACGTTTCAATCGTCGTTATGGCGCATAGATTTTATAGCTGTTACGCTTTTTTTCAAAAAACATAATCCTTGTTCTCCCAAACAGGATTATCTCCGCTTTATAAATCAACAATTTATACAGCTAATACTGGAAGCTATTTATTTCGAGCTTCCAGTTTTTTTATGTCCCCTACTTTGTCTCCTCTGGTGTACCCACAATCTAAAAGCGTTTATTTGGGTAGACATAAGGACTGTGATGTGATTGAGTCGCTTGTCTCGCAATGACTGTAAATATTTTTGTCCAATTACTTATGTAATGAAATGTAAAATTTCGCCCAATTTGCTCTTATTTGCGATTCAGCAGTAAAGCACAATTACAAACCATGATGATTTATTCATCCCAACTTACATTTGTTTTTTATCTTGCTGAGGATAGATGCAAAGACATTATTTATTTTTTATTGTAATTATTTGGACGAAAAAACTTAAGTATTGTCAGACATATATATGACTACTATTTAATTATGGAAAAAATCTAAGTATATGTAGTGGCGTGGCAAGCTAAAAATGTCGCAAAAAAATTGTAGGTTGGGTTGACGTAAGGAAACCCAACATCATTGGTCGCGTTGGGTTGCGCTGCGCTTAACCCAACCTACATTTAGTCTAATACACTACTTTAAGCTTGCCACGATACTAGAAACTAACAAGTAAACTTTAATGCTCAAAAATCACGTACAACAAAACTTCATAAATATCCAAATTTCATCCAGACCAAATTGATTATTAATTTTAAATAAAGATATAATTAATATTGAGTAAAGATTTCGTCTTTTTTGTGAAAACCCTTGACTAGATGTAGGAAACTTTCTAAAAGAATAACAGTAGGTTAAGACAACAGAGTAAATAACTGTCACTTTTGCGTTTAACTTTTTTTTCTAGATAATTCCAGATTTATTAAAATCTGCTGATGAGATATTAGCTACTATTAGGCTAGTCTAGGAAGTAGATTTGTATTCATACCTGACCTTAGCTGCCTCTAAAGTTCCATTTTGTGATGGAACACGTTTCAACCACAATTTTGGTAATCGAAACACACCAGATTTTCAGGGAAGTTTGTCAAGTTATTGGGGTTAACCAGTAAAATACTTACTGGTTTTAGGTGTCTTACCAGAAATTGCTGTTTATGAGATTAAACAACAGCTATGCTTGCTTCATTTTTTGTCAGGTTTGCTTACTACTACTTACTGACTATTTATGGCTACGCCACGCAATCTATCGCTCACACCACAAGAGCGCAGCTTTTAACTAAGAATGTGTTGACTGGGAAAAATAGAAAAATTCCGTGATGTGTCGGCAGCTTTTTGATGACACCTCTCATTCGATGCACAACCAATTAGCATGGTGAAACATTGAGGATAAAAAGCCAAGATAACACGGGTATATGCCCTCATTTTCGTCACGATACTAGAGGGAAATTACCAAGCATTATACCCATATTCCGTAAATATTTAATTAGCTGGAAAAGGCTAATTACGCTTGCAGTTACGAGCCTGATGTATTGAGGCTTGACATAGCTGTAACGGATAAAATTGCCCACATTTTCAGTAAATGACAACTGGTAATAAATATGTCACACTCTCTTAGCCAAAGCGAAACCTTGGAAAATTACAACATCCAAAATTTTCAAGAAGGTAAGTTTTTAACATCTTTCCAAAAAAAGGCTTTATTAAAAAGCTTACAAACTGATTTACAGCCAGAATATCGGCGGCGGATTAATATTATGTTATTAGCCGATGTGGGTAAATCTCAAAGCCAAATCTGTGAAATCATCGGTTGTTCTCAGGAAATGGCACGCTATTGGATTGGTTTAGCTGAAGCAGGTTTAGCCCACAAATGGAATGAGCGACCAATCGGGAGACCGAAAATTGTTAATGACCAATATCTGGAGCGATTGAAAGAATTGGTTAGCCATAGCCCTCGTGATTATGGTTACGCGTTTACCTATTGGACTGCTCAATGGTTAAGCAAACATCTCGCCAACGAATTTAACATCCAAATTAGCGATCGCCACATTAATCGCCTACTTAAACAAATGGGACTGTCCACCAAACGCAAAAGTTCCAGCCCTCCAGAAACTGACCAAACCAAGGCTTGTCCTGAGCGAAGCCGAATGGATGCTGGGATTACAATTGGTGACTTGAAATCTAACTCCGAACCTAATTTCCATTGGTCGTTAAATCTCATTCAGACCAATAAATAATTCTGTCTTGGAGGTCAGGAAATGGCATCAGCGTTTTCCCCGGAATACTTAGCGCAACAACTTATCCATAGCTTGGGTGAGCCGTTGTCAGACAAAGAAATTGAAAGATGTTTAATTGGGGTGGAAATTGTCGAACCACCTGTAGCCAAGCAATTTTGGCAAGCAGCAAACGCACCGAATGGGATATATATCGTTCTGGGGGGTAAAGTCAGGCTTTTAGATGGCTCGAATAACTTAATTACCACCCTGACAACCGGAGCATCATTTGGCGAACTGACTTTATTTACAGAAGAACAGTTTAGTCCTTATGTGGCTAGAGCTTCTGTGAAGTTAAAACTGGCATATTTTCCGCAAGCATCTTTACAAGAGGTAATCCGCAAACATCCGAGTATTCGCGATCGCCTCAAACAACGTGCCGAACTGTGGGATTTACTGTTACTATGTTGTCAAACGTCCCTAATTCCTCACAATGGGTCTGTAGAAGAAATACTCAGAGCTTTGGCTTTATTTGAGCGCCACACTGTGGAAGGTGACTCACTTCCAGTCAATTTATTCCAAGATACCAAACTTTGGCTACTGCATCAGGGAGAACTACAGCACACAGATGGGCGCAGATTAACACCGGGAAACATCTACGTATATCCCCAGCAGGAAAATTGGCGCATAAGTCAACCCACTAAGGTTTACAGCCTCAAAAATGCTGATTGGCCACTTGCATTAGAATACTGGCCGCAATTAGCCGAATTATCACAAGAACGCCAAGATATTACAGAAGACACGCCTACACCAGTAATTCCCCCCAGTCTGATTAAACAGTTACCACCACCAGATCCAGAACCCAAAAAAAAGCGAAAACAAGCCTATTTTCCCAGCCCTACAGTCAAAGCTGGCCATTGGTGGGGACGATTAACCAAGAGGTATCCGTTCTTTGAACAACAAAGCGCTGCTGACTGTGGAGCCGCTTGCTTGGTGATGATTAGCCGCTATTGGGGTAAGCGCCTGAGCGTTAACCGACTGCGAGACTTAGCTAATATTAATCGCACCGGCGCATCATTGCGGGGTTTAACAACTGCGGCGGAAAGTATTGGTTTTACTACCCGTCCGGTGAAAGCCAGCTTAGATAAATTAGCACAACAGACCTTACCTGCGATCGCCCACTGGGAAGGTAGACATTACATTGTTGTCTATGAAGTCAGCAAAAAACAAGTGATTGTGGGTGATCCCGCCTTCGGTCAACGCACTCTCACCCATGAAGACTTTAAAGCGGGTTGGACTGGTTACGCATTGTTATTACAACCCACAGCCCTGCTGAAAGAAACCGAGGAAAACAGTACACAATTTTGGCAGTTGTTTGATTTAGTCAAACCCCATTCCAAAGTACTGCTAGAGGTCTTCATGGCTTCGGTGTTAATTCAGATATTTGGATTAGTTACGCCCTTATTAACTCAGTTGCTATTAGACCGAGTACTTGTGCAGCGTAGCACCTTGACATTAAACGCCGTAGGTTTCGGGTTGCTGATTTTTGGCTTGTTTAGTGTCGTCATCAATGGATTGCGGCAATATCTACTAGATCATACAGCCAACCGCATCAGCGTAGCCTTATTGGTAGGGTTTATTAAACACACCTTCCGCTTACCTTTAGCCTTCTTTGAATCCCGCTACGTTGGTGATATTATTTCCCGCGTCCAAGAAAACTATAAAATTCAGCGATTCCTCACTGGTGAAGCCTTATCCATCACCTTAGATTTGCTGACAGTGTTTATCTACGTGGGATTGATGTTTTGGTATAGTCCACCAATGGCTTTACTGAGTTTAACAATTATCCCACCATTCTTTATCCTAGCAATAGTTGCTACACCTTTCTTTCGTCGCATTAATCGTGAGGCTTTTAATGCCACAGCTAACGAAAATAGCTATCTGATTCAATCCCTCACTGGTATTAGCTCAATTCGCTCAATGGCAATTGAACAAACAGTGCGCTGGCATTGGGAAGAGCTATTAAATAATGTGATTAAAAAGACATTTGCCGGGCAGATTATTAGTAATAAAATGCAGCTTTTTAGCTCCGGTATTGAAACGTTAGTAACTACAGGTTTGCTGTGGTTTGGGGCATGGTTAGTCATTCAAAATGAACTGACAATTGGGCAGTTAGTTGCTTTCAATATGTTATTGGGCAACGTTATTCGCCCCTTTCAAAGGTTAGTTATTTTGTGGAATCAATTCCAGGAAGTAGTTATTTCCAGTGAACGAATTAATGATGTCTTGGAAGCCGAACCAGAGGAAGATTTACACCATCACCCCCGGCAGTTTTTACCAAGATTAGAAGGACACATTAAATTTGACAATGTGACTTTCCGCTATCACCCAGAGAGTGATATTAATGTCCTAGAAAATCTCAGCTTTGAAATCCTCCCTGAGCAGACTGTAGCGGTAGTTGGGCGTAGTGGTTCAGGAAAAACAACCCTCGCCAAGCTGATCTTAGGACTATACCTACCGACAGATGGCAAAGTATTAATTGATGCCCAAGATGTGACTAGTATTTCCTTGCGATCTCTACGTTCTCAAATTGGAGTTGTCGATCAAGATACCTTCTTATTCGGCGGGACAATCCGCGAAAATATCAACATTGCTCACCCAGAAGCCACCTTAGAGGAAATTATTGAAGCTGCAAGATTAGCAGGAGCCGATGAATTTATCAAACTTATGCCGACCGGCTACGAAACCCAAATTGGTGAAGGTGGGGGAATGTTATCTGGTGGACAACGCCAAAGAATTGCGATCGCTCGTGCGTTACTCGGAAATCCCCGCTTATTACTCCTAGACGAAGCCACCAGCCACCTAGATTCCGAATCTGAGCGAATCATTCAAAATAACCTGAAAACCATACTCCAAGGGCGCACCAGCCTAATTATTGCTCATCGCCTGTCCACAGTGCGTAATGCTGACCTGATTCTAGTTTTAGATCGAGGCTTACTCGTCGAAAGCGGAACTCACGACGAATTAATAGCCAGAAAAGGTCATTACTTTTATCTCAACCAGCAACAACTAGCTCAAACAGTACAAACAGCCTGAAGAAGAGGCAGGGGGGAAGAAAAATCTCCATCTCAATCCCCTATGCTCCACTTAGAAGAAAGGGATGATTTCCCCCTACCTCTTCGTCGAAAACCTGGGAAATTTTCAATTGAACAAAAGACAAGGGACGAATCAATTACGAATTACAAATTACGAATTACGAATTACCTCCCATGTCCAGGAAAGTAAACTGTTGAATTACTTATGCCAAATCCATCTCAACATTTATCATCCGTACTTGCAGTACCAAAGCAAGACCAAAATAACCAGGTAGAAAACTCTAGTACTGTTGTTAAATATCAGACACAGGTAGAAAACGAAGCCAATGATTGGTTTTATGGTACAGAAGAACTGCTAGATGCTTTACCAAGACTCTGGACACGTTCCCTGCTGTACTTCCTGGTAGCATTTGCCGCTATTATTTTACCTTGGTCAATGCTTACCAAAATTGATGAAACCGGCAGCGCTAGAGGGCGTTTAGAACCCAAAGGAGCGACGCATCAATTAGGTATTTCAGTTCCGGGAACTGTGAAAGCTGTCAACGTCCAAGAAGGCTCAATCGTCAAAGCTGGACAGGTTTTGCTGGAGTTGGATTCTGATGTAATGGAAAAAGAATTGCAACAAAGACAAACACAATTGCAAGGATTAAGCGATCGCCAAGCGCAATTAAAGCTGCTGCAAAACCAATTGATGTTGGCGATTAACATCCAAGAACAACAAAATCAAGCCCAAGAATTAGAAAAAATGTCTCAAGTCAATCAGGCGCAGCAAACCCTGGATGCGAGACAAAGTGCATCTAATTTACAAAGGTTAGAAAGACAGGCTTTAGTTGAACAAGCTCAACAGAATATTAATTCTACCCAGACGGCTGAGAAGTTAGTCAGTAGTCGTTTTAATAGAGATGTTTCCGAAGTTGATCGCTTTCGTGAACTGTACGAACAGGGTGCAATTCCCCAAATCCAACTTGTGGAACTAGAAAAGACAGCAGAGGAAAGCCAACGTTTGCATTTACAAGCGCAATCTGATATTACCCAAGCGCAACTGCGTTTAAAAGAAGAAATGAGCCGCTATCAGGCGACTATGAGTCAAGTTGTAGCGGATATTGAGCAAGCAAAACTACGCCTGCAAGAACAGCAAAGCAGCTATCAAAGCGTTGTCCAAGCTGGTAAATTAGCAGTGCTGAGAAGCCAGGAACAACTCAAAGACATGGAAACGCAAATTACTAGTTTAGCGTCAGAAATAGCTCAAACCAAGAGTCAGATTTCGTCCTTGCAGATTCAGCTACAACAACGAGTAGTGCGATCGCCTATTGATGGCATAGTTTTTGAGTTACCTATCACCAAACCAGGGCCTGTGGTAGATCCAGGACAAGTCGTTGCCCAAATTGCGCCTCAGAATAGTAAATTAATTCTGAAAGCGCAAATACCCAGCCAAAACAGTGGTTTCTTAGAAGAGGGAATGCCAGTTAAAATCAAGTTTGATGCCTATCCCTACCAAGATTATGGCGTGATGGAGGGGCGTGTGAGTTGGATTGCACCTAACTCCAGAGTTCAGTCTAGTAGCCAAGGCAGTATAGACACTTTTGATTTAGATATCACCCTAGATCAGCCTTATGTACAAGCTGCTAACCAACGCGTTGTTTTAACCCCCGGACAGACAGCCACCGCAGAGGTAGTTATCCGTCAGCGCCGAGTCATTGATTTTATCTTAGATCCCTTTAAGAAATTGCAACAAGGCGGTCTAGAACTTTAGATAACTAATTGGAGACAAACAAATGTAGGTTGGGTTGACGCAAGGAAACCCAACATCTTTACCAGCCCTATTCACCACATATATTTTATTAATAGATACCCCTGTTTTTAAAGTTTTAAACCTTATAAAATAGGGTAATATCTTCTTGATTAAATTAATTAGTTTAGGAGAAACTGATAATTTTAAATACTGTTAATTAAAATATTAAAACTATCATTAGATAGAGACGTTAAACAATATATCAAGCAAAGATGATGAATAAGATACTTGCTATCAAGACTCAAAACACTAATTTTATTTAGTTGCTAAATGGAGGCTTTTACTTATGTCAGGTATTGTAAAAATTTCGACCGAAGACATTATTTATTATATCAGGATGGCTTGTCAAATCCCTGGAATATTAGAGGCGATCGCTACGCAAAAGATTATTGCGGAAGCTGCCGATAAAGCAGGGATTGAAATCACCACAGAAGAACTGCAAACAGCAGCAGATAATCTGCGTTTAGCTAACCGATTACTCAAAGCCGAAGATACTTGGGCTTGGTTACAAAAACATCATCTTTCCCTGGATGACTTAGAAGAAGTAGCTAAAATAAACCTCACCTCTTCCAAATTAGCTAATCATTTATTTGCAGATAAAATCGAACCATTCTTTTATGCTCATCAACCTAGATATTTTGGCGCTGTAACTTATGAAGTGGTATTAGATGATGAAGATTTGGCTTTAGAACTATTTTATTCACTCCAAGAAGGCGAAATCAGCTTCCAAGAAATCGCTCGTCAATACATCCAAAATCCCGAAACCCGTCGCGCAGGTGGTTATCAAGGAATCCGCCGCCGGATTGACTTTAGAGCCGAAATTGCCGCCGCAGTGTTCGCAGCTAATCCCCCGCAAATACTCAAACCAATCATTACACCCAAAGGAGCGCATATCATTGCTGTAGAGGAAATAATTAAACCAGAATTAGATGATAACTTGCGATTTCAAATTATGGGAGACTTTTTTAGCAATTGGTTACAGCAACAAATAGCCACTGTCGAAATTGTCGCCAATCTGCAAGAACATCCTCATACTCAAGCATCAGCTAGTTTGGTAACACCAGCATAGATAGTTGCGACAAACAATGTAGAGACGTTTCATGAAACGTCTCTACAAAGGTGATGTCACTATGCAAAACCGAACAACAATCATTCCAAAAATTCCACTCCTTACCTTCGCATAGCAAAAGCAGGGTGAGGTTTTTCGTTAAGTGCTTAAGTTTATCGTGGGTTAAAGAATAAGATCGAATGGCACTAAGATAACGGCAAATCCATTATTTATAAGGCTTTTGGGTGTCGGGTGTCGGGTGTCGGGTGTGGGGAATTAAGAAGTTGTTGAACACATGAACGTACTAAAATTCAATTTTATTAAACACTACACCCAACACCCTGCCCCAAGGAGATTTCGGCTTATCTTCGTGCCATTCGACTAAGATCCTAACCCACCTGACAAATTAAGTATTTTATTCCTTGGAACTTCCCAAACAAAGAATTCTGGCTCCCTCTCCTTACTAAGGAGAGGGTTGGGGTGAGGTTCTATACAATATCAGCACTGAGGATTTAAGATGGTGCGTTGCGCTACGCGACAACACACCCTACACACTAACCCACCTGACAAATTAAGTATTTTATTCCTTGGAACTTCCCAAACAAAAAATTCCGGCTCCCTCTCCTTAGTAAGGAGAGGGTTGGGGTGAGGTTCTATACAATATCAGAACTGCAAAGGAGTGAAGATATCTTCAGATTGGGAATTGAGATAAGGACGTTGCAATTCAATTTCCAGCATAGAGAAATGTTTCAAAATAGATTCTAACCTACCTGCTGGCGTATCATTATCTTGCTGCCAAACATCAAGCAGAGCATTAGCAATAATTTGGCATCGGTTCATCCCAAAACTTTCACGCTCTGTAAATTTGCTATTTGGTTCTTCAGCCAGAGCTAACCCCGGCGCAAGTAATTTAGTAAATAAAGGTACTGAGTCGCCAAAATGAGATTGATTTTCTGTATACACCCTTTCTAATACTGGGCGAACAACTTCATAGTTGTGTTTATCAAAGTAAAGCACTGCTGAATCACAACGTCCATAATCTGTAGGATTATATAGTGCTTTAAATGTGAAAGAAAGTGGCAGAGCATTGAGTTGGGTAGTCAAACCATCCATGACAGCAACCGCACCATCTGGGGATAAATTAAAGTAGATCCGTACTATTTCTTGATCACCATGAGCAGCTTCATTGCCCACTGCCATATAGAACCCATTTTGTACCACATTCTTGGGCAATTTAATGGAAACTAAACTACCGATATTTACAGCTTTATCTTCTGCTCGCAAGTGAACATCACGCTCAATGTGCAGAGTTAAACCACCCTTATGCACAGCCAAAGCACCATCTGTTTCTTCTTTGATTACTAGCCAATCGTTGCTAAAGTAACCTTCACCTCTGTTGCTTTCGTGTAAGCGGTCATAAAAACCAATATCTACACCTAAAAAGCTATTATTTTCTAAATCCTGGTTCAATGCTATATTGTTCGACTCTCCATCTGAGCCGAGATTGAGATCCTCTTTCAATGAACCGTTGTAATAGACACCATAAAGAAAACTACGCAACTGTAAAGCTAAATACTTATTCTGGAGGTCTAAGGGCAATTTTTGAAAGCGGGAAACTGCTTGCTCAGTTAATTCCACGCTTTTATAATTTGGGTGCTTAATACAATGATGAGAAACGATTTCAACCTTATGAATAATGTCTTGTATTGATGTCTGCAAAGGCTCAGGAATAGTAGCTAGTTGTGTTTGTAGCGAATCTAATAGTTGCATAAGAGATTGCCTGTAAATAAGAGAGTGTGTTGCAAAAATTGTAGAGACGCGATTGATCACGTCTTCCCGGTGTTATAAGGTACAAGAACCCCACCCCGCAAGCAATGAGGGGGCTTCCAAATGTTTTGTAGAGACGCGATTTATCGCGTCTCCCAAAGGTTTTAGCGTACCGATGAATATTGTGTGGGAGTCAAATCCGACGCATCCATACCGAAAATAGTTGGTATAGATACGTCTGGACGACACAATAAACTCTTGGCAACTTGGAGCATACTAATACCCGGATTACCAAAAGTTTTTTCATGCTGGAGTGTGGCTTGAATAGATTGAATTAAGGCTAAACCACAAAACTGCACTACTCGTTGTAAGAAATCAGGACGCTCTTCTAAGATTTGGGGAAATTCAGCCAAATAAGCCTTAACTAGTGCAGCAAGTGAAGGACGGAGTGTTTGCAAAGGCGTTGTAGCTAGGCGTAAAGATTCTTCAATTTCCATCCCTTTACCAACAACTACGCTGTATAGCCACAATTGCAGGTAACTACCGAGTAATGAGCCTAAATCGCTAGCTGGATCTCCCCAAGAACAGCGTTCCCAGTCAATTAAACGAATCATGCTTTGGTCTGAGGAGGAGCTATTTAAATTCACATCTTCCCAATTTAAGGAAATGAGAATGTTGTTCAGCTTCATGTCGTTATGAGTCAAACAGTAGGGAGTGTAAGAACTACCCAACTCTGCGATCGCTTGACCCAAACTATCGTAACGTTGATATAGGGCAAAGAATTTCAACCCATCAGATGGAACACTACCGAAGATTTCCGGCGTAATCCGATCCATTCTCTGATTTAGTTTAGGTGCTTCTTGGCTCGGTGCATTCTCGGAATTTTCAAAGAACTCCCGATACTCTGGACGTTGAACACTGACGCGATGAATTAAAGCCAGAAGAGTTCCGATTTTTGTCGCCACCTGTGTAGGAAAGATATTCTCCTTTGTGTAGAAATCTGCTACATCTCGGTAATTATTGAGATAGTTGAAAATAATGATCGAATTCTCAGCATCAAAATGTACTGCTTCTGAAAGCAAAGGACTTATATAGCTAAGTTCTGGGTTTCTTTGCAAAAACTCATGAATTCGCCATTCCTGTACAAACTCGCCGGCAGTTTTTCCTTCTCGGTTGTGGCGCTCTTGCTTAACTAGAAGTTTTTTATCTTCTGATAAGCTGAGTAATAAGTTAAAGTTTTTTGCAGGTTTAAGTTCAATATTACTTGATGAACGTTCTTCCTCAGTACATAGTCCTAGAGGAATTAAGTAGTCAAAAACATTTTGATAGCTTAATAAAAATGGCATGGCGTTAAATACTCCTCAGTAATGTGAAAATTTGTTGTTGGTTAATCAAGAAACTGTAGAACCAGAGGATTCCGATCCAAGCATTGATTGCACACAACATTTTCTTAGTCATCATGTCAATTTGAATTAAATAAGTAGAACGGGGTAACCTGATTAGGTACAAGGTAAAACTCAGACACAGTAATAAATGACTGTGCGAGGGACACGATACTGTAGATGGCAAATGCTGATAACATAAAATCCATCAGCCTATAAGTAAAGTTCAGCATTTGATGGAAACCATAGTCCAAAGCATATTCATTACCTCCATATATAGATGGAAAATACATATCTGTTATTTCAACTAAAAAGCTTTCTGAGTTCGTAGAGTGTAGTTCGGAAATTATAATTACGGACATTTACTTAATTCCTAGACAAATTATTGATTAATGAGTTAATTACCCTATTTTCAGTAATTTTCTCAATCATTAGTCAACTAATCTGCTATCACGACTCAGGTCAAACTGTTATTTGTTCGCAATCTTTCACAACTACCAAATTAAATGCATCTAATTTAGGTGATTGAACAATTTTGGCGACTGTCGAAATGTTTATTTTAATTAAGTTTCAATTTTATTGTCTAAGTACAGCATATATTTTTCAATCTGGCTGGCTATTAGGGTGTCTTAGTATTCACAACCCTGATTAAGATAATAGTTCGCAATTGTAGATTATTTGTGAATTTTTTGGTTTCACTTCACTTTTCATTGTGAGGTTTTATCTCAAATAAAATTGCTTATTTTTTACCTTTAATCTCAAGACAGCCATCAAGATTAATAATTAACTACAAAGCTAGAAGCGCCGCCCATACCCATAATGCGGTTGACTATATGACTTGGCCACATAAGTAGCATGACCAATGGCATAAGTACCGACAAATGTTCCAGCTAATGCAGTGAATGTAATTATGCCGCCGACAACGTTATATTGATCCTTAGAGCTAGAATCGACATCACTCAGTTCATTGAGAAAGCTTTCGGAATCGTGGAACAGTTCAGAGCCAGTAGCATATAGTTGATCAAGAGTGATAGTTGCCATGAATTACTCCTAAAAGACTTGTGATAATTAGTGCCATTCGATTAATGAATCTGTCTGGCTCTTGGGGATGATTGGTAATCAAAGAATGCCTTGCATCCCCAAAGAGCCATTTATTTGAGTTGTTAACTAGAGCGATTAGTAAACACCAGTTATACTGAAGGATTTAGCCAAGATAGTTACGTGTTCAATGGCATATACAGTTACAAAAGCTTCAGCTAACTTGGTTAAGGTGAAAGGATTGCTGGCGGCATAGGTTGCACCTGTAGCAGCTACTGCTGCTCCACCAGAGATGGAATCTACATCGCTGAATTCATTCAAGAAACTTTCAGAATCGTTGAACAATTCAGAACCAGCAGCGTGTAATTCAGAAAGAGTGATATTAGCCATGATGTACTCCTAAAAGACTTGTGAAGACTTGTTTGTTTCAGTGAAAATCGAGAGCATTGAATCTGTCTAGCTCTTGGGGATGATTGGTAATCAAAGAATGCCTTGCATCCCCAAAGAGCCATTTATTTGAGTTGTTAACTAGAGCGATTAGTAAACACCAGTTATACTGAAGGATTTAGCCAAGATAGTTACGTGTTCAATGGCATATACAGTTACAAAAGCTTCAGCTAACTTGGTTAAGGTGAAAGGATTGCTGGCGGCATAGGTTGCACCTGTAGCAGCTACTGCTGCTCCACCAGAGATGGAATCTACATCGCTGAATTCATTCAAGAAACTTTCAGAATCGTTGAACAATTCAGAACCAGCAGCGTGTAATTCAGAAAGAGTGATATTAGCCATGATGTACTCCTAAAAGACTTGTGAAGACTTGTTTGTTTCAGTGAAAATCGAGAGCATTGAATCTGTCTGGCTCTTGGGGATTATTGGTAATCAAATCATGCCTTGCATCCCCAAAGAGCCATTTATTTGAAGTAATTAATCACAGTGATTAGTAAACACCAGTGATGCTGAAGGATTTAGCCAAGATAGTTACGTGTTCAATGGCATAAACAGTTACAAAGGCTTCAGCTAACTTGGTGAGTGACAAAGGATTGCTGGCAGCATAGGTAGCACCAGTAGCGACGGTACCACCAGCGATAGTAACTTGTCCACCAGAGATGGAATCTACATCGCTGAATTCATTCAAGAAACTTTCAGAATCG